>NZ_LNAM01000012.1:0-410 GCF_001461035.1 Acetivibrio ethanolgignens | reverse complement strand
TGCTCTGCTCTGCTCTGCTCTGCTCTGCTCTGCTCTGCTCTGCTCTGCTCTGCTCTGCTCTGCTCTGCTCTGCTCTGCTCTGCTCTGCTCTGCTCTAACAGATTATCCATTCCACGCATTGCTTTGTCAACTCCTTTTCCTTTCTATTAGATGAACTCTCATTTATATGCATACTTTTTGTATACAATTCTATTATACACGGTAAGGGCAGGAAATGTAAACTAGCCAAAGGGATAGACTTTTTGATTTGAGAGGGGCTTTCGAAGCATATAAATGATCATTCTCATTTCATATGATATACGTAACCATTGTTGCATGGGCGGGGCAGAAGAACCGTCCCTACGTTAATTGCCCGCCAGCTCTTCCATATACAGTTCTGCAATATATGACGGTCCATTCCACCACAGTTT
>NZ_LNAM01000011.1 GCF_001461035.1 Acetivibrio ethanolgignens | reverse complement strand
TGTCAATCAGACCACCTTCTTCCGTTAAAATTTGATACTTCTATTTTAACGGAAAATGGGGTAAAAAGCGAATCGTAAGATTTTGGCATACTGTCAAAATGACGGTGGATAACCCAAAAAATCAGAGATTAAATGCTGATAACACCCGGATAAAATCCACAAAAATGCTGTTATCTGGATAAAACTAAGGAGTTATATTTCAGTAATCCGCAAATCCAAAGTACCTGGCAGCTAAATTGAAAAACTATCCACATTTTACACTAAAACGAGGACGAAACAGAAATTTTATTTTCTCTATTTTGCCGAAAAATCAAGATGTACTTAATGGGGTACTGAATAGTTACATAAATTATAAAAATAGCAGTTGGGACTGGATGAGATGCTTTTAATACATTTCAATGAAAGGGATAAACAAGACATCTGTAAAATTTGTTGAAATATGGTAAATAATATAGTATACTTTTGCAGTGAATATATCTTTAGTGAAAGGAAGTGAGACTGTATTTTATTAAGCTAATAATCAAATTAGGGCAAACTTATGGAAACGTAAGGACGCAAAACATGAAGTCTAAGTAATAAAATAAAATACACGTATTTTATTATATTGACGGTTCGGTTGCAATGGTTATCATTGCAGCTTTTTTAATTTTAGGAGGTTAATGTATTATGAAGAGATTAAAACAACGAATCTTAGCAGGAGTGCTTGCATTCGTAATGTGTATTAGTACAGTAAATGTAACTGCATTCGCTCAGGAAAATGAAACGACCAGTGAAATTCAGGAAATTATTGCAATTAGCGAAGCGGGAAGTGAAAATGAAGCATCGACAGAAAATATTGAAATAACAGATACTTCTGTTTCGGGAAATAACGTGGAACCAGTTGAAGATAAGCCACGTAATAAAAAGCATAAAAAAGTGGCGAATGAAAAAGTTTATGAAGGTGAAAATTATAATGTTACATTTTCGGTAACATCTTCTTGGGAATCCGGTTATAATGCGAATGTCAAGATTGAAAACACAGGAAATGATACGATACAGAACTGGTATTTATCATTTAAATATGATGATCAAATTACCAATATTTGGAATGCAGAGATTTCTACACATGAAGAAAGTCAATATATTATTAAGAATGCCGACTGGAATCAGGATATTGTTGTTGGAGGAAGCATAGAATTTGGTATTTCAGGTAGTACAGCATTTAATGAGTTCCCAGAAAATTTTAATGTTGTAGGAGAAAATAAAGAGGTTCAAGAGGAAGATTATTCTGTACAATATCAGGTTGATAGTGATTGGGGAAGTGGTTTCACAGGTAGCATTCAGATTACGAATAATACGGACAAGACATTAGAAGATTGGGTGTTAGAGTTTGATTTTGAAAGAGAAATAACAAATATTTGGAATGCTGTTATTGAGTCCCACGAAGGAAATCATTATGTAATAAGAAATGCCGGATATAATGCAAATATTACTGCCGGACAGAGTGTTTTGTTTGGATTTAATGGACATGGTGGTTCAGCAAATAATGTAGCAGAAAATTGTGTATTATATTCATGGGAAATAGATACTACTGAATATGTAGAACTTTCTGATGGCAAGATTGAAAAAAATTATTTGGAAAGAGCAATATACACAAATTTATTGTTACAAGGTTTGCCGATTGATAATATCCGGTTGGCGGATGATTACGATGAAGATGGTTTGACATTATCACAGGAATATGAATATGATACCAATCCATTTTCAAAAGATACGGATGAAGATGGATTAAATGATTATGAAGAGATTAATCTACATAAGACAAATCCTATAAAATACGATTCAGACGAGGATGGAATGAGTGACGGAACAGAAATCGCTTGTGGATTGAATCCTTTAAGTTCTGATACAGATGGAAATGGAGTTATAGATAGCCAAGAAATCGTAACACAAGCGGTTAGAATAGACACGGTGGAACAATATCAGCTTCAAGAAGTTGGAACATTACCCAATATTCAAATAACGGGAAAAGGAGATTATAGTCAAAAAATATATGCAACGGCATTGGAAAATGATGCTACAATAATGGATATTGACTGTCTTGTAGGAACTGCGTTTGATTTTATTCATGATGAAGACTTGTCTTTTGAAAATAGTCAATTAACATTTACAATCAGTAATGAAATTTTGAAAAAAAATAAATTAACCGACTTAGCGATTGCTTGGTACAACGAAGAAGAGAATGCACTTGAATTATTAGACACAACACATAATATGGACAATTGCACAATATCAGCAGAAGTTAGTCACTATAGTACTTATATGGTAGTATCGGTGCCCGATTATTTTTTTAATATTGATTGGGAAAATGAAGATAGTATTATTGAAGCAGGCAAAGCCGATGTTGTATTTGTGATTGATACTACTGGTTCTATGGGAAATGAAATACAAAATGTTAAAAATAACATAGAGACAGTTGTATCTAGTCTGGAAGAAAATAAGGTTGATATTCGCTTGGGACTAGTAGAATATAGAGATATTTATGCAGATGGAATTGGTTCCACCAAAAGTTATGATTGGTATACAAGTGTATCTTCCTTTAAAAGTGAGTTAGCTACTTTGGGTGTAAGTGGTGGTGGAGATACTCCGGAGTCCGTAGTAGATGCGTTGTATTGTGCAAGAAATATGGAATATCGTACAGGAGTAAAAAAATATGTAATACTTTTAACAGATGCAAATTATAAAAATGGTACATCTGTAGATTCTGGTGCAACACTTACAGATGAGATAAGAAGACTTGTAGAAGAAGAGCTTGTTGTATCGGTGGTTACAACGCCATCTTATTATTCTACATACAATAGTCTTGTTAGCCAGACCGATGGAGTTACTGCAAATATTAATCAAAATTTTGCATCTGCACTTGCTCCATTAATTACTAAAATGGGAGAACAAGTAAATCAGGGATGCTGGATAAGATTATCCAACGGTTCTGTTGTATCATTAGACAAGGATCCTACTTTAGGAGATGAAACCATTGACACGGACGATGATGGTATACCAGATATCATTGAATTAAAGTCCAGTTACAAGGTGCATGCTTATAACCCGTATACAAAGAAAATGCAGGAAATTGATACATGGTCTTTTTACAGTAATCCGTCAAAAAGAGATACGGATGGTGATACATTAAGTGATATCGATGATTTGCAACCAACAAAATACGATACTGTTGTTATAAAAGAGAATGATTCATCTATTGCGTTTAATACAGGAAGAACCTGGTACAATATAAGTTGCACATCTTTTGATTATTTAGACAATTTAATGCAGATGGTAGATGGAAAAGTAGACAACCCGATTCCAATAGAGCAATTTCGGCAGATTATTCAAAATGTAGCGAATAATGAAAAGCAAGCCTTTACCATTGAGGAACTAACGTATATTGCAATCACGAATAATGAAGGTTCCAAGTTATATATGCATAATTTGTCGTCAGTCACAAGGGAAAATGTATTCCAGAAAATTGCTGGTAGAGAAAGTCGTTATTATAAGCATAGCGGTATATGGTGGAATGAAAATTGGAGTGAAGTTCCAAAAGGAACTGAAAGTGGTTTCTTTAAAGGAACGGTTTTATCGGAAGCAGATATTAATCTATCTTGGGAAATATATTGTGTATGTGATGTATATACAGTATTAACAACAGTAGCACAAGTTGGTGCGTTAGTCATTGCAATTGTGGTAGTGGCCGAGGTTACACCTGTTGTTCTTGCCAATATTCAAGGGCTGGCATATTATGTAAAAACATTTGGAATTGTTCAAGGAATTCAAATGTATCGGTATTTGGGAATTCAGAACTTGCCAAACGGTGTAATTTCATGGTTGCAAATGGATATGGCAGATGGAGACAGTTCTGTAGATGATGTTGCATTAGCCATTCAAAAAGAAAGTGTAGAAAAGAAATTGGACACTTACTTATTAAATAAAGATCATCCTGTAGGAGGTTCTAAAGCGAATTGGTTTGAAAAAGCATTAGGTTTTACAAAAGAAAATGCAGGACAACTTGCAAAACAGATTGTATTTGATGAAAATGTGGCTGTCCAGACGGCTGTTACGGAACATGGAATTAAATACAATCAGTTGATATCTATAGTAGGAGCGAATGGGAAGAAGATAGATGTTGTATTTGCGTGGATAAAAAACAACGATGGATTTGTAAGATTGGTTACTGCGATACCAACAAAGAAGTAGGATAAATATATAAAGATTTAGTTCTATTGAGCAGATTGAGATCTTTGAGTATTGTAAGAAAAGGTGAACGCATTTATGTATGAAGAATTGCAAGTAGTAAAAGCGACAAAAAATTTATCAGACAAAGTTAAGATGGGATGTATTGGTACAATTTTATATGTATATTTTGAAGAAAAGAGAGGATATGAAGTAGAGTTTGTCAACGCTGACTACGAAACATTAGACATCTTAACCGTAGGTGAGACGGATATTGAAATCGTAGAAAATAATATGAGATAGACAAACTGGAGAACAAACTTTGGCAATATCACACTCAGGTAATTCACAAAAATATTTTCAGACATTTGTTAATGTGTAAAAGGTGGAAGGTATGTGGGCCAATATTGAAATAGAGTTGCATATGAAGCCAACCTGTCTGAGCCGAAGAATAAAAACGCAGATATTGAAAGATGCATATTTAATGAAAAATGGAGATGTTACCGCTGTTGTTTGGGAGTTTTTTAGAAGTGATATTACTGGTCGGGGTGGTGCAACTCAACAATTACTTGATTTCTTGACACAAAATGGAATCCAGTATGTTATTCATTAACAGTTATAAGAGGTGACATGTATGCAATATAATGGAATGACCCCGCCGTTTGAACTTATATCATTTGAAGATATGAAGAAAAAGCAAGCTGAACAATATTTTGTATGGTATATTGATACCATAGAGCAGAGGATACAGAATTTAGAAAAGTATATTAATTTAACGGGAACGCGTATGGTATTGGATAAAACACCCAGTTCATTAATTGAATTATGTGATTGGTTTTCAAATCATATTGAGGTGTGTACAAAGGATGAACAAGAATTAATGTTGGAATCAACTATGCGTCCAGATTGGATAAAAGCACATATTATGAGCGATAGACGAAAGCTGTCTCTAAATACAATTATGATAGCAGTTGATATTTCAGCGTATTTTGGAGAAGTATTTATTAAGAATAATCCCAACATATATTGGGGTTATTTATCAAAACCAAAGAAACTTCATGGTGTAAATAGACCTAGACTATTGGGGTTTGCTGGAGATATGTCAGTTTATGCGTATGGTCGAGTTGAGATGTGTATTTGGAAGACAATAGAGACAGTAGATAATATGCATTTGTTTAATATGTATCAAGTATGTTGGTAGTGTAAAATAGTTTGTGTTTTTGGTAAGAAATGGCTCCTTTTTGGTAAGAATT
>NZ_LNAM01000010.1 GCF_001461035.1 Acetivibrio ethanolgignens | reverse complement strand
TTATTTACAAGTATCTGTGCCTTCAACTTTGCATAATGTATAGCTTTTCATAACCCACATTATGTAAAGCTTCACATAAAGTTGGCAAGACCACAACCACGGAAAATCTGGGTGTGGGACTGGCAATGGAGGGCAAAAAGGTTCTGTTGGTAGACACGGACCCGCAGGCTTCATTAACAGTCAGCCTGGGAAATCCGTTCCCAGATACGTTGTCTCCCACCCTTTCCGACATGATGGGAAAGATTATGATGGAAAAGCCGATTGCTCCCGGCGAAGGTATTCTTCATCACCCGGAAGGTGTGGACTTGATGCCCGCCAATATTGAACTGTCAGGCTTAGAGGTTTCCCTGGTCAATGCTGAATCAGGCAAGTGAGGACAGAGGGATTCTGGCGAAGCGTCTGAATATCTCTCCCCATCAGCTGTCCTATGTGACCAACTCTGGCGAGGGCGAAGGATTTCTGTTTTATGGCAATGTGATCCTGCCGTTCATTGATCGGTTCCCGACCGATACGGAACTCTACCGCATTATGACCACGAAGCTGAATGAGGTGGTGGCAACAAAGGAGGCGTAAGGCATGGCGAAGAAACCGACACGACTCCGCTTCACCGAAAATGACCTTGCGGATTCTCAGGTGAAGAAAGCTGCCCATCGTGCAGACAAGGCGGCAGACAAAGCTGAAAAAGCGGTTGATAAGCTGACTTCCAAAAAGAAGGCAACCAAGCTGCGTCAGGAAACGGATGCCGCCGGTTCCCGGAAAGCAAAGCTCCGTTTTGGCAAGGCGGACAACAGCGTGGCTGTGGAGCATCCATCAACGGCAAAACAGCTGACGACCCGTGGCACAGCTGCGACGCTCACCTCCAAGGCACATCGGGCAGTATCTGAGTATGAAGATGATAACGTCGGTGTTCAGTCAGTTCAGGAAACGACAAAGGCAGTGGAATCCACTGCCTACACCGTCGATCACGCCGTTTACAGTCACAAGCTGAAGGCCCATGCCAAGGCTGACAAACTGGTGCAGAAATCAGATAAAGCCAATGTGGATGCTTTGTATGAGAAGTTCAAAAAGGACAATCCGGATGCCGGTTCCAACCCATTTTCCCGCTGGCGGCAGAAACAGGCAATCAAGAAAGAATATGCAGCTGCCAAAGCCGGTAACAGTACGGCAAAGACAACAGCTGCCAAGGGTGCGGAAAAAGCAGCCCAGGGAGCCAAGACAATCACAGAAAGAGTCACGGAGTTTTGCACCACGCACTCCAAAGCCATTCTGATTGTTCTGGCGGTGGGACTGCTTTTTATGATTATGCAGTCACCGGCGAATACACCGACTACGACATTCCGGGCGAGGCTCTGACGGATACACGATTTGCCAATATGATTCGTGAAGCCGAGAAGTATCTGGGATACCCGTATGTCTGGGGTGGAAGCAGCCCCTCCACTTCCTTCGACTGCTCCGGTTTTGTTTCGTGGGTTATCAATAACTGCGGTAACGGTTGGAGTGTCGGCAGGTTGACCGCAAACGGTCTGATGGGTGTATGCGACATTATTCCCCGAAGCTCTGCTAAACCGGGCGACCTGATTTTCTTCCAAGGCACTTATGATACCTCTGGTGCATCGCACGTCGGTATCTATGTAGGAAACGGAATGATGATCCATTGCGGAAACCCGATTTCTTACGCTTCGATTGAAACAAGTTACTGGCAACAGCATTTTTACTGCTTCGGCAGAATCCGGAATTAAGGAGGACATTCTATTGGGTGCCAAATTAGACAGAATTGGTGCAGACCTTGAGAAAGCCCGAAAGAAACGGGCTGAATGGGATGCCAGAGTAAAAGACCTGGAACGCAGATACCGTGAGGAGGAAAACTCCGAAATCCATGAGATGGTTCACGCTGCGAACCTTACCCCTGACCAGCTTTCTGAGCTGCTCCGTATGTTTGATGCGGATATGGCTCCGAAGCCTGAAACAATCAACGCTATGAACGAGGAGGAGATGCAGAATGAAGATGGAACTGTGGTATTCTCTTTCAATGGCGAGGACTGGAAGTATGATGCCGGGAAAACCGAGGACGATGGCATGGGAACCGGCAAGGTAGTTACGAACGGTTCCCGGCTGAATGTGCGTACCGGTGCAGGCATGAATTATGAGATCATCGACCAGCTTCGCCCCGGCGAGGAAGTAAAGGTGATCGGTGTCGATGGCGACTGGTATCAGATCACGGTTCCTGAAAAGAATGGCTATGTCCACAGCGACTATCTGAAGCTGATTGAGAGAGCTGAACAGAACAGCGAAATGGATATGGCATTGCTTATGATGTTTATGAGTATGTTCATGCAGAACATGGATACCGGCGCAGATGCCAGTGAATCTGCCCTCACTCCCGATGGCAACCTGACTTTGGTTGATGATGTCGGATCGCCTGACAAAACCGGCAAACAGTTCATTACTGCGGTCACAAAGAACGGCAACTACTTTTATATCATCATCGACCGTGATGATGAAGGAGATGAGACGGTTCACTTCTTGAATCAGGTGGACGAAGCCGACCTTCTGATGCTGATGAGCGAGGACGAAGCTTCCAAGTACACCGAGCCTGTGGCTGAGACTACTCCTGAACCGGTCGAGACGGAACCGGAGCCTGAGGTCACAGAGCCTGAGCCGGTGGAGAAGCCTAAGACCAATATGATTCCGGCTATCCTCGCTCTGCTTGCCCTTGCTGGCGGCGGTGGTTTCTTCGCTTTTAAGAAGCTGCAGGAAAAGAAGAAGGAAAAAGAAGCGGCAAAGCCTGACCCTGACGCTGATTATGTAGACGATGATGAGGATTATGGCTACAGCGAGGAATACGAGAACGATGATGATATGGACTTCATCGCTGACGATGAGGACAACGAACCCGTATAACCAAGAACAGGCATGATGCCTGGGGCAATCTTCGGATTGCCTTTACATAGTTCATACTTTCAAAAAATAAAATATTTTGTGTTTTTGAAAGCGGCCTCTTGCATATACTATTAGCAGACAGTATAATAAGTACATCGAAGCAGTTTCAAGAAATGAAAAGCCTTCAACTTTTGAAAGCGGGTGACTATATGAAAACAATTACGAGAGCAAAGTATCTCGATAGAATCATTGAACTGAATGGCACTCCTGACATCAAGATCATCACGGGTATTCGTCGATCCGGTAAGTCTAAACTGATGCAGGCATATATTGATTATCTGAAAAGCCATTTTGAAAACATCAATATCATCTTCATTGACTTCATGGACTTGACTTATGAAGAAATAAAGGAATATCATGCGTTACACAGCTATGTAGAGGAGCATTATCAGCCTGGAAAAACAAACTATCTGTTTGTGGATGAGGTTCAGATGTGTCCTAAGTTCGAGTTGGCAATCAACAGCCTTTATTCCAAGGGCAAGTACGACATCTATGTAACCGGCTCCAATGCTTTCCTGCTGAGTGCAGATTTGGCAACTCTGTTTACTGGACGCTACATTGAAATTCATGTATTCCCTTTTAGTTTCCAGGAATATTGCCAGTATTATAATGATATTGGTGATAAAGATAAGCTCTTTGATGATTATTCTATCAAGGGCGGTTTAGCAGGTTCTTACGCTTACAGAACCGAAAAAGACAGAACAAACTATATCAAAGAAGTCTATGAAACCATTGTCACAAGAGATTTGGTACAGAAGTACGCTCTGCCAGACACTCTGGTTTTACAACGCCTGAGTGAGTTCCTTATGGATAACATCAGCAACCTGACTTCTCCTAATAAGGTCAGTCAGCTGCTGACAGCGAATGAGACCCCAACAAATCATGTAACCGTTGGCAAGTACATTAAGTATTTGTGCAATGCTTTCGTATTTTATGATATTAAGAGATACGACATCCGTGGCAAGAAATATCTTGAAAGCTCTGAGAAGTTCTATTTGTGTGATAGCGGTATTCGATATGCAATACTTGGAAGCAGAAATATGGACTATGGCAGAGTATATGAAAACATCGTTTGTATCGAACTTTTTCGCCGTGGGTACGATGTTTATGTTGGCAAGCTTTATCAAAAAGAAATAGACTTTGTTGCTCAGAGGGGCAGCGAAAAAATTTATATTCAGGTAAGCGACAACATTTCCGGACAGGAAACATTTGAGAGAGAATGTTCCCCTCTGTTTCAGATTAGAGATGCTTATCCGAAAATGATTATTGCCCGAACCAAACATCCCAAATATAGCTATGAAGGAATTGAGATCCACGACATAGCTGACTGGCTGTTGCAGGAGTAAAACGCCAGAAAAAACAGTTGCAACTACTGGTTGCGGAATTGCATACGCCCATGTATAGTGTTCTACTCGTACACTTGGTATGCTTAATGCGAAAGGAGGAAACATGGCACTTTCAGACAAACTATATATGCTTCGTAAAAAGAGTGGTCTTTCGCAAGAGCAACTCGCAGAACAACTAAGCGTATCGAGACAGGCAATATCAAAATGGGAGTCAGGACAATCTGTACCAGAGAGTGAAAAACTGGTTGCCATAAGCAATTACTTCAAGGTTTCGTTAGATTATCTTTTGAAAGATGATAATGAATATGAACAACAATCTGGTAATTCAGAAACAGAAACTTCCGAAAATGCAAATGACCGAACAAAATGGTTGATTGGAATTATCAGCTGTTTAGGTGGCATTGTGTGTTTAATTCTCTGGGGATTACTCTCGATTTTCAATCCAACTGCTTCCAATCAGCTAAGTGAATCTTCGATGATTCAGATAGATGGGAATGGCATTTTGTTGATTCTTTGCATTGTAGCTATTGTTGTTGGTGCGTATTTGCTCCTGAAGAACACAAACAAAAAGTGATTAGGGAGGTAATCGCATGAAAAAGTTATCAGCTATCTTCGGCGTACACTTGCCATGCTTAATGAGATATTACCAAGCATAAAAGACCCTGCTACAAATAGAATTGTCAGTCAGACAATTTGCAAGCTCTCATCCCTTACACCAGAGGTTGGTTCTATGCTGATTTTATCCATAAAGAATCGTAAACTTTATGAACGAGACAGTTCTATCAAACAAAGACTTGCCAAAGCAAAGAAAGAAACAAAGTGCACGATAACTACCGAAACAGAGACAAGGGAAGAGAAACAAGGGAAGAGAGGAGAACGGTCATTATGAATCTAACTAAGTATGAGCAGGAAACGATAATCAATTTCAATGCAGGAGAACAGTTGGCAACAATATACACTCGAGATAGAGCAGTTATGAGGAAGCTTGATGCATTAGTTACCGAGTTTCCAGATGTTTATAAGCTAGTAGGTGAAACAGATATTGATAAGACATATTGTATGGCTAAATCATGCATTAATTATCGTAAGCCGAGAAAGTTAGACGATAAATACAGAGAACGAAAAAGAGTGCAAATGATACAGTATAATGTGCAGAGGCAAACCATTGAAAAAATGTGTGCTCAGTGATATAATTGGCTTGCTTGAAGAGAGCGAATCTTTGAATTTGAGTAACTATTCAGTACCCCGTTAAGGGCACTTTTATTTTTTGGGCAAAACAGAGAAAATA
>NZ_LNAM01000009.1 GCF_001461035.1 Acetivibrio ethanolgignens | reverse complement strand
GTGAACTGTTGTTCTTTTATTACTTTTCCAAAATCGGAATTTCCTATAATGTAAAAAAACGAACCTCTACGGATTCGTCTTCACACATTTGTAGCAGGATAACCATGTGGCACTGAGAATCAATGCCACATGGAATATGTTCTGGCATCCTTTCTGCTACTTTATTTTTGCAATAGCTTTATAAAAAGGCTTGAGGACTTTATGTATCGCTGCAGCATTACCACCATACTTCTTATTTAACTTCTTTTGCATGGTTTTTTTATCGTCATTAGCTGTCAACGAGGAACATAAAAATGCGTGTAAATCTCCTGGCATAGAAACCTTGGCAGTATTACAATACTTAAAAGTAAGTTCAACGAACTTCTTTACCTTAGTGTCCTTTTTCCAAGAGACAGGCGGAGCAATAAACTTCTCCGACTTCATATGCTTGTATATTTCCTCACCTTTTTTGTTGCCATAGAAGTGAATATAAGCAAGATGTATATTGGATGTGTCGGTAGCACCCATACAATTAATAACTGTATATAGCTCCTTCTTTTCCACCCCATGCAGTTTTGCATTCACGTCTACAATCTGATGCTCGGCAACTTCATCAGACGATACAGGTTCTTCTTCAACCTTGGAATCATTTGTCTGAACACAATTGGTGGCAAGCCTCTTGATGTTCATGCCACGCTCCATCCAGAAATTAATCACGGCATCGAAACCTGTATCATTCGACACAATAATAATTTCCTTAACTTCATCCGAACGTAGCTGATAGCCAAGATATGAAACTAACTGAAAATCTAATGCGTTGTTCCCTTCATAACAATGAATGAACTCCGGCTTTTTCTTCGCATTCATTAAGTTGATAGCGTGTTCATAATCAATGCGAGGAGAATGACCAGTGTAAAATATTAGGAAATCACTCTCTTCTTCCTCGTTTAAAAGGTCGATCCAGTTTTCTCCAACATTTTCACTGTCCACATAATAAGTTTTTGACATACAACACCTTTTTATGCCAGAACAAAGTAATTATATCACAGAGATTAAAACTCATGAAGAGTAAAATTCACAGTCCACAATCCCTTATAAGATGTATCGTGTTCCAGCTTTGCCTTGAATCCGTCAATGTACATCTGTGTTGATTTATACTGAAGAGTATCTGGGGAAAAGTATTTTACAGTAAGTCTCGGAAGGTTTCTAAACCCCGATAACTTCTCCAACCACCTCTTCGATACAGAAAAGGAAACCGTAATGGTTGCCACATCCTGTCTGACCAGATCCCTCTGTGTAGTACCTGCCTCTGTCTCCCCGGAAGACTCCGCCTCAACATCGGTAAGGTCAACATCATAAGAATCCGGGAACGGAAGTGTCTCGCCATTTATTTCCAAAACATTCATAAATGCCATTATGCTCTACCTCCGCTCCTTAGATTTCTTCTGTTCTGTGCCGAAAGCACAATCTCATCAATCTGTGTGCCACCGATATAAACAGGAATCACGATGTCTCCCTCTTTCATGTCGATGTTCTTAATACCATCTACGATTGCATGAATGCCTGTAAGTATTCCACCGAGGGCAGATGCCTGCTGACTCTGTGTTAACTGCATGTTAGCATTTGCATCCACCGTAGGGCTTATGACCATATCCTCTGCAAGCCCCTTCACGGAGTTCGTTACCATCGACTTGCTCTTATCGATACCCTTTGCCAGTCCTTTCATGAAGTCCGGCATCCACTTTTCGTATTCAGCCAACGGTCCCTCATCCGGGGTTGAGAAATGCAGGAAAGAAGTAATCTTACTTGCTATGGCCTTGGCTGCATCACCAACCTTGCTTATGCAGGATTTGATACCTTTTACAAGTCCGTCAATCAGATCCTTGCCCCACTGTATCGCCTGTGAAGCAAGCCCTGTTATATGCTCCTTCACTTTCGTGAATCCGTCCTTTACAGCAGACAACACATTGCTCATCTTGGTCTTTACCGAAGATACGATATTGGTGAATGCCGTAGTGACTGCCGACTTTATTCCGCTCACAACGGAGGAAACCGTAGACTTGATACTGTTCCAAATCGAACTAACCGTAGATTTGATGGCATTCATGGCCGTGCTTACGGCTGTCTTTATGCCGTTCCATACAGTCTCAACCGTTGTCTTTATTGCATTGACTACAGTTTCAACCGCAGTTTTTATTGCATTCCACACGGTTGTGATTACGGTTTTTATCGCATTTATTATTGTGGTAATAGCTGTCTTTATGGCATTCCACACCGTAGTGAAGATGGTCTGAATTGCCGTCATGACAGTTTGGATTGCGGTTTTTATTGCATTCCATACCGTGGTAATCACAGTTTTTATCGCATTGATCACTGTTGTGATAAGCGTCTTATAAAATGTAAAGTACGCCACCACGAAGGTCTTAATTGCCTCAAGTACCGTTGAGAACACGTTCTTGATACCGTTCCAGATATTAACGAACAGATTCTTCACGGCTGTGAGGAAGTTATTGATAAAGTTTCTAAATCCCTCGCAGTTGTCATATAACAGCTTGAATGCCCCGGCAAACGGATTCACAAGTAATAGCAAAAGTCCCTGCCAGTTGTTCTTCACAAAATCAATAACGGCAGTAAAGAACTTCTTTATAGCCTCCACCGCCGTGCTGATTACATTCTTGATGCCTTCCCATAGGTTTTTCCAGAAGTTCCTAAAGCCCTCACACTTATTCCACAGCACCACGAATATGGCTATGACCGCTATCACGGCTGCAATGATAAGTACATAAGGGTTCGCAGCACAGACAGCATTAAAGGCTGCCACTGCTCCCTTGATAGCTGTGAAAGCACCAGAGAGTTTCGGGATAATCGTCATCAAAGTTCCGACTGCACTTATGATCTTACCGACCACAACAAGCACGGGTCCGATGGCCGCCACGAGGGCTGCAATCTTTACGATTGTCTCCTTGGTACCCGAGTCAAGGTTTGAAAACCACGTCACTGCTTTCTGAAGACCTGCCACAAGGCTCTGCAAAGCCGGGGCTATCGCATTAAAGAGTGTTGTTGCAAGTTCAGTTCCGGCAAGTTTCAGATTGTTAAATGCAACCTTGGCCTGATCAGTCGGAGAAAGCGTATTATTAAATGTGGTCTCCACCACCGTTCCATAATCGGAAAGGGAAGTCTTAAGGTCATCAACAGAAAGCCTTCCTTCCCGGATGGCCTGTGTCATCTCCGGCGCACCTTTCGTTCCGAAGAGTTCCGTTGCTATGGATAAAGCCTCGGTCTCTGAAGATGCATTCTTTATGCTTGCTATCGTTTCCGATAAAGCCTGATCAGCGGACTTTCCTTCCTTCGTAGCATTTGCCACGGCTTTCTTAAGTCCGGCTATGGCTGTTGTAGTATCGACACCATTTGCCTCCATCTGTGCCAGAAGGTTTACTGAACTTGTAAGGTCAAGTCCCATCTCCTTTAAGGCAGCACCGTTTGATGTGAGTGTGCCTTGGAGAGTATCCATCGATATCCCCGTGTCCTGCCCGGCTTTCGTCAGAAGTCCAAGGACATTATTGGTCTGACTCGCATCAATATTATATTTCTTCATGATGGAGTCCACGGCATCGATGGACGAATTCACATCCGTATTGTTGATGGATGCGAACTGCAAGAACTGTGTCGATAGGGTTTCAAGGGTTGTGCCTGTGACCTTAAAACGGGTATTGACCTCTCCGACTGCCGTACCTGCATCTTCAGCAGAAACAGCCATACTGCCATATACCGACTTCATGGTATCCTGCAGTCCTTCAAGTGCCTCGCCTGTCGCACCAGTCTTGGTAGCAACGGTATCAAGACCTACATCAACTTCTTTAAAGGCTGCTATGGATGCTGCTCCTACACCTACAATCGGTCCCGTCACATATTTAGTCATACCCGTACCGACAGCGGTTACCTTATTTCCGAATTCGTTTACTTTCGTACCCGCCTCGGTAAATGCCTCAGATAATGATTTCTTCGTAGAACCTGCCTGTGTTTCGAGTTTCTTCAAGTCCTGTTCGGTCTCGATGATTTCTCTCTGAAGGGCATCATACTGTTGCTGTGAAATCTCACCATTGGCAAGCGCAGTATTTGCCTGTTCGGCTGCTGTCTTTAAGGTCTGTAGTTTTTCTTTTGTATCATTTATAGCCTGGGCGAGAAGTTTCTCCTTCTGTGCCAACAGTTCTGTATTTGAAGGATCCAGTTTGAGGAGTTTCTCCACATCCTTTAGCTGGGTCTGTGTTGTCTTTATTGATGAGTTTACTGTCTTAAGGGCATTAGAGAGCTTGGTTGTATCACCACCGATCTCGACAGTTATACCCTGTATTCTATTGGCCACGCTCTCTCACCTCCTGTTTTTAAGCATGAGAAAAGCACCTACCGAACCCGATAGGTGCTTGTTAGACATAACAATAATCACACATTGTATTTTCTCACTTTTTTATTTTTCTGATTACTGCGACAGGTCTGTCCTGCATTTACTTGCTTTACCACTCCCACATCTTCTCAATAAACTCTTTGCAGTCTTCAAAGGTCTTTTTGCCTTGAGCAACATCCAAAAGAATACAGAAAACATCTTCGTAGTATTTTACCGCCCCCTGTATTTCCCATATGGTCTCAATCGGTCTCTCCTCTATCATGGTGTAAGGAAGTCTCAAGGAGTAGGCAATGTCATTATAGTCATCCACATAGAATCTTCCGAATGCCTTAACATAGGTATTGATAGTATTAATCGTATAAAGCGTTTCATCATAATACTCATCTGTAAGCACCCGGGGACTTATAAATGTAAGAATGTCACAGTATTTTTCTGCGAAATCAAAGGTCATCTGCAATTCGTGAGTTCTACTGTCCATCTTAAAGGTAAGATGGATTTTATGCCTACCCACATTGGTTTCTTTGTATATGTACCCCAAATCAGTGCGTAAGAGTTCTTTTATACGTTTCTTTGCCTCAATTCTATTATCCATATGCCGTCCCCCTTAATATTTCTCGTTCAGCAAAAGAATTTTCGCAGCGAACGATTTCCTTACAATTCCCGTATAGAGAGTCTCAAGATGCTTTACAGCATTCTCCACATCGGATTTCGTAAAATTATAAGTAACACCTCTTCCGGCATAGGGTACAGAGATAGACTTTCTTTTGAGTTTTTCAACATCTGCTTTAGTGAGTGTATTGAATGGCTGTTTCATACGCTTATACCTCCCACTTAAGAAGAGCCGACTTCACTTCTTCTATCACTTCTTTGTCCTGTTCCCGATTAAGCATAAGAATCTCCACGAGCCTCTTTACCATTTCCGGGCCTGTTAAATCTTCTTTCCTTTCCTTTTCCGCGCCGACCTTCATGACATCCTTCTGTAACTCGCAAAGATAAATGAACCACAGGAGTTCTATTTCATACCTTGTTTGCAGAGTTGTCAAATCCAATGCCGACATCACATTTTCTTCCACTTCGGTAAAGGCATCCTCAAGTTCTTCATCCACCGTAACTTGCAAAGCTGTGGGAAAACCTGTATCCTTGGGAATTTTATTTTTAAACTTCTTTAATTCCTTTGAATAGGTTTTCAGTTCCTCAAGTGTACAGTTCTGTGTTTTTACGATAGCACGGTTGAATTTTCCGTTTCTTGAGGTGTCTGAATTATAATCAATTTCATTGATTTTCCCCTCAAGAAATCCTATACAACTGCTACCTTTACATGATCTCTTTATCATAAAGAAACCCTCCTTAAATATTTAGTCAAAGGAATATGAATATCACCTTTGCTAACTATATGATAGGTTATATCATGTAATTTGTCAATGCCTTTTTCTAACTTTTTCAGAAACGGTCATAATCCTTTTGGGTGGCTATCTCCGCATAATTATAATTAAAGTGAACCCATTTGTCAAGACACTTTTTTCAAAAAATTAAGTTGGATTTCGGAAG
>NZ_LNAM01000008.1 GCF_001461035.1 Acetivibrio ethanolgignens | reverse complement strand
CTCCTTTATGATGCCTTATACCATGCAGCTTCCGCAACCATCAGTGAACTGGCTGCCGACTCAAAGTATCTTGGTGCAAAAGTCGGTCATATCTGTATTTTACATACCTGGGGTTCTGAAATGAACTTTCATCCCCACATTCATACCATCCTGCTGGGTGGAGGACTAACTTCCAACAACCGGTGGATGGACAATGGCGAAAATTTCTTTCTTCCCATCCAAGTCATTTCTAAAGTGTTCCGCGGAAAATATCTGGAGGAACTAAAGAGGCTGTGGGAAGAGGATAAACTTGTATTTCATGGTACTGCTGAAAAGTTCCATAACCATTATACATTCAAGGAACTCTTGAATTCTTGTTATGGTACAGACTGGGTACCTCATTGTAAAAAGACTTTCAATGGTGCGCAGTCTGTGATTAATTACCTCGGAAGATACACCCACCGTATTGCCATCAGCAATCATCGCATTATCCGCATGGATGATGATACTGTTACCTTTTCAGTAAAGGATTACCGTAATGAGGGACAGTGGAAGGAACTGACCATTTCGGGTGTAGAGTTTGTCCGGCGGTTTCTCATGCATGTACCACCAAGGCGTTTTGTCCGCATCAGGCACTACGGACTGCTATGTTCCCGTACTAAAAGCCAGAAGCTCACCCTTTGCAGAAATTTACTTGGATGTAAAAAGTATCTTTCAAAGCTTCGTGACATGGAAATGCCTGAAATATTGGAACATCTTTATGGCATCAAAGTTTGTGTGTGTAAAGCATGTGGTGGGCATCTCGGAAAGCCACAGATGAGAATGCCACTGCGCTGTTAAAGAGCAACATCTAATACTTTCAAAAGCCTCAGTTTCTGAGGTTTTATCGTCATGCCCATTTGCCTGTTTTTTATAAAATGTTGTAGCTTTCATACCGAGAATCATATATAATCATGGACAGGAACAAAGAATTGAAAGTCCATAGGTTGCGGCTACCCGGACGCTCACTTTGTTCAATTAGGTCAAATCGAAAATGGTGTAAACGAAGGGGCAGTTCTCTGCAATGTCAAAACTGCTTTTTCGTTTACCCCATCATCGATTGTAACCTAAAGAATTTACCCGTAAAATTTTGATTTATCGCTCTGGTCAACAAAATCTGCAAACTGCATTTGTAGCTCAATATCTGGCAACACAATAGGTATTTCTTTCATTTTACCCTGCGTCAATTTCAATCTCGTAGTTCCAGATACATAGGCAGACATATCAAGAACTCTGAAAAAGGCATTTGCATATCTAATATTGCAGTTTTCTTTTGGTATCAAAACGTGTGCATGATTATTTACCCAGCATTTTCCATACACAATATACGAGGTTTTCTCGCCTGGACCATATGATCCGCAATCTTCTGCCAAACATAAAGCAGTACAATCCATCAAATATTCATTAATGGTATCTACTTGTCCATTAGCCCCGTAATACGGATATTCCGCCTCCTCATGCATATCAGCCCTAACAGTATCATTGATTGGCTTTCTTAAATCATCCCTGATAGTAAAAGCCTGTTCAAATGGCACTGGATCAGTAGGCTCATTAGGATTTCCAAACATCTCGATAAATTGCGACTTAACGAGGTCATCAGTTGCTTTTATAAGCTTTTTATACTCTTCCTTTGTCTCATATATCGACCACAACACTTGTGCTAATTTCTTCTGTTCCTCCAAACTCGGAAGTGAAAACCTAAGTTCCTTCAGATCTCTCCAGTTAATCGTAGGTGACAAAGATCCTACAGAAATTTTTATCGCCTCATCCAGGAAATAATCTGACTTAATAAAAAGCGGGAAAAAATCCTTATCGATGACTTTTTCATTTGGTCTTAATACCATACCATGTGCAGAAAATATACCATCAAAAGGTGCAATTGCAACCTTCTTTTGATAAGCTCGTCTTTTTCCAAACAAGACATCGCCCTTTTTCATTAATAGCTTTTCTCCCTTTGGCGCAATGTCTGCACCAAATCGTGTAACATATATACTGTCTGGATCCAGGTGTTCTAGTCCTAAATATGTATACTTATCTTCTTCCACAGGTTTCTTCTTTTCTGTGCTATTAATTGCTATATCTTCAAACCTATAAACTGCCATTATGCACACCTCCTTAATTCCTGTGAAATGTGCATTTTTCTAGCTTTTACCAGCCCGATAAATTGCGATTAATTTACCCCAGATACTTCCTATGAGACTCCTTAACATTATTTTGATTCACCATCGCATACTGCAATGTAGTATCAACAGATTGATGGCCAAGAAGCTGCTGAACCTGTTCTATAGGCATGCCCTTATCAATGGCAACCGTGGCCAATGTCCTTCTAAATTTATGTGGATGTACTTTATTAATATTTAGCTTGTTACCAAGTTCACGAAGTCTTATTTCTACTCCACTTATCAACAACCTGTTAAATGGCTTTTGTAACGAAACAAACAACGCTTCATTATTATCTTCTCTGGATTCCAGATATTTTTTCAAATGTAGTTTTGTCCTAGCATCAAAATAAACCTTTCTCTGCTTATTTCCCTTTCCAAGAACAACACACTCCCTGCTTTGAAAGTCAATATCACTTCTATTTAATTTAACAAGTTCTCCAACACGCATACCGGTCGAAGCCAGCAAATCGATAAGTGCCAAGTCTCTGATTCCATCACATTCATCGCGCATCATTTCCAACGCCTCATCAGAATATGTTTCCTTAACAGTTTTGCAGGTTTTCACTTTATGGATACGCCTTACTGGACTTTTCAAAATATAGTCCTCATCTTCCAACCATGCAAAAAAACTAGATAAAATCCTACGAATATTGTCTATTGTAACTTTACTGATTTTATTGTTTTCCTGATAATTATCAAGATAAATTCGTAGATCATCCGTTGTAATCTGTACTATATTCTTTTCAATTTTCTCAATAGCATTCCTAATTGTAGTCTCATAATACTTAACTGTTTTGCTGGAACATCCCTCAACACGTTTTGCAGCAATAAATAACTGAACTAAATCCTCCGGCTTGTTTCTGTCCTCATCAGGAACAGTAACATATTCCCCCAATATCCTATGAAGATTATCCTTCTGTTCCTGATTCAGATATTTTTCCATTCTCTGTTCTATTTCTTTCATTAGTGTTGCATTCATATAGTTTATCCTTTCTTTACCGACATCCTGCTCCACTAATTATTTATTAGTTACTATGCGAAAATTAATAATACTGCTCAATGTAGTTATAGGCTTTATCAAAGACTTCTTTGTCTTTAATTTTGTATTTGATCCAAATAACGCTACGCAGCGCTTTTTTAACCTCATTTTTACCGGTAGTAGTTTTCTGCCAACCATCAAAGCGTACAATTTTAACAATGTCATCAATATCATTAACAATTCGCTCTACAATGACAGGCGTACTCTCTGTTTTTAATCCGTTAAACAATTCAGTCAGTGCTGCCTTACCTCGATCAATTTCTTCCTCTGGAACTACTTCCTTTTCTGCCTTTGCAGCATCTCTAGCCAATTCTAACAAAAGCTTAAGAAATTCAATACTGGTAATAAGTCCTTGTTCATGTTTATCACGAAGTTCCTGTAATTTTTCACCTAACTTCTTAAACTTAGGATCATCACTGTGCTTCTGAATTTTGGCTACAAGGTCAATCTCAACCTTCATTGTAGTCTTCTTGATATCCTTTTGCTTCTCTATAAACTCATCAATCAAAGAAGCATCTAACGTAAGAATATCCATGTCGTCGTGAACTGCACCGATTTCAATATTCTGATGAACTAGCTCAAGTGTTTTTGCTCCGAGTGCAGCCCAAACAAGTGCTCCTCTGTTATCGGTAGGCTTTACTGATTCATACACTTTACTTAACCATACATAATCAAATTTGAATGGCTCCAAAAACGGATCTGGTGATAACGCATTCCATGCCTTGTTTAATACTCTATAATCCGCAGCAAATTCATCCTTATCTTTATTTGTAGGAATACACTCCTGCGCTGCCAATAAACCTTCCCAGCCTTCAACAGTACGATCAACTCCCATAAAGTAACTTAAGCACTTACGCATTAAGGCCGGAACCTGTTTCTTAACTTCTTCTATATTTGTGATAACTTTTTTCATTCCGGCTTCATCAAAATTCAAAGCTTTTGCAACATTATCGAAGATTCCAATATAATCTACTATAAGACCATTAGTCTTACCTTCATCGTAAGTTCTATTAACTCGACAAATTGCCTGTAAAAGATTGTGGTCCTTCATCGGCTTATCTAGGTACATCGCCTGTAAAATAGGAGCATCAAAACCGGTAAGAAGCTTTGCAGTAACAATTACAAATTTTAGCGGATGATCCTTATCACGGAATTGATCTAAAACTTTAGCTTCCTCGTCTCTGTTTCTACGATATTTCTTGTAGCGGTCCTCTTTATCATTGTTTGTATGCATTACAATTGTTGATGCCTCTTCTGGTAAAAGTTTATCAAGCTCCTCCTTGTACATCAAACAGCATTCACGATCATAAACTACTATCTGTCCCTTGTATCCATTGGGCTCAATCTTTGTCTTAAAATGATTTACAATATGTTCGCAGACTTTCTTAATACGCTTGCGATCATACATAATAGCCTTCATTGTTACATTTTTTGAAAGCTCGCCCTTGTCTTCATCAGAAAGACCATCTGTTAATTCATCAAATGCCTGATCCAGAGAATCCTTATCTACATGAAGGTCAATAGGAACTGGTTCAAAGTTAAGTGGGAGTGTCGCCTTATCTCTGATAGAATCCGAGAAAGAATACTTACTCATATATCCGCTCTTGTCTTCAATAGCACCAAATGTCTTAAATGTATTCTTATCAAGTCTATTAATAGGTGTACCAGTTAACCCAAAGAAGAATGCATTAGGCAATGCGAGACGCATTTTTTCTCCAAGATCACCTTCTTGTGTACGATGTGCCTCATCGACCATCAATATAATGTTATCACGCATATTGAGTGCCTTCGCAACATCTCCGAATCTAAAAATTGTTGTAATTGCAATCTTACGCATATCCTGTTCAAAGAAGTTCATCAACTCTTCCTTGGTTCCAAGAGACTGTAAATTCGGAATATCTGCAGCATTAAAATCTCCTGTTATCTGTGTTTCCAAATCGATACGGTCATCCACAATAACTACCGTTGGATTTTTAAGTTCAGGAATCATACGAAGCTTTTGTGCAGCAAATACCATCAACAAAGATTTACCTGAGCCTTGGAAATGCCAGATAAGTCCCTGCTTTGGGTATCCTGCTTTAACACGCTCAACTATAAGATTTGCAGCCTCATACTGCTGATATCTACAGATAACCTTAATCTTTCTATGCTTCTTATCCGTTGAGAATAAGGTAAAGAACTGCATAATATCCATTACCTTTTCCGGGGTTATCATATCCGTAATACTAATGCGTACATCTGCCAAACTTCCTTCTGTTTTATGATCAGGTGTATGCCATGGTCCCCACTTAGGTAAAGGCATATTTACAGATCCATATCTGTAGCACTTTCCTTCAGCTGCAAAATTAAATACGTTTGGAACAAACATTTCTGGTATAGATTTCTCGTAATCCACAATATCCTGTGCTCCATCAAGCCATGTGATAGCATTACGAACAGGAGTTTTAAGTTCTCCAATAGCAACCGGAAATCCATTAATCAAAAGAACTATATCTAGCCTCTTACCATTTTCCACAGATGGATATACCCACTGATTTGTTACAACATATTCGTTTTTTGCCAACTGTTCTTTTGTCATTGTTCCAAAATACGTAATAGGCGTAGGCTTACCATCTTTACCAAATGGATATGAGTTCTCTTCAAACAGCTTTTTCTTAAAAGCCTCATTTTGAGACACTAGGTTATCATGTGGAAATGGCTGCAACATAGCACGAAGCTTGTAAATCACCTCGTCTGCTCTTGCAGGTTCCTCTGCTATCTCCGGATTTAACCTTATCAGCGCATCTTTCACCATTGGTTCAACCATAACATCAGTCAAATCGCGTGGTAACTGGTCAGCAGGTATATACTTCCAACCATTCTTTTTTAAACTATCAATAAACAGCTGTTCAACTGTATTATCTTCATTAAACTGTGACATAGACTTACTCCTTTCCTGCAGCAATCAAATTTTCTGCAATGATCTTCTTACTTAACGCATCTAGGTTATCAATGGCATCCTGTAATTCAAATTTTGATTTATCGCTCTGCCTTGCAATAAAAACAAACTCTTCTTGCATAGACAATT
>NZ_LNAM01000007.1 GCF_001461035.1 Acetivibrio ethanolgignens | reverse complement strand
GATTTAATCTGCGGCAGGATTGCGACAGGAGAGAATTATAATTTGACGCGTGACATTTTATGTATCGGAGAATCACCCGTCCATTGTCAGCGAAGAAGAATGGCAGCAGGTACAAGAACTCATGCAATATCATAAAAAGCAAAGAAATATTCAAAGTGGTGATAAGTACCAAAGAAGATATCCAATGAGTGGAATGCTTGTATGCCCGAATTGTGGTAAGAGTTTACGACGCAGATATGTTTACAATAGAAAAGTGGAATGGATATGTTCAACATATATCCAACAAGGAAAAGAGGCCTGTAAGGGAATTCGTGTTAGAGACGATTTACTTACGGGCCTTTCTTTTACAGAGCCAATGGTAGTTGAGGAGGTGTTTGAAAATGGCGAGAAGCATTACGGTTATACCAGCAAAAGAGCATACGATTCTGGTGAACGGGCGGCAGATAGAATTAAAGAAGAAGGTCGCAGCGTATTGCCGCGTGTCAACAGATCAAGAAGAACAGTTATCGAGTTATGAGAATCAGGTACGCTATTACACTGAGGTGATAACCAGAAATCCTGACTATGAACTGGTTGATATTTACGCCGATGAAGGTATCTCCGGTACCAACACCAAAAAGCGCGATGACTTCAATAGAATGATTGCAGATTGCAGAGCCGGAAAGATAGACCTTATCATTACAAAGTCGATTTCTAGATTTGCCAGAAACACACTGGACTGCCTGAACTATGTAAGAGAGCTTAAGGACTTAGGAATCGGGATTGTTTTTGAAAAGGAAAACATTAATACTTTAGATGCTAAGGGTGAGGTGCTTCTTACGATACTTTCTAGCCTGGCCCAGGATGAGAGCCGCAGCATTTCAGAGAACTGTACCTGGGGGATTCGAAGGAGATTTGAACAGGGCAAGCATAAAATGAGCACCAAGCGCTTCTTAGGGTATGATATGGATGAGGAAGGCCACCTTGTTGTAAACAGGCAGCAGGCCAAGATAGTGGTTAGGCTTTATGAGGAATTCATGTCCGGAAAAACGGTTGATTATATTGCCAGAATATTCAAAGCAGAAAAGTTAAAGAACTGGGATGGAAAGTATAACTGGCAGGCAAGTACGCTGGACTCCATGCTTCGAAATGAGAAGTACATGGGAGATGCCATTTTGCAGAAAAGCTATACAGCCGACTTCCTTTCCAAGAGACGAGTTATAAATGACGGTAGTGTTCAGATGTACCATATTGAAGAAGACCATGAACCGATTATTGATATTGAAACATGGGAAGCAGTCCAGGCAGAGTTTGAAAGAAGGGCCCAGTACTGTAAGGACCATTTCACAAATGCTTACGGGCAGATGAGCGAAAAGAACCCCTTTTATGCCAAGATTATTTGTGGGAATTGCGGCAATATTTATTCCAGAGTAAAGTACACGAGCAGAGCCGGTACTAAGATAACCAAGTGGCGCTGCGGCTCCTGCAACAAGGCTGACGGTCATAAGGTTTGCAGCAATAGGTACGTTACTGACGAAACCTTCACTAAGCTGTTTGTTATGAGTTGGAATGAGATAATAGAACACCTGGAAGATTACCAGGAGAAATGGGAAGCAAATATAAAGAGTGATGATGTACTGCTAAGGTATAAAACCAGACTTCTTATGAAGCATGCAGCGGCAGGGCCAATAAAGGAGTTTGATTCAGCGCTTATGATGGCGGTAATGGACCACATTACAGTATTTGAAGATGGCAGGCTTCAGATAAAGTTTTATGACGGTACAGAGTTTGAGGTTGCAACTGAATAAAGTTTAAAAGGGACGGTAGGTGAATCGTAGTGATTTACTTACCGGCCTTTTTTGTGTGCTTCATAAATGGTTATAAAGTACCACGTTTTATTGACAAAGTTCCGCTAAAGGTATAGAATACTTGGTATAAAGGCAAAGCATCTGAAAGGATGTGACGCAAAACTATAGGGCCTAAGTTATTATATGGTAGCCAGTTGCACTTCAGAAGCATTGCTAGTAATAGCAGTGCGTTTTTTATATTGGAGGAAATTTGATGATTGAAGGATATTTAACAATTAATGAAGTCGCTGAGAATTGGTCGATTACACCTAGAAGAGTAAGAGCTATGTGTTTAAATGGCCAGATAATTGGAGCAGCAAAACTAGGAAGAGAATGGGCCGTACCAGTCGAAACTCAAAAGCCTGTTGATGGAAGGATTACAACAGGAAAATATAGAAATTGGAGAAAATCTAGTGATGAGTGACATTTTATGTACACCTAATATGCTAGACTAAAAGAAGAAGGGAGAAACTAAAGATGATCATTTTTTTCATTGTACTAATTGCAGCGGTTGTTTGTATTGTTTTGTATAAAAGAGGAATTTTCAATTCTATATCTGAAAATATTAATGTGAGCCAAAAATATGATTCAGAATATGGAAATTTTGTAATTTCAGGAAAAAAGAACAAATTTATAATTACAAAAAATGAGCATTTATCTTTCTTGGTAGAAGATGGACAGATTGTTGCATGTAAAGATAAGAGAGTTGGTAATGACTTTAAGTATTATGGGGGTAAGTAAATGGGATTATTTACTGATGTATTAGATTGGGCGTCTGACAAAGTTCAAACTATGACTGGAGAAAAGGAACGTCGAGAGCGAGTTGCGGAAATAAAGAAAACGTATGATGATTTTAAGGACCAGGTTAGTAGTAATGTTAATAGTGTTAATAGTTCTATAGAAGAATTAAATGGTTCTATTAAGGAATTAAATGATTTTAGAGCTGGAAATGTTTCTAAAAATATTGAATTTTTAGGGGAATTTTTAGGCCATTTTGGAAATGTAAAAATGATTGGAGACTATGCGGAAGAGGAAACAGCATGTTATGTAGCGGTACCAGAGCATCGTTTTATTAGCATTGAAGATTATATCCAGGACATAGATTGGAGCAAAGGGGATGTTTTTATAAATTCATTTTTCTTGAGCCCATTAGGAATGAAAAAGAAAACTCAAGCACAAAATCTATCAATGCAGGAGCAGCTTAATTCACTTAAACTTGAAGCCGAACAAACCATTCTGGAATTGAAAAATTTGAAGTTTGCGGCAGAACAGGATAAAAAAATCGCCGAATTATATATTTTCTGTGTAGAACGAATCATCTGCTATATTGAGAAAGTTATTATTCCGGAGATGGATTTGGTAGAGGCATTCTTTCAAGCGTTGACAATTAAAAACAGGATAATTTCGGATAATAGTTTGAAAAATGTAGAATTTAGGAACAATATTGATCTTATAAGAGATACTCAGTTTCAGGATCATTATCAGTTTGTTCGAAATACATTTTTGTTTTATGTTATCGCATGTAAGATTTATAACACTCCAGTATTAACAAATTTATTAAAAGGAACCACTTCCGAAAATGATTTGAATGAGATTAATAAAGAGAAGGATGTACTGGAAACCCAGATGAATAATGTTAATCAGTTTCTTATTTTTAAGCGAGAGGAGGCATAGAAAATGGAGAGAAATTTTGAGAACCTAATTGCTTCAAGAAATGCATTATCTATGCGGCAAAGAGAACTTTTCCTATCAACAATAGAAAAAATAAATATTGGAAATAGAGAACTGTTGAAAAATGATCTTGGGCTCACTCTTGCAAAGAATATAGCTAGAGATTTGGCAGGGGAAGTTGTCAGACGATACTTTGATTTGGGTGATTTTTATATTACTGCAGATCAACTTGCAGATAGATTTTTACACTTCAGATATGATAATGACCAGGATTATTTAATGAATAATGAGGAGGTAAGAAAAGCAATTTACAATTCGAGCGATGGCCTGAATACGGAGACTATGAAAGATATAGTAAAAGATTGCCAGAGCTTTCAATCGCAACTTTTTACGAGTGATAGATCCGATGATAAGTTTGATATCAATGGAAAGAAAGATTATCGTAACAGTCGTGTTGAAAATATTCATGAAAAAGACGGAAAGCTTGTAGGAACTTTGCGCGATGAATTGTCTGGAAGAGAGGTTGAAACAACTACTAAACCTCAGAATAAAAAGGATTGGTATTCAAGAGACCTTCAGGCAGACCATAAGATGCCACGAGAGGCTATTACGTATAATGCTAGATATATAAAGAGTAGTGATGAGATTTTAGATAAATATCGGGCTTTTTATAATTCGGATGCAAATATGCAAATGATGTTAGCTTCTGCAAATGGTTCTAAAGGAGATGTACGTGTCTGCAATGTTAATGGCGAAATAAGGTATATGAACCCTAGATCTAATGAGTATGATCCTTCAACTGATATTACGATGTCTGCAACGCCAGAACAACTAGTTGAGGCAGCAGTTCATCAATGGGAAAATGCGGGCCAATCTGCTACAGAGGCTATGAAAAAGGGTGGATATCTTGATAAGAATGGCAAGGTTAAGCAGGAAGTTAAAGATGCATATAAAAAACAAATGGAAAAGATGATGGCTGCGCGTGAACAGCAATTGGGTGATTTGGAAGATTTTAATTATGCTAATATCGCAGTTGATGCTGGAAAGACAGCTAGTAAGGCTATAGGTAAAATTGTTGCTGGCCAGTTAATCTACTATGTAATGCCACCAGTGTTATTTGAAACACAACAAATTTTAAGAAAAAAGGACCTCACTTTAGAAAAATTTTTCAGTGAATTGAAGAAGGCAGAGAAGCGAATAGTTGCTTATGTAAAAAGTAAATTGGCAGATATTTTCATTAATATAGCTGGAAATTCATTACATAAATTTGTAAAAGTATTTTTTGACATGGTTATTGAGATGGCTAAAACTACGGTGAAAAAGATGCTAAAAATTGTAAAGAGCGTTGTTCTGTCACTTGTTAATTGTTGTAAGACAATTGTTCATCCTAAGATGTCTGCAGCACAGAAAGCCGATTCTGTTACGAAGGTTATGTTCACAACCGTAAATACAATTGTTCTCGAAATATTATTCGAATATCTTGAGAAACAGTTTGCGTTGCCTGATATTTTAATGGAACCATTACAGGTTATTGTTACGATTATTTCAACAAATCTAATAATGCTTGTTTTGAATAAGATGGATTTATTCAATGTTCAGTACGGTTTGTTAACTGCCAATATTGAAAAACTTTTTATTGAGGAAAATGAGAAGTTTGTTGAAGAGTCATTTATGATGCTATCAGAAGGATATGAGGCTTCTGATGAAGAATTGCAGCTTATTGAAAGAGATATATCTGAAATGGTGGATTCAATCCAAAAACTTGATTTGAAGCATGATGATGCTTTTGAACCACTTGATAATATAAATGAGATCTTTTCAATGGGAATAGATTTTGAAGATGAGTGGAGATATTTTACAAGGGAAGGGGTGACAATAACAGTATGAAATTATTGTTTATTATAATATGTTTGGTGTTATTGTTTGTGTATCCTCCGGCAGGAATTGCACTTATTGTAATCTCGTTGATTTGTGCCTTTCTTAATTCGAGGTAATATAATGACAAAATATCCGATTTGTAATCATAGAGAAGAGACAGCACCTAGAATATTTGGTCAACCGTTTGTGTTGTGCTGGAGGTGTACAGGTGTATTGCTATCACTAGTTTTGATGGTCATAATTAGAGGTTTTGTTAATATATCATTTGGAGCTTCTCAAGTTGTCTTGGGAAGCTTACTGATGTTACCAATTGTGGTTGATGGTTGTGCTCAATACTTCTTTTCATATGAGAGTACAAATAGACGAAGAACGATGACCGGCGCGATGTTTGGAGTTGGTTTTTCATTGGTAGCGTTTATACTTTATCATTGAGGGTGTACGCGCGCAGGGTGCTAAAAATAGACTGCGATATAAAGGGGGCTAAATTTTATGAATACACCAAATTGTGCGCGAATGTTAATGCGAACTAAAGTTTCAATGCACGTTGAAACCGTCTGTTTACTGTCGCGTAAAGTCCCAGTTTAAGCGGGTTTCAGGGCTTTTTTGAAGAATATGTACCTGTGTTTTTAGCAGGAAAAAATGTATATAGAAAATAGAAATTTAAGAGGGGGCAAAAATTTGTAGGCACAATAGCTGTGAATTGGGATAGTAGTTTTGGTAAAGGCTGTGCGCCGGACAGGGTGCAACTTTTTTGATTTCGGGGATGGAAGGATTTTGTAATGTTTTTGGATATTGTCGAAAGCTTAAATTGGGAATCAATTGACTTAATCTCAAAGGGATGGTCAAGTGATAAAAAGTATAAGATAAGAACGAATGATGGTGAATTACTGCTGCTCAGGGTATCTGATATTGGTCAATATGAAGCCAAAAAGAAGGAATATGAGATTATTACAAAGTATTCAAAGCTAGGAGTTAACATGTCTATGCCTAAGAAGTTTGGGATTTGTAATGATGGAAAAAATGTATATATGCTTCTTTCGTGGATTGAAGGAAATGATTTAGAGGAGATATTGCCGAGTTTATCTGAGAAAGAG
>NZ_LNAM01000006.1 GCF_001461035.1 Acetivibrio ethanolgignens | reverse complement strand
TGTAAATGGCTATAAATTTTTTAAAATTAATGCGAAAAGTTTTTATTCCTCAAAGCTGGCTTTTGGTGATTTTAGTTACTACTGGATTCTCAATCGCAGACCTTTGGCTGTCAGAGCACTTAAGGAGAAGTTCGAACTTTATGACCAGACGGGCTACCTTGGGATGGAGTATATTGACGGCAAACTTGTGAACAGAGAAGCAATCAAGGTTATGCAGATTTCATAACCAATACAAATATCATTAGTCGGGGCGGAAATATCCGTTCCGGCAGGGAGGTGAGCATAATGCATATGGTTGAAACAGAGAAAAATGATAGTGCGTTGCCTGTTGGTGAGAAGTTTATGCTCACTATCAAAGAGGCAGCACCTTACTACAATATAGGTATAAAAAAACTGCGTAGGCTAGCAGAGGATAACCTTGGTGTGTTTTCAGTGTATAGCGGAAACAGATACCTAATTGTAAAACCAAAGTTCGAAGAATTCATCTGTAATTCTTCAGAAATATAGTTCCTTTTATCTGCCGAAAGTAGTTGCTATTTCAGGAGTGTAGAGGGAATATACGATGAACCCAATAAACCCTTGGAAACAGCCATTTTTGGCAGAAAGAAATGTGATGTTATGGCAAAGCCAAACTTAGGAGAAAAGGATATCTTGAACCCATCGGAGGCGATTGAATATTTTGTCTTGAGCCGAAGAAAGTTTTATGATTTGTTGAAAAATACGGATGGAGAAGATTTCTTGGCATATTACGGAGAACGTAAGCTGATTATCCGTGTAGCCTTTGAAAAATATTTATTGCACCATCCAGAGTTAAGGAGGCAGGTATAATGGCGAAAGCAGGAAGAGGGCAGACAAGGCGTGATTCCAAACGAAGAGTTCTTCGTCCGGGAGAAAGCGTCAGAGCAGATGGAAAATATCAATATAAATATCATATCGATGGCAAACCGCATTTTGTCTACAGTTGGAAGTTAGAACCAACGGATAAATTGCCAAAGGGAAAAAAGCCATGCTTGTCACTCCGGGAACTTGAGAAACAGGTCAATTCTGAAATTGAAACACTCCCAAATATGGCAGATGGTCAAATGACAGTATGTGAACTTGTAGACCGATATCTCAGAACCAAGACGGGAGTACGACAGAGTACCAAGCAGGGATATGTCACAGTGCAAAGAGTTCTTGCCAAAGAGCCTTTCGGCAAGAAAACAATCCGAAGTGTGAAAACATCGGATGCGAAGCTGTTTCTTATCAAGCTACAACAAGAAGATAAGAAAAGCTACAGTTCCATCCACACCATCCGGGGAGTGCTTAGACCTGCCTTTCAGATGGCGGTGGATGACGATATTATAGTAAAGAATCCATTCGGATTTCAACTTGCCGGAGTTGTGGTAAATGACTCGGTAACAAGAGAGGCAATAAGCAAAGACCAGATGAGAAAGTTCTTAAAGTTTGTGCATGACGATGTAGTGTACTGTAAATATTATGAAGTGGTGTACATTCTCTTTCACACGGGAATGCGAATATCTGAATTTTGTGGTCTGACAATGAAAGACATTGATTTGGAGAAGAGAATCATTAACATCGACCATCAGCTACAAAGAACATCAGATATGCGGTACATTATTGAAACTACAAAAACGGATGCTGGAACGAGGAAACTTCCCATTACAGAGGATGTGGCACAGATGTTTCAGGCAATCATTGAGGACAGAGTACCACCAAAGGTTGAAAAGGTAATTGATGGCTATAGTGGATTCCTTTTCTATGATGAAAACGATATGCCGCTTGTGGCAATGCACTGGCAGCACCGATTCAATCACATGGTAGGCAGGTACAATGATATCTACCGGGTGCAGATGCCGAACGTTACGCCTCATGTGTGCCGACATACCTATTGTTCCAATATGGCAAAATCTGGAATGAATCCAAAGACGCTGCAGTACCTCATGGGGCATTCAGACATATCGGTTACAATGAATGTGTACACGCATATTGGCTTTGATGATGCCGAGGAAGAACTGAAACGGATGGAAGAGTTTAGAAAAGCACAAGCAGAGGTTGAAAAGAAGAATGAGAAACCTATGTCGCAGAAAATGTTTAAGATTTGTTAAAGGGATGAATACTAATATATAACCCAAGCATATATTTATTGTAATAAATAAGGGAGGATGATAAAATGATCTATGGGACGGTGATGCTAATGAAAAAGAATGATACATTTATTACGCAATCAATGTTATCATCATATTTGGCAGTAGAAACAAAAGATTATTTGGAATTAATCCTTCCTTTTGTGTGTATGTGCTTACCAGAGAAAATAGATGATATGATTGAGCTGGAAAAAACTCAAAGTGCGCTTAAACAAAACTATGGATTGGATATTCCTGTTAATGTTGTAGAAAAATTACTGATAAGGCTGTGTAAACAAAAAAGAGGAGCAGTAGTTAAAAAAATATCATCTGGATATGCTGTAAATAGTATATATAATGCAGATGAATTTGAAAATAGAACCCGCAAAATAAAGAAATCAATAGATGCAGTTATTAGTAAAATGCAGAAATATATGCATAAAGAAAAATATATGAAAGATGCATCTTCTGATAAAATGAGAGAGTATTTGGTCGTGTTTCTTGATACATATAATTATTCGGTATTAGATGACACGCAGAGTTTGGATGCTATAACATTAAATAAAAATTCAGAATCAAATTATTATGTGGCGCAGTTTATTTTGACAGAATACGCAAATGATACTGCAGAATTTCAAGATATTTTAGAAATTATAAAAGGGTCATTAGTTGCAAAATCCATATATTATTTTATGAATTCTGAAAATGATATTTCAAAAAAACGTATACAAGGTACAAAATTTATACTAGATACAAGAGTGCTTATTGATATTTTAGGATTAAATTTGCAGCAAGAATGTAAAGCGACACGAGAATTGCTAGAATTAATTATTAGTAATGGAGGAAAAGTTGTTACATTCGATTATTATGTAGAAGAGCTAAGGGGTATTATACATCGTTTTGAAAAGACACCAGAGACAAGACTAGAATTAAGTTTAAATTGGTTTGTGAGAAATGGATATTCATCTCAAGATGTTTCTGCTTATGCAGGCACAATAGAAGATAGATTACAAGAGTATAATATAGATATTATTCATAAGCCAGATTATGAAAAAAATATTACTACACAAAAATGGCATATAGATTATGCACAATTAAGAGATGTATTGAATCAGCAAATTGACTATAGGACAAAAAAAGATGAGTATTATTCAGATGCTTTAATTCATGATGTAGATACAATAGAGGCAATTGCATATGAAAGAGGAAATAGTAAGCGTTGTTCTATTTTTAATTGTAAAGTTATTTTTATTACAAAAAATACAGATATTTGTAACACCATTTTTAGTTTGTATAAAAATGACAGATTTAGAAATGGAGAAGTGAATTTTGCGATGTCAGATGTAGATTTGACTTCCATTATTTGGTTATCAACATTTGGAAAAAATAGCGATTTACCAAAGTTGAAACTTCTAGAACATGCTTATAGTGCGTGTGCACCTTCAAGAATAATAATGAGTGAATTTCTGGCAAAGGTACATTCCTTAGAGGAAACTGAAAAAATTAGTCAAGAGATGGCAATCATGCTAAGATCACAATATGCTACAATAAATGATTTAAGTGAAATATCTCATAATAAAGAGGGTTCTGTTACAGATGAAGTTATTTTTGAAATGGTTAGAAGGGTGAAAAATAGAGCTGAGAAGGATGTGAAAATACAATTAAGAAAAGAAATTTGTGAATTACAAAAAGAAAGAAAAGAAGTTGAAGAAGACAGGGACGCTGTTGAAAAAAGAAGAAATGAACTGATAGGAGAGCAAAGAAAAACTTCTAAGTTAAAGCAAGATACAGAAATTGTTATTGATAACTTGGAGAAGAAGCGAAATGCCTTATCAAAGGAAAAAGCGGAATATGAAAAAAAGGTTGAATATGTTAAGACAAAACAAAAGGATCTAATTCAAAAAGCTAAAGATAAAGCAAATATGATTAAAGTGATAACAAAAATATTGATATATGTTGTATTATCGGTGCTTTCTTTTGGAATTACGCTTTTGTTTGCGATTGGAACCTGGAAAATCTCTGATTTAACAGATGTTAGTTTGGTTTGGTCATATGTTTATGTTGGTTCTGTATCAATTATATGTTTGGTTATAACAATTATTTCAATTGTAAAATGGCTTAGTTTTTATGTTTCTAAAGTGGCTGTAAAAGTATATGATTATTGCTATTCTCGAGAAATAAAGAAACATAAAGAATTCTTTGATTAGATAAAATGGTAGTAAGACATCTTCGTTTTACTACCATTTCTACTACTAAGCGGTAGTAAAACATTGCATAAGTATGCTGAATTTCGCCTCAATTTGCATTTTTGACGCAAAATCACAACAACCATAAAATACCCGAAAACTCTCGCAAAACAGGGCATTTCAAGGCAAAAAGGAGTAAATCAAAACGATGATAAAAGTACTTTTCATCTGCCACGGCAACATCTGCCGCAGCACCATGGCCGAGAGTGTACTAACCCACCTCGTAAAACAAAAAGGTTTAGAATCCCACTTTGAAATCAATTCAGCGGCAACCAGCCGTGAGGAAATCGGCAATCCGCCCCATCGGGGAACGGTAATGAAGCTTCGGGAAGAGGGGATACCGGTTGTACCTCATCAGGCAGTGCAGATGACCCGGGAAGACTATGAGCATTATGACTATCTGATAGGGATGGACAGTGCCAATATCCAGAATATGACAAGGATAGCAGGCGGTGACCCGGAAGGGAAGATATATAAGCTTTTGTCCTTTGTCGGATCGGGAAGGGATGTGGCGGATCCGTGGTATACTGGGGATTTTGACCAGACCTATAATGATGTACTGCTGGGACTTACTGGATTTTTAAAGAAATTAGAGTTGTGAAATGAGGGTGAACTATGAAAGTAAAACGCCTGAAAAGAGGCTGGCTGGTACTGCTGCTTGTGGTGCTGGCCTTGTTGTATTTGATTATAGGAGCAGTAGCTCCCTTTTTGAGATACCGGAAGGTGACAGAGTTGGTGGAAATAGAGCTTGAAAAAAAGGCAGCAGAGGAAAGCTGTGACCGGGCGATGCTTTTGAAGACGAATACCAGTGCCTGGGAGGAGAGGATACGGCTGTTTTCCCAGGCAGAGGAGGAGATTATTCTATCGACCTTTGATATGCGGCCGGGAGAAAGCACCCGGGACATTCTTGCCATGCTTCTACATAAGGCAGAAGAGGGCATACAGGTGAAAATACTGGTAGATGGCTTTAGTGGGCTCATTCGTATGGAAGGAAAACCGCTTTTTTATGCAGCTTCTTCCCATCCGAATATTGAGATTAAGCTATATAATCCAGTGAATCTGTTGACACCCTGGAAGACTCAGGGGAGGATGCATGATAAGTATGTAATTGTAGATGATAAGGCCTTTGTGCTGGGTGGAAGAAACTGTTTTGACTATTTTATCGGAGATTATGATACAAAAAATAAAAGCTTTGATAGAGAAGTGTTGATTTATAATACTGCGAATGGTACTGAGGCTGGAAGGGAAAGCTCCTTGTACCAGGTAAAGACTTATTTTGAAAAGGTATGGAATGGCGGGGAGTGTCAGCTGTTTCATGATAAGGAGAGTCTGGCTGAAAGGAAAAGGGTAGATAAGGAACGGAAGCTTTTGGAAGGAAGGTATGAGAAGCTAAAGACAGAGAACTCGGAGCTTTTTGAAGAATTTGATTATGCAAAGGTCACCTGGCCGACAGAGGATGTTCAGTTGATTTCGGGAGAAACCGGGATTTATGGAAAGGAGCCGGTTGTATTTGAAAAGCTTTGTCAGTTGATGGAGCGGGCAGAGAAACGGATTATTGTGCATACGCCGTATATTGTCTGCAATGAGGATATGTATGAAAGACTGGAAGAGGTGGCGAAAAAGGCACCGGATATTCATATTATGATTAATTCCGTTGAAAATGGAGATAATCTGGTGGCTTCCAGTGATTATCTGCAAAATAAGGAAAAGGTAGTGGCTGTTGGAATTCCCCTTCTGGAATATGATGGTGGGATCTCCAGTCACGGGAAATCAATAGTCATTGATGATGACATTTCTATCATTGGCTCTTACAATATGGACCTTCGCAGCACCTATATGGACACGGAGCTTATGCTGGCTGTGCGGAGTGAGGGACTGACAAAGGAGCTGGCAGCCAATATGGAAGGGATGGAGAAGGACTGCAGACGGGTGTTGTCTGCAACGGAGTATGAAACGCCGGAGCATATACAGGTAGAGGAAATTCCATTGCCAAAAAAGATGGTTTTTCGGCTTCTGGGAATCTTATTGAAGCCTTTCCGTTGCGTAATTTAACACGACAAACGCATGAATGAATAAATTATGAACACCCCCGTCCAGATTTTTGATATA
>NZ_LNAM01000005.1 GCF_001461035.1 Acetivibrio ethanolgignens | reverse complement strand
TTCTGAAAAACATATCAAAATCTTTTTCAAAAAGTTCTTGACATATCACCAGAATGCTACATAAAGTTTTCAAGCAGACCCATAGGGAAGTGTACACCCAGCCACAGGCGGAATACTCCAATGGAAATTGCCATACATACAGCCAGCACAATCAAGGTTGCTTTCCAGCTTGATTTTTCAAACACCTTAAGCCACAGCACAATAAACAAATAGCAGCTTGGTAAAAGTCCAATAATAAAGCTTCCTGCAATGATTCCGGCTCCGCCTGCGATAACCAGAAGCTCATCCCTCTCATATTTTGGCTGTTCCTCCTCCTTAAAGGACTGAACAAAGGCCAGAATACACATAAGAAGCATCACCGTTGCCATAATAGAAGGAAAGAACCCCGGCTGTGGTCCGTTAACCGGATTCCAAAAGCCTAGCTGGGTAAATCCTACTACCATGAATACTATGGCTACCACTGCCAGCAGAAGTGTAACTATCTGCTTTGAACCAAACCTCTTCATTTTAATAATCCCCCTTTTTCTAGTCTTCTCCTCTCAAATGCAATGCCATCTTAGCTGCCATTTTTACAGCATTCTCAAAGGCTGAAGTTTTTACAACGCCCTTTCCGGCAATATCATAAGCTGTTCCATGGGCACAGGTTACAATCGGTGCCGGAAGTCCGCCTGCAATTGTAATTCCCTGATCAAAGCCCTTAAGCTTTAAGGCTATCTGTCCCTGGTCATGATACATGGTTACAACACCATCAAAATCTCCGTTAAAGGCTTTGATAAAGAGAATATCCGATGGATATGGACCAGTTGCATCAATACCCATATTATTTGCCTCTTTAATTGCCGGTGTAATAACATCTATTTCTTCTCTTCCACATTTTCCGCCCTCACCGCAATGTGGATTCAAAGCTGCAAGTCCAAGTCTTGGTTTTTCAATTCCTGAGTTTTTCAGTGTCGTATTCGCCAGACGAATTGCCCGCATAATTGTCTCTACAGATAAGTTATCGCTTACCTTGCTGATTGGAATATGACTTGTTGTTCTTGTTGTCCATAAGTCACCCAAAACATTAATTTCTCCAAAAGGCTCTGTATGTCCAAATAGATGTGCCATGTAATGATGCTCACTTTCAAACGGACAGCCCGCTTGAATCATGGCCTGCTTATTTAATGGTGCAAAGCAAAAGCCGTCTATTTTTTTTGCCTGGTAAAGCTCTACACCCAGCTTTAAGAGTCCGAGACATGCCTTTCCGCTTTCTACACTGATTTTTCCAAAAGGCACCTCTTCCGGATTCAGATTTTTCTGATCCAGAACCGGAAGCCCTTTTTCCCAATCCGCTTCCTCTACATTTTCAATCCTCTGCAGGGAAAGCTTAAGTCCGCATACCGATGCTGCTCTTTCCAGAACTCTCAAATCACCCATGATAATCGGCCGACAATACTCTTCAAAAAAATGTCTATCTGCCAGCTTACTGATAATTTCCGGTCCTACTCCTGCAGCATCACCTAAAATGATTCCCAAAACAGGTTTTTCCCTCATAGTAACAATTTCCTTTCTTTATATGGTTTATTTTTCTCTCCACATAAATATAAAAGCAAAAACCATGCCAACTTTTTATTTCTCTATTTTATTTACCATTTCCCATAAATACATTACTTTTATTTTACAATTTCTCATATTTTAAAAAAATATGTTTCATTTTGTTTCATTGTTTCATTTTTATGTTTCGTTTTGTTTCGCACATAAAAATAAGGAGCTATAAGGCTCCTTATTCTTCCTTTCTTTCAAAGCTTCCACGGATTCCCATTTCTTCTCTATATTTTGCCACAGCCCGTCTGGAAATCTGGATATTTTCCTGCTGCAAAAGCTGTACCAGCTTCGTATCACTGTAAGGCTTTCTTTTATCCTCTGCTTTAATAAGCTTAAAAATCTGATTTTTAATTTTATTTGCTGTTACTGCCTCGCCTTTTTCTTCTCCGTTTTGGTGCACTCCAGCAGAAAACAGGCTCTTCAGCTCCAATGTTCCTCTTGGAGCCTGTATGTACTTTCCTTTAATTGCCCGGCTTACTGTAGATGAATTTATCCCAAGCTCCTTTGCTAAGGCTGTCATTGTCATTGGACGAAGGGGCTCTTTTCCCTCAAAATATCCTTTCTGATGCTCCAAAAGGGTTTTTCCTATCATAAGAAGGGTTTTTCTCCTCTGCTCAATACTATTAACGATAAACCTTGCCCGTTCCAGCTTTTTCCGAAAATACTCATACAGCTCAGCATCCTTTGTTTCCTTCATCATATGGATATAGTAATCATTCAGCCCATAGTCTCCCAGCCAGCTGTCATTAAGCAATATTTCCCAGCCAGACTCGCCTTGTACTGCTATCATATCCGGTACAATATATTTTGTTTCGCCTGTTGAAAAGCCTGCCATCGGACATGGATTTAAATGCTCTATCATAGCAATGTATTTTCGCACCTGCAAGGTAGAGAGCTTTAATTCTCTGGAAATACTGCTTATTTTTCCTTCTGCTACATCCTCCAGGTGTTCCTTGATAATTTTTTCCAAATCTGGATTGGAAATTCCCAGTACCGCAAGCTGCCGTAGCAAACATTCCTGCAGATTTTCTGCGAAAATACCTACTGGCTCCAGAAGCCGCAGCTCTTCGAGGCATTTTTCTACCGATTGGCAAGATACATGGTTCATTTTTGCTATTTCTTCTATGTTACCTTTAAAGAATCCATGCTCATCAAGGCAGTCTATCAGGAATTCAAAAAGCTCCCATTCTTTTTGGGTAAACTTTTCCATAGGTAACTGTTCCTGAAGATACGGTTTTATTTTATTTTCTTCAGCAGCAGACTCTCTTATATCCCTGTTCCAGAAAGCATCCACTTCACCTTTTCTTAAACTAGTTCCCTGAGAACTATACTCCAGCAAAGGATTTTCCAAATGCTCATTCTGCAAAAAGCCCTCCAGCTCTATATTATCCATCGCCAATAACTGTAGCGACTGTATCTGTTGCTGGCTTAGCTGCTGCTGTTGCTCAAGACGCAATTCATCTATCATGCTTCAGCCTCATTTCTTTGCTCCCAGAAGCCGGAAAAGCTGCTCTGCTGTCAAGGTCATATTATATGCTGCTGTTTCCTTCTTCATCGCCTCTTCCAGACTTGTAACAGCTGTTAAAATACAGAAAAATCCATCAATTCCGGCATCGTTACACACTCCAGCATCCTTTGTAAGAGCTCCGGCCAATGCAACAACCGTAGCTCCGTGCTTTTTTGCCAGCCTCGCAACACCTGCCGGGGCCTTTCCCATAGCGGTCTGATGATCAAGTCTTCCCTCACCGGTGATAACATAATCTGCATCAGAAAGACATTCCTCCAGCCCTACAGCATCTAATATCAAGTCAATTCCTGACTTTAGCTCTGCCGGCAAAAAGGTCATCAATGCAAAGCCCAGTCCTCCTGCTGCACCGCTTCCCGGATATTCACTATAATCCGTACCCGCATACTCTGCACAGGCTTTCGCATAGCTTTTCATTGCCATATCCAGTTCTTTTTTCATTTCCTCTGAGACACCCTTTTGCGGACCATAAATATAGGTTGCTCCGTTTTCTCCACAGAGAGGATTTGTTACATCGCAAGCCACTCTAAAATGGCATTCCTTAAGCTCTGGCATAACTCCTTCATCCGTTACTTTCACAACACTTCCCAAAGCAGCCGCTCCTTCCCCAACAGCCTTTCCAGCTTTGTCCAGGAATTCATAGCCCAGTGCCTTCAGCATACCGATGCCTCCATCATTTGTAGCACTGCCTCCGATACCGATAATAAAATCTCTGGCACCCCTTTTTACCGCATCTCTTATCATCTGTCCTACACCGTAGGTAGAAGCTCGCAGCGGATCCTTTACTCCTGCCGGAAGCAGGGTTATACCTGCTGCGGCAGCCATTTCTAAAATCGCTGTTTTTGTCTCAGGAAGAAAACCATAATAAGCCGCTACCGTCTCTCCCAGAGGTCCTGTAACCTGAATATCAATTCTTTCTCCCTTCAGCCCCTCAATCAGAGCATCGGTTGTTCCTTCACCACCATCAGCCAAAGGCTTTACAATAACCTCGGCATCCTTAACTGCTTTTTTTACCCCTTCTTCAATTGCCCTTCCGGCTTCCATCGAAGACAAGCTTCCTTTTAAAGAATCAATTGCTACAACTACCTTCATTTTTTCTCCTCCACTTAAAAATAGTATTATATTTCTTTGTATAGCTGAATCTTTATACCTTTTCTTTTTGCATATTGGTAAAGCTCTGTATCTTCACTACAGATAATCTGCTTCGGATTTGTATTATAAAAGCTGCTGCTTTCCACCTTCAAGTTAGTAGATACTGCATTTATAATCATCAGGGAGCTACAATTTGCAAAGGCATAACGTCCAATATAATCCACAGATACCGGAATAACAATTTCCCGCAGCTGGCTACAGCCCCAAAAGCTCTGCTCCGGAATCTCAGAAAGCTGAGCCGACAGCTTAATTCTTTCTAAAGAACGACAATCATCAAAAACACTTTCTCCCATGGTAATTACACTATCCGGCATCGTTACCTTTTCAAGCTTTTCACAGCTAGAAAAAGCACTATCGCCAATAGCTTCTAATCCTTCTGGAAGGGTAACTGTCTTTAGCATATTACACCTTGAAAATGCACTTCTCTCAATACGCTTTACACCCAGTGAAAATTGAATGCTTTCCAAATTAGAGCAATCATAAAAGGCTTTACTTCCTATTGCTTTTAAGCTGCCTAAAGCTCTTACTGATCTCATACTGTCACAGCCTTGGAAAACAGAAGCACAAATATATTTAACCTTTTCCGGTAATACCACATTTTCTTTGCTTCCCGTATATTTTACAAGCATACCATTGTTGGTAATAACCATATTATCTTTTTCATTTTCTACAATCCATTTGGTTCCGGTAAACACATAAGAACCAAGGCTCTCAAGGGTATTTGGCAAAGTAACCTCTTTCAGTGCCGAACAATAGTAAAATGCCTTATTTCCCATACTCAATACACCCTTTGGCACTTCTACTGCCTCCAGCTTTTTACACTGGGCAAAGGCCATGGTTCCAATCCTTTTAAGCTCTTTTCCAAAAGAAACCGACTCCAGCGAGGTACACTCCTGGAAAGCTCTATCACCAATGGACTCTACCTGATCCGGTATTTTTATCTCCTTCAGACTGCGGCAGCCATAAAAGGTATCCTGTTCTATTGTTTTTATCTTTGCCGGCAGAGAAAGCTTCTCCAGACGGGCACATTGTCCAAAGGCGTCCTGTCCAATTGCCTCAATTTTACCATCAAAAAGCAAATTTTTAAGATTTGAACAGCCATAAAACATACCTTCACTAATTTTAGTTATCTTTTCCGGTAGTATAATCTCATCAAAAGCACAGCCTTGAAAAGCATAGCTTCCAATAGCTCTTACCGTATCCGGCAACTGCAATCTGGAAAGCTTTGTACCAGAGAATGCACTGGCCCCTATTGTCTCCAGCCCTTCTGGCATTTCTACCTCTTTTAATGCCTTGCATTCTGTAAACACTCTATCTCCTAAAACCCGAAGCTCCTCTGGCAAATTTATTTGTGTAAGCTTCTGGCAATATCCAAAGGCTTCTTCCTCCAACGCTGTAATTCCTTTTGGTAGCTCTACCTTGGTAAGCTTTGAGCAATAGCAGAAGGTTCCTCTCTCAATTCTTTGTACTCCCTCTGGAATCTTAACAGAAGTCAAGCTATAGCAGAAGGCAAATGCAGATTTTTCAATTTGTGTTACTGTTTCTGGTATTTCTACTTTTTTCAGTCCACTACTTTCAAAGGCTCCTTCTTGTATCCTTGTAACCTTTTGGGGGAAATTAATTGAAGTCAAAGTACGACAACCACTAAAGGCTCTCTTTCCTATACTTGTAACCGTGTCTGGCAGCTTTATGCTTTTTAATTTACTACAATTTTGAAAAGCATATCTACTGATTGTTTTTAATTTGCTTCCTGCCTCTATCGTAACCTTAGATATCTTTTCACATCCTCTAAAGGCCCCAATACCAAGCTTTGTTACATTTTTAGGAATTACCACATAGGTAACCGCATTACAATACTCAAAGGCACCCTCTCCAACAGAGGTTAAGCTCTCCGGAAGGGCTACTCCCTTCAATACGTTGCACTCCGCAAAAGCCCGGTAAGAAATGGTTTTCACCTTTGATGAAAAGGAAACAGATTTTAGCTTTTTACATCCGGCAAAGGCTTCCTGCCCTATTTCTGTAACGGTCTCCGGCATAGTAACCGAAGTTATCTGTGTGTTTTTATAAAATGCATTATCTCCAATTTTTTTTACTCCGGATGGAATCTGTACTGTCTTTTTAGAGCCAGTGTATTCAAGCAGAACCCCATCTTTGATTTCAAAATCATTTTTTTCTTCCTTTGCTGATACTGTCTGTGTACACAGTAGAAAAGAGAAAATACTAAAAAATAGTAACATTCGTAATTTTTTCATCTTTACTCCTCCTCGTATAATAAGTTTGTAAGCAAGGAAAACAGCTTACAGACTTATTTTTTTGGG
>NZ_LNAM01000004.1:5163-6881 GCF_001461035.1 Acetivibrio ethanolgignens | reverse complement strand
GAGCAAGCCGGTATCCAGGGTGGCTCCGAGCAGGACATCCTCTAAAAGCAGTTCTTCTGCGAAAGCATCGAAAAGTAGTACAGCATCTAAATCAGGGAAAGCTAAGGTGTCTAAATCTGATAGCTCAACCAAAGCTCCAAAAACAACTACAGTAAAAATGGCAGATGCTTTAAGCAGCAAAAAAAGCTTAAATACAAAAAGCAGTCAGAAAGTTGTCAATATAGGCGAGAAAAAGTATAATGTTTCTATAGAGGCATCGATAAAGGCAGTTGCTGGGGGTATGGTAGCTGGAGTGGGAAGTACAATAAGAATTGGTGCGGCTGCTGCAGCAGGTGAAGCAAAAAAAGCTGGAACGGAAGTAAAGACAGGTAATGGAAAAGTATCAACTGTACCCCAAAATATAAATTTACCGATAGCGGTAAGCCGAACTTTCGAAATAATGGAAGAAGCTGTCCCAAAAGCAGCGAATACGGCTACAGCGACGGTTAAGATAGGTGAGATACTAAAAGCCAGAGCAGTTTCAGGAGTAACATTAGCAGTAAAAAATAAAAAACCATCAGTTGTAACGAAAGATACAAAGTCATCTGCCGTAATAACCAGGGATACAAAAGAAGATGCCTCTAAAATTAAAGAAAGCATCAATGTAGGACTAGCAGTATCGAACATAGATAAAACAATAAAAGCTGGAGCAGTTTTTGTAGCAAGTGAAATGGCCGCAAAGACGGCAGGAACAGTTGTATTAAGGAATAAAAAACAGGGTGTCCAAAGTGGTTATCAAAAGAGGAATAATAGTAAGAAAGAGAAACTGGAAATAAAGAGAAATCAAAAGAATGAAGGATTTGGAATTGGTTTTGGGCCTTTGTTCTCTCCGGGTATTACGATAGGTAAAACAGCGATAGGTCTACCTGGTATACCAGGATTAATTGGGAAGCGAACCCCGTCAAATACTAAAAATACTATTCCAGGCGGAACGGGAGGCTCAAGAGCGGGGTATTATATGTTACATCCCCCAGGAGAGAGAAAGGCATATAAAGTAACGAATGATGATGTCCATGCATTGATGGATGGTCTGGCAATGATACCGGTGTTGGGAGATGCAGCAGATGTTTTAGATGCGGCAATTTATTTGTCAGAGGGGAAAGTAGGAAAGGCTGCAGAGAAATTATTCTGGGTAGTGATAGGCTTAGATGAAATAAGTGATGCCCGAAAAATTTTGGGATACATGAATAAAGCAGTGGAAAAAGTGGGGAAAAGGGGAAACTTTGGTGATGGAATAAAGGTAGTAAGGAATATGCTTAAGAAAAAATTTGGTAAGGAGGTGTTGGAAGAAACTACAGAAGAGGCAGTGGAGACTGGAATTAAGAGTGGTAGAAAGATTGGGATTAAGAGTGGTAGTAAGGCTGGGATTAAGAGTGGTACAACAACTAAACCTAATCAAGTACATCACTATGCAACAAATAAAAGCAAGACATATACTCCTCAGTTAGAGGAAATAGCAAACAGGTATGGATTAGACTTAGATGATGCATGGAATAAAGATTTGCTACCACATCAGGGTCGTCATCCAAATGCTTATCATGAATATGTTCTTGATAGTATGAAACAATTTGACAACATTGCACAAGGAGACAAAGATATATTCCTTAAGTTATTTGATAATTTAAAGAATAACGTAAAATCAAATCCTGATATGCTGTATAAAGATTACTGGAAATAAG
>NZ_LNAM01000004.1:0-5153 GCF_001461035.1 Acetivibrio ethanolgignens | reverse complement strand
CCTGATATGCTGTATAAAGATTACTGGAAATAAGGAGAATATTGATGAAATATTACAAATTATCTATGGATATGGAAAGAGAAAATGATATAATATGCCATTATCAAAATGATTATGGAATTCAGCAAAATGCACTAAATACTGGGAAAGTTTTTGAAAACTGGGATGATAGATTTGAGTTTTTCTATGCAAAAGAAGAAGGAGATGTTTGGACTGATTATCTTGCCAATGATAAAGGATGGTTCTTGGTATCAAACAGGTTGAAGACATTATTAGAGTCAGTCAATACAGATATACAATTTCTGAAAGTTGGCATAAAAGAAACAAATAATGGAGAGGATTTTAAACAATATTATATTGCCAATATTATTAAAGTTGTAGATGCGTTATGCTTGGATAAATCGAAGTACTTTGAAACAGAAATTGAAGGAATAGGCACAATATATACAGTAAGTAAATATGGTATATATGCTGAAAAAACGGATGGTGCAGATGTCTTTAAGTTGTCAAATAGGCAAGAAATACCAATATTTGTATCTGAAAAATTTAAAGATTTAATCGAAAAGGAAAATATTACGGGTATTTCATTAACAGAGATTAGTGTAGTATAGTATTTATTATGGTTATACTTTCGGACTCCCAACATCCTATAACTCCTGTCTGTCTATTAATTAACCATCATGGCTGTTGCGAAGCAATTAAGAATCCATGATGTTAATTAATAGACGCTAGCGAAATTTTGCCGAGTTGGGTATACGGACGAACATTGAAAAGTGACATGCTGATGTAACGCACTCTTAGCAACAGAATGTTGCGAAAGGGTGCGTTTTTTCTGTGAAAGTTTACTATAAACGGTAAGGGTTTTTATAAAATTCAGTCTTACAAGTGGTATTTCAGACATAAAAATTTGTCAAAAAGGCGGTAATCCAAAGGAAGATGTTCTTCATTTTGGCGGTAGTGGACTGAGAAGTATCTTCGTATATTCTGAATAATGCATTTAGACCAAAGTGTCGGACAAAGTTTTCGGGCTATGCTGGAAAGCCACACAGTATCGTCATTTCTGCTAATGGAGAAATATAGTTGTTCCACAGAACTGATGTTTTGATAATTGCTTGTAAACCTTATATTATTTGATTTTACGTAAAAAGCATCCAACCCTGCGTTATTATTTCGATACGAGGTTTTATGTTAATTTTCTTCATGTTGTTGTGGTATGAGAAGAATATCTGTTTGCTCATTTTTATAGCACAGAACTGTTAGAATGTACACTGAAACCTTAGGAAGGCAAGTGTTTTTCAAGATTTGATTGCAATTAAGTTTCACTTCAAGATGGATTATGACATTCACAGACAGGTTACTAACAATTCGCTGGGGTCTCATGAATACCGACAACTAAGATAATCATGTATAATCTCCAGCAATCTCAAATCATCCGTTGATACCATCGAAATTCTCCAATCTTAATCCGCACTTCCTAACATCACATCTCTGTTTTGATTCATTCTGATTTTTCGAATATCAAATTAACTAATATCTTCCACAACCTGCTCATCCATTTACATTGCATAGTTCCATAAATCCGCAGATTCTTTCTCTTGTCACAGCATTTGAATTTTTGTATATGACCGATTTTCTGCGTATTTTCTGAAGAATAAAGTGTGCGACTAAGAATTAAGATGAACCACTGGTGTGGTTGTTAAACTTATTTTCTAAATATAACTTGTTGACTTAAAGGAACTTTGGAACCTACAGACTGTTTTCAGAATGACGCATATAGGCATAAGTTTACCAACAACGAAAGGAGGTTTGTGTTTATGATTTATGGTTTTATATCATCACTTGATGATGAGACAACAAAGGTGTTTTTCAGAAGTAAGAAGATTCGGGGGAATAACATTTATAATGCTGAAAGTCTTGGTGCACTTACATCGGTTCTGCAAAGTGGAGATGCAGTTTATACCGTTAGTTGTAATCGTTTTGCGTCAGTTCGGCAGGTGTATACCGTTGCAAGGTTCTGTCATGAAAGGGGTATCGTTCTTCATTTTGTAGCAGAGCCTTATCTTGATATTGGCAATGGTAAGCAGTGGAGACCTGCTGTCGCCAAAGTCATTGCCAGTATGGTAGAGAGTGAGCAGAAAGCAAAGGGCATGATGGCACAAGGTTTTAAGATGACCGATTCCCAGTGGGAGTATGCCTATCGGTGCTTCGAGCTGATGAATCTTGATATTCTGGCACATACGTTTTCTGCTGATGGTGTGTTAAAACGTGGTAGCTGACAGGTGCTGGTAAGTTTGGCGGTGCGTATTGGTTGTGGGGTAAATTTGCAGGTTTTTTCGTACTGCTCCTGCCTTTGGGGTATGGTCTTGCGGTTTCCGCTTGGCTTGCCCCTCACGCCTGCATACAATGCCCTACGTTCCGTTTTATTGTCTTTGGTGGTAACTACTGCCACTATTGTCTTTGGTGGCAAATTTGGGCGAATTACGGCTTCGTAGCAAAGTGCTTATTCGTACTGGTTTAGGAACTATGGCGGTACTGGTGGGTTCTGTGGTGGTGGCAGTTATTTTAAGGAACTATCTTGGTGTAGTTATTGGAACTTGGCATTTTTTGGCTGACCTTTACTGGTTGGTCTGTGATGATATTTGATTGGAGTTGGTGTGATGAATAAGAGAACAAGAGCAATCGATGAAGATACCTACAAGCTTATTATAGCCACCATGAAGAATGGCTTTGCTCATGAAGGTGTGCAGTATAAGCCTAATGAGCGGATTGCCACAGTGCTGGTACTGGAATATAATCTGGGTTTGCGTGTTGGGGATATCCTGCAACTTAAGATAGACAGTTTTGTGAAGGATGGCAGTCGGTATCGTCTGGATATGTATGAGCAGAAGACTGGTAAGTACAGAAACTTTACTGTGCCAGTTGAGGTGTATTCGTATGTAAGAGACTATGCATATGCTCATGGTATCTCTCCAAGTGCAAGATTATTTCCGATTACAGAAAGAGCAGTATTGAAGCATCTGAAGGCAGTATGCTCTTATCTGGCTCTTAACGGGGTAGGTTCTCACAGTTTCCGCAAAGGATTCGCCACTAACGTGTATGTGAACAATCATTACAATATCGAACTGGTCAGAACCCTGCTCCAGCATTCCAGTGTAAATGTGACCCAGAGATATATCGGTATTGGTTCTAAAGAACTGGAAGATGCCATCCAGAAGAATGTCTGTCTTGGCTAAGATAAATTCAAAAATGAAAGACAACTTCTTATCACTGCACCCTATATGGCACTTTGCCAGTAGGATGCAGTTTTCTTTTATTCTGCCAGTAAGAAATGTGTGTGTTGATAAGATGGATTATTGGTTTCGTGAATGTGCGGTAACGGGAGTAACAGCAGTAACTATATGAGTTGGTGTCACAAATCTATTAGCTGGAAATATGGTGTGCATAAAATGCCTTGAAACATCTCAGCTGGTAAATCTACATCGCAGAAAGTATAAGGGATTTGGGGTATGGTGTAAAATGTCTTTTTCTTTTAGAGAAAGCAGAAATAACTTGAATACGACGGTATTCAGAGTTAACATCACACACACTTTCAAAGCGATTCGTAAGTCTTTGGAAGTGCCTGCGTTCTGCAGGAAGTATCCATCTCCATGAAAGTCAGCGGTATTCCGTTTGGAGTATTTTGTGTCTGACCAGAAATGGATTAGCTGTACCACTCTTGCACACTTGGTTGCTGAAAAGATGCGTAATTCCGAGAAAGATGCTTAACGGTTGAGATTGCTTGCATTTTGCCAAACATTGAGAATGGAGTTGATTTTTATGACAAAAGAAGATTTTATTTATGTGGGTATTGATTTACATAAGGAGACCCACACAGCAGTAGTGATTGACTGCTACAATAACAAACTGGGCGAGATTACTTTCGCCAACAGACCAGCCGATTTTCCTAAGCTGGTAACTAAAGTAAAGAAGAGTAATACTGATGGAAAAACTGTCGTATTCGGACTGGAGAATGCATATGGTTACGGCAGACCTTTAGCGGTGTGGCTGATTGATAAGGGGTATCTTGTAAAAGATGTTAATACCGCTATTTCACATCGTCAGGCGAAACACAGAGGTGCCATGTACCGAAAGAGTGACAGTGATGATGCTGAAGCTATTGCTCTGGCAACTTTAAATATGCTTGATAAACTTCCAGATGCCTGCCCGAATGATGCGTACTGGTCACTTGGTCAGCTGGTGCATCGAAGAGATAATATCATGAAACAGAGGACCAGATTGGTTAACCAGCTTCATGAGCAGTTGTGCATTGCGTATCCGTCTTACAAGCAGTTTTTCAATGATATCAGCAGACCTACTGCCTTATATTTCTGGGAGCATTACCCATCCAGAAAGTATCTGAAGGGTAAGAGTGTGGAGGATTTGCGTGAGGAACTTGTTCCTGTCAGTCATAACAAGTGTTCCACCAAGACCTGCGAGAAAATCTTGGATGCTGTTGCCAGTGACAAAGTCAAAAATAATGACTTCCAAGATGCAAGGGATATGGTAACCCTTAGTATTGTCAGCGATTTACAGCACTATGACAAACAGCTGGCGGAAGTAGATAAGATGCTGGAAAAGATGTATAAGATGCTGGGCTGTACGTTAACGACAATTCCCGGAGTAAATGTTATCACAGCAGTGAAGATTCTGTCAGAAATCGGTGATATCAAACGCTTTGCGAATGCCAATAAACTGGCACAGTTTGCTGGTATAGCACCGCTTCATTTATCATCCAGCGGGAAAGGTAAGGATTTTGCTACAAAGCAAGGCAATAGAAGATTACAGGCTACAATTTATTTCCTTGCGATTCAGATGGTGCAGGTATCCTCAAAAGGCACACCTAGAAACCCAGCATTCCGTGCGTACTATGAGAAGCGGAAAGCAGAGGGCAAGAGCAGTCAGCAGGCACTGATTTGTATTTCCAGACGATTAATCAGTATTATTTATGGAATGTTAAAAAATGGTACGGAGTACCGTATGCCAGTAGTGGAAAATGCTGGCGAAAATAGATAGTGAAAATGGCAAATATGTGATATTATTTTAAGCAGATGAAACAGTCGGCTTTGGGAAGTGTATTCATTTTTCAAAAGAGAGGCATCGGCTTGGATTATTAT
>NZ_LNAM01000003.1:1445-7322 GCF_001461035.1 Acetivibrio ethanolgignens | reverse complement strand
ATCGTCAGAATTTAGCTTGGCTAAATATCCTGAATTATTACTGTTTTTAGGTTGGTTCTATCGAACCCATTCTCTGAATTTCATTAGAATTTTCAGGGTTGTTTCACTGTTTAGTTATCAAGGTTCTTTGTTGTCTGCCTCATAGACAGCTTGTATATTATATCATCTCATCTGCTGATTGTCAACACTTTTTTCGACTTTTTTATTTTTTCTTTTTCCATCAAAATTCCTGTGTTTTCTCAACAGGTTCTAATTATATAACACTCTACAATTTATGTCAAGATAATTTTTATATTTTTCTGTATCAGTTTTTACACTAATTTTACCTTAATCGCCTTATCTATCGCAGCACTATCTTCTGTTATTATGCTGTCATATGCCAAAATCTTCACCCCTGCCTGTTCTGCTTCCCTTAAGGCTTTTGCAAAAGCTGGCTGTGTCCGTTCATTCGGGCGAAATTCTTCTACACCTTTCCGCTGTATTACGAAAATCAACATTGCCTGATAGCCCTGTCTTGCAGCTTCACAAAGCTCTGCTATATGTTTTATGCCTCTTTCCGTAGGTGCATCTGGAAACAATGCTGTCTTTCCTTCTACTAAGGTAACACCCTTTACTTCAATCCAAAAGGCTTTCTGTTCCGCTTCCATATAAAAATCAAATCGTGAATTATCAAAAACACATTCTGGCTTTAATACTGTAATCTTTCCTTCCGGTTGAGTTTCTTCCAGCCACTCTTTTACCATTTTATTTGGTGCTTGCGAATCTACATTCACTGTTATACCATCTTTTTCTACACCAATCAGGGAATAGGCCGTTTTTCGTTTTGGATTTTCATTTCTTTCCAGATAGACGCAGACCCCTGTTACAAAAAGCTCCTTTAGTCTCCCAGTATTTTTTACATGACACAGAACAACCTCATCTGAAACATCTACCTCTGCAATAAAACGATTCCGCCGTTTTATGAATTTTCCTTTTACGATTTCTTTATATTTGATAGTACGAACCCTCCTATCGAATAATAAGAGACTCCAAACTGGATTCTCTTATCGAATTCTTCCTATTTACTTATAATGGAGTAATCTGTGCAGCCATACTATCCCGGGTAAGTAAAAGCTGCCCGCCGCTTAAATCTGCATTCTTTTCCACTTCAAAAACTACAATTACCGTTTTACTCTCCCCTGCTCCAAGCTCTGTATTCAGATAACGCAAATCATTAGGCAATGCCGTTAAAAGAGGCTTATAGCTGTTTTCTCCAAGAGTTAGACTATACTTTATACCGGCCGCTGATAAATCAATCTTTTTCTTTTTCAGGGAAGTATTTTCCAGCTTAAATTCCACTATCAAAAGCTTATTGGAAACACTTGGTTCTATCACAAAATAGTCATTTTTTTCTTCTGGATAACTATTATGAAAGCCGCTTTTTTTATAAGATAAGGATATCCCTTCCTTGGAAAAAATATCATTTAAGCTGCTGTAACTAACTTTTGTAGTATCGGCTGCTTCCGGCTGTTCCGGTACATGATCTGCTTCTGGTGTCTGTGTTACTTCCGTCTGTGGACTTGGGGATATATCCGGTTCTTCTACAGGTTCTAAAGAATCATAAATCAGTTTTTCTTCATACCTCATATCATAGCGAAGAAGAGCTCCAGCTATATACTCTGCAACCATATCATTCTGCTCATTTGTAAGCTCAACCCGTTTGCTGCTACCACAGCCAGCCAGCATACAAGCTGCTGCCAAAAGAAAGAAAATAAGCTTTATTCGTCTCAAAAGTCTACCTCCTACTGTCAAATACTTTTTATATTTTAACACTTATTTTGTCATTCAGCAACCCTTATTCATTTTTTATATCCAGTTCAAACCAGAATTCGACACCATTTTCCAGGTTTCTCACACCAAAATCCTGATTCAGTGTATTCATAATAGCTTTTACAATAGAAAGGCCAATACCACTGCCACCATACTCTCTGGTTCTCGCTTTATCTACCTTATAAAATTTAATCCATACCTTATCAAGCTCTTCCTCCGGTATTTTGTCGCCATCATTATACACACTAATCTTAACCGCAGCCTCCGTCTGTTCCAGTTTTACTGAAATGTTTTTGTCGCCATTCACATGGTTCAAAGCATTACTTATATAGTTCGTCATAACCTCTTCTACCATATATTCATCGGCCCATACATAAATCGGTCCTTTTGCTTCAAAGAAAAGCTTCGCTTCTTTTTGCTGAAACAAAATCTCAGTAGAAGCCAATACACTTTGAATCAGCTCTACTACATCAAATCGTTCAAAGCTTACCGGCTCTTTGCCAAATTCAATCTGATTCAGACTTAAAAGCTTCTTCACCATGCGATTCATTTTGTTAGCTTCATCTATAATAACATCACAATAAAACTCCCTGCTTTCTACATCGTCATTGATGTTATCCTGCAGTCCTTCTGCATAACCCTGAATTAACGCAATTGGTGTTTTCAATTCATGGGATACATTTGACAAAAATTCTGTTCGTATCTCATCTATCTGTATCTTATTCTCAATGTCTCTCTGCAACTCATTATTAGCAGACTTAAGTTCGGAAATTGCCAGCTCCAGCTTACCTGCCATTGTATTAATACTTTTTCCAAGAGTTCCTATTTCATCCTGGCGTTCTACCTCATAGCGACAATCAAAATCCATCTGGGCCATCTTATCTGCTACCTTGGAAAGCTCCAATATCGGCTTTGTAAAGCTCCGACTTACAATAAAAAGCACCAGACTTCCTAGCATGGTTACAAAAATTCCGATATAGGTCAAAAAACGGTTTGAAATCATAATACTTTCCATCATGCTCTGATAATTACTACGAACATAAATACCTGTTTCTGCATTTACTGCACCAAATAACTCTATATAATAGGAATTCATACGTTTATCAAAGATTTTGTAAATTTTGTACTCCCCAGTTGTTTTTAAAAGTTCTCGGTCCCCACCATTTGGTCGCATCCCATTACCTGAGCTCTGGGCCACATACTCCATAATCTGACTGAATACCTGCTTCTGCTGAAAAATATCCATAGCCGGATATAAAAAGTTCAGATAATTTCCCACCTGATCCTGATGATACTGAAACACATACAAATTCAAGCTCTGGTTTGCTCCCAGCTTTTCCAGTGCCAATGAAATCTCTTCTGTATTTTTTTCATCATATTCATTGCTTTCATAGATAGCAGCTGCCTCTGTATAGGCCCTTCCCAGGGTTTTTACCTTTTCCTTCTCGTAATATTCTGGGAGAAAAGCCCTATTTACAATCCATAAAAGAAAAACAATACTTCCTGTTATTAAAACCATCGTCATTACCAGACGAAGCCGAATCGAATACTTCATTCCTCTACCTCGAATTTATAGCCCATGCCCCAAATGGTCTTGATATAATTTCCCTTTTCCCCCATTTTGCTACGAAGCTTTTTTACATGGGTATCAATCGTTCTGGCATCTCCAAAATAATCATAATTCCATACATTATTCAGAATCTTTTCTCTGGAAAGAGCTACCCCCTTATTTGTAATAAAATAGTCCAGTAGCTCAAACTCCTTATAGCTTAGTTCTACTGGTACACCATCGATGGTCACCTCATGAGCTGCTTCATTCAATATAATGCCACCAGCTTCTTTTTTCTCTTCACCCAATTGATTCGTCCTTCGTAAAATCGCCTCAACTCTCGCCACCAGAATTTTAGGACTGAAAGGCTTTGAAATATACTCATCTACACCAAGTTCAAAGCCCAAAAGCTCATCCCGTTCTTCTCCCTTGGCTGTCAACATAATAATCGGCACCTGGGATACCTTACGAATCTCCCGGCATACTTCCCAGCCATCCATCTTCGGCATCATAACATCCAGAATCAGCATACTGATATCCTTTTCTTCGTAAAAAATATCAACTGCCTGCTCGCCATTTTCTGCTTCTAATATTTCATAGCCTTTTTTCACTAAAAAATCCTTTACCAGCTTTCGCATACGACTTTCATCATCTACTACTAAAATTTTCAAAGCATCCATTTTGCATCCTCCTGTCTGTTCCTTATTTTATCATAAAATTATGTAAAAACTGTGAAGGTCTGCTACTTTTCATTTTTTTCTAAACCAGCTTCTTTTTTCTCAAGTTCAGCTTCCCGCTCATTAAGCTCCTGTTCCCATGTAGAATATTGATTCTTTATTTTTTCTTCATAATCCGTAAATATACTATAAGGTGTAAAATAAGAAACCGTCAGCATTCCTGCAATAATCAATATTAGAAATGCAATTACAATCGTTCTAATTTTATTAGAAATCTTTGTCTGTTCATATAGTGCCTGATACTCATCCACCTTTATTTCCTGCTTTTTTACAGGTATCGGCCGTAAATCTTCCTGTATGCTGATACCAGATTTTATAATGATTTCCCTCAGTTCCCGTAAAAATTCCATTCCAATTATTGTACTAAAGGAATTTTTATCCAGTATTTTATTATATAGCTTAAAAGCAATAGAAGGATTTTTCCAATTTACTCCACTTTTCATCTGCTCTATAATGGCCTTTTCTCTTTCTGCCTTCACGTAATCTCGTTTATTTAAAAATTTAAAACCATCAATTTCTCTTTTTCTTTCTTCCATGAAACATCACCTTCTTTTTCCAAAATCTAATTATTCTATTTAAATTTTACCAAAATCCCCCTTATTTGTCCACCGTGCAACCTCTGGTTGACAAATTTTCAAGTCAACCTGCTGTTATGCAACCAACTTTTGTGCTATGATAGATACATAAAATAAATGAAAGCAGGTGTCTATTATGATTTTTTCTGACAAACTGATTCAGCTCAGAAAGAGAAACGGCTGGTCCCAGGAAGAACTGGCCGAAAAATTAAATGTATCCCGTCAATCCGTTTCTAAATGGGAAAGTGCCCAGTCTATCCCTGATTTAAAGAAAATTTTACAGCTAAGCCAGATTTTTGATGTTTCCACCGATTACCTTTTAAAGGATGAACTGGAAACGATAGAATATAATCAGACTAGCTCTGAATCTGACATTTTTGAGCATCAGGCAGGAGATGTCCCTCGTCTTCGCTCTGTTTCTATGGAAGAAGCGAATGCCTTTCTTTCTGTAAAAGCAGCCACTGCACCTAAAATCGCTTTTGCTACCTTTTTATGCATTCTTTCTCCTATTCCTCTTCTGGTCTTAGGAGTAGGAGCAGAAACTGGAATTTTGCCTGTCTCTGAAAATGCAGCCGGAGGTATTGGTATGATTTTTCTTTTGCTCCTTATTGCCGCAGCCTGTGCCATCTTTATTTCCTGCGGAGCTAAGACAAGTCCTTTTTCCTATCTGGAAGAGGATTCCATTGAACTGGACTACGGTGTTGCAGGTATGATTGAAGAAAAAAGGAAGCTGTATAAGCCGGTTTACACTCGCTATAACATTGTGGGAACCTGCTTTTGCATTCTTTCTTTGCTCCCAATGTTTGTATGCCTTTTGTTTACAGAAAATGACTTTTTCATGATACTTTCCCTGTCAGCTCTGCTCTTATCCGTAGCTATCGGTGTTTTCTTCTTTATCTTGGCAGGCATTAACTGGGAAAGTACAAAAAAGCTGCTGGAAGAGGAAGATTATACACGGAAAAGGAAACAGCAGAAACATCATACCCATACTATCAGTACGGTTTACTGGCCGCTTGCAACTGCTATTTATCTCTTTATCAGTCTTCCTACGAATGATTGGAATCGTACCTGGTTTATCTGGCCGGTTGCCGGTGTCTTATTTCCTGTCGTTTTAGCCATTAGCCGACTGATTATGGAAAACCGTACAAAACATAACTAATCCTGAATTATTCACCATTGCACAGTGAAAGTGGATGAAAGCCACATA
>NZ_LNAM01000003.1:0-1435 GCF_001461035.1 Acetivibrio ethanolgignens | reverse complement strand
CACCATTGCACAGTGAAAGTGGATGAAAGCCACATAGTTACTGTATTTAAGCTGTTTATTGCATTTCATCTATTAAGTGAATAGAAAAAGAGACCCTTTCTGTGGTAAAATTTAGGTGTTAAATCATAATATATACCACAGAAAGGGTCTCTCTATGGATATGATAAAAGAATTCGCTACAAAAATCGGCTTTACCAGGCTGGTCAAAAAGAAATTTAAAACCAATGATAAGGCGGTTCGCTTCCACTTTTCAATATGCCGTTCTTGAAAAGGACAGTCTGGCATCACAGCCGACATTATCAAGATTTTTCAACCGTATGGATGAAGATACACTCACACGGATATCATCCGTTACTCTGCTATGACGGACTGACCGGAGATCTGCTCAAAGCAGAACTTCGTGATGGAAAACTTGACTGTAGCAATGATGCAGATAAATTTATGGAACCTCTCTTTCAGGAATACCTGGAAAGAGGTATTAAAACATATCTTCGTAGTGACAGTGGATTTTCATCTCCTAAGCTTTATAAAGCCTGTGAGATGAATGGTTGTTCCTATGCTATTCGCTTAAAACAGAATTCTTCACTCATTGCTCTTGCTTCAGACAAAGATGAAGATTTGTATAAAGCAACAAAAGAGGATCAGATCAGTTATGCGGTAACTTATGGTGAATTCATGTACCAGGCTGGTTCATGGGAATATCCAAGACGTGTGGTCTTCAAAATTGAGAAACCATACGGTCAGCTGACACACATGTACACCTTTATTGTTACAAACATGGATATGGAGCCTTATCAGATTATCCAGTTTTACTGTGGACGTGGCAAGATGGAAAACTTTATCAAGGAAGGCAAAAACGGATTTGACTTTGCTTCTGTCAGCAGTCATTCTAAAGTAGTAAATGCCAACCAAATGAGGCTTCACATGCTTGCTTACAACTTATTCCATTGGTTCAGACGACTGGTCCCTCCTGAAAACATGCGAAAGCAACAGGTTGATACCATTCGTTTAAAGCTGATGAAGATTGCTGCAAGAGCAGTCCGCTCAGCAAGATATATAACATTCAAACTGTGCAGTAGTGTTGTGGTCAAGCTTTTTTGTAACACTTTTGGCTAAAAAATATCGTTATTCAATTATGCAGCTACCCTTGCTTCATGTGGGGTAGCATAACCATTGAAACTATGTGGGTGCACATAATTGTATTCAACATACGCAAATTCTTCTGCTTTCTGATAGAGCGCCTCCTCTGTCTTAAATTCATGAAGGTTTGTACACTCGTTTTTCAGAGTGTTGAAATAACGTTCCATCGGGGCATTGTCGTATGGATATCCTGCCTTGCTCATGCTCTGTGTTACATGAACTGATTCACAGAATTCAACAAATGCTTTTGAAGTGAACTGTGATCCTTGATCACTATGGAGAATCAGTTCACCCT
>NZ_LNAM01000002.1:66914-83069 GCF_001461035.1 Acetivibrio ethanolgignens | reverse complement strand
ACTATAAGAAATCCAATAAAGTATGGACTCAACTTTTCATAATAGCTTACTTTTCATAACCAACTTTATGTGAAGCTTTACATAATGTAAGCAAGACCACTACTGCAGTAAATCTTGGAATTGGATTAACGAGAAAGGGTAAGAAGGTATTGCTGATTGATGCAGATCCTCAGGGTTCTATGACAGCAAGTCTTGGTTACATTCAGCCGGATGATATTAAGGTCACTCTAGCAACAATTATGTTGGCTCTTATTAATGATGAAGAGGTATCGGAGCAGGATGGAATTCTTCATCATTCAGAGGGAGTAGATTTAATTCCGGCTAATATTGAATTATCAGCTCTTGAGGTTTCCTTGGTCAATGCAATCGCAAGAGAATCTATCATGAAGGAATATGTAAATATGGTTCGCAATTTGTATGACTACATTATTATCGACTGCATGCCTTCTCTTGGAATGATGACAATTAATGCACTTACAGCTGCAGATTCTGTGCTGATTCCGGTGCAGACAGCCTATCTGCCGGTGAAGGGCCTACAGCAGCTTATTTCAACGATTATGAAGGTTAAGCGACAATTGAATCGTAAGCTAACTATCGAGGGTATTGTAATGACTATGGTAGATTTTAGAACTAATTATGCCAGGGATATTTTTGAGAAGGTTCATAAGACCTACAGTGATTCTGTTGGTACCTTTGAAACCTATATTCCTATTTCAGTAAAGGCTGCAGAAACAAGTGCTGAGGGTGTGAGCATCTTCGAACATTGTGGAAGTGGCAAGGTAGCTGTGGCTTATGAGTCGCTTACAAATGAATTTCTTGAAATCAATGGGGAGGATTAATCATGAAGAAAAGATCTGGTGAAAAGATTAAAATATTATCCGTGGATGAGCTCCTTGGAGTTCCTTCCGGAGATCCTGTTACAGAGATAGATGTTGAAAAAATATATCCTTTTGAAAATCATCCTTTTAAGGTTGTTGAGGATGAAAAGATGGAGGATCTGATTGAAAATATTCGTTACAATGGAGTGCTCACTCCGGTAGTTGTAAGACCTGATGATGAAGGCGGATATGAAATGATTTCAGGTCATCGCAGATTATATGCGGTAAATAAGATTGGCCTTCCTACAATTCCAGCAACTATAAAGGAAATGGGTGACGATGATGCTGTAATTGCTATGGTAGATAGCAATATTCAGCGTGAGGAAATTCTTCCAAGTGAAAAGGCATTTGCTTACAGAATGAGATATGAGGCAATGAGAAGACGTGCAGGAAGACCAGGAAAAAATTCGTCCCAAGTTGGGACGAATTATCGCGCTGATGAAGATTTAGCTAAGCAGGTTGGTGAAAGCAGAAATCAGGTGCACAGATTTATTCGTCTTACTGAGGTGATTCCGGAACTACTGGATTTGATTGACCGAGGTAATATTGCCATTATGACAGGAGTAGACATCTCTCATATTGATCAGAAAATTCAGAAGTGGCTACATGAATATATCAGAGATAATGGAACAATTAAGTCATATCAAATAATTGCATTAAGAAAAGAACTTAATACAAATCCAGACCTGACGCAGGAAGAAGTAATTCAGATTTTGAATGATAATCAGCCAGGAAGAAAACCTGCTATGAGAATTAACTTTACCTCTAATCAACTTAGGAAATACTTTCCAGCATATTACACTTCTCAGGAGGCCAGGGCTGTTATAGAGGAACTTCTCGCTAATTGGAAAAAGGAACAGGATAAGCATAGTAAGGCGGTGAAGTAAATGGAATTCAATTACTATTATGGTGAAGAAGCAGAACAATTCAGTTTCATTCGGATTCCAAAGGTGATGCTGACAGAGGAAAGATTTTCGCCCTTATCCTTATCTGCAAAGATATTGTATGGATTGCTGTTAGATAGAATGTCTCTCTCTGCCAGGAACGGATGGCTGGATGAAGAGAAGCGGGTTTACATTATTTTTAAGATTGAAGAGATCCAGGACATTCTGGGTTTCTCCAAAAAGAAGTCCATTGATTATCTAAATGAGCTGGAACAGTTTGGATTGGTGGAGAAGAAAAGGAGAGGTCTTGGTCTTCCAAGCATCCTTCATATTAAGAGTTTTATGCTTGCTGAAGAAGAAAACGGAACTTCAAGAGGTGTCAAAATCGACACTTCAGTGAAAGCGAATATTGGTGCTGATTCAGGTGAAGAAATTAAAGAAACGGACAAATTAAGGCTTAGGAACCTTGAAATAATGGTATCTGAGGACAAATCCTGTGTCAGAGGTGTCGATTTGGGAACCTCTGGAGGTGTCGAAATCGCACTTCAAGAGGTGTCAGAACGGGAACCTTTGGAGGTGTCGTTTTCGGCACCACTAAATAATAATACTGAATCTATTAATACTGAGATAAATAATATCAAATCCAATCCAATCTTATCTTCAGGGGATAGGATGGGATTGGATGAAACAAATGCATACAGAAAATTGCTGATGAGAAATATTGAGTATCCCTTTTTGCTTGAGCGATATCCCTATGACCATGAGTTGATTGAAGGCATTTTAGATATCATGCTGGAGGCTGTTGTCAGCAGAAAGGAATGCATAATCATTGCAAGTGACAGTTATCCGACAGAGCTCGTACGTTCAAAGTTCCTGAAACTGAATTATTGCCATATCGAGTATGTGATGGACTGTATGCAGAGTAACACCACAAAGGTGAGAAACATTAAAAAGTATTTGATGGCAGCTTTGTTCAATGCACCCAGTACGATGAGTGGCTATTATCGGGCTGAGGTAAATCACGATTTACCTCAGTTTGCTAGAGCGAAATAAGGAGTGTGAGGATAATGAGATTTTTGATTAAGCTTTTACTTTTACCGGTTGTTATGATTTTGTCTTTGATGAAATTGGTTATAGATGGCGCCACGAAGATATATTGCCTAGTTGCAGGTGTAGCGATAAATCTGCTTGTGATTAGTGCGGTGCTTGCTGTTGTAACAGGGCAGTGGCTGGCGCTTGGAATTTTTGCAATGGTATTCGTAGGAGTGATTGTAGTACTTTTCTTTGCAGGAACTATTTCGGTTGTGTTGGATGGATTAAAAGAGAGATTAAAGGCGGTGTAAGTAATGTCGTTTGGAAGAGAAGAAGATTATCAGGGGATTGATGTTGAAAAGTTACGTATTATTGTTGAGGCTGCTCAGAAACCATACATTAGTATGGCTGAGGGGAGATTGCTATATTCTCTTGGAAGACATTCATTTGAAAAACTTGCAAAGGATTCTGGTGCCAGGCGTGAAGTGGGTGGAAGAATCCTTGTAAATGTGAAGGTTTTGAATAAGTATATAGAGGATATGTTTGGATCCAATTGATTTATTAGTCGGTGTAGCAGTTGGAGGCGCACTCAGGCTGGCTGTATATCTAAAGGGTAAGAATGCAAAAAAGTACAGACATAATGCTGAGTATGGTTCTGCCAGGTGGGGGACGCACGAGGACATAGAGCCATTTATTGATAAGGAATTCTCCAATAATATGCTCCTGTCACAGACGGAGCGACTTACCATGAATGGAAGACCACCGGAGCCTAAATTTGCACGAAATAAGAATGTGCTTGTAGTAGGTGGTTCTGGTTCAGGTAAGACGAGATTCTTTATTAAGCCAAACGCGCTTCAAATGAATTCTTCACTGGTAATTACGGATCCAAAGGGTACAGTAGTTAATGAAATTGGCCACGCCCTGGTGAAGAATAATTACCGCATGAAAATCTTTAACACGATCAATTTTAAGAAGAGTATGCACTATAATCCATTTGCATATGTGCATGATGAAAAGGACATTTTGAAGCTGGTTACAACCCTGATTGCGAACACAAAAGGGGAAGGAAAAGGCGGGGATGAATTCTGGGAGAAGTCCGAAAAGCTGCTTTATTCCGCACTGATCGGATATATTCATTATGAGGCGCCGGAAGAGGAGCAGAACTTCTCAACTCTGCTTGAAATGATCAATGCCATGGAGGTGCGAGAGGATGATGAGGAGTTCAAAAATCCGGTGGATCTCATGTTTGATGAACTGGCAGAGAGGGAGCCGGACCACTTTGCAGTAAGGCAATATGCCAAATATAAGCTTGCGGCAGGCAAAACGGCGAAATCAATCTTGGTTAGCTGTGGTGCGCGCCTTGCACCCTTTGATATTAAGGAACTTCGGGAGATTACAGCCTATGATGAACTGGAGCTGGATACGCTGGGAGATAAGAAGACTGTATTATTCCTGATTATGTCAGATACAGATGCAACCTTTAATTTCCTAATCAGTATGATTTACACCCAGCTCTTTAATCTCTTATGCGAGAAGGCAGATGATGTGTATGGCGGAAGACTTCCGGTACATGTAACTTGCTTAATCGACGAGATGGCCAACATTGGTCAGATTCCAAACTTAGAGAAGCTGATGGCAACCATTCGAAGCCGTGAGATATCGGCATGTCTGGTGCTACAGGCAAAATCGCAGCTAAAGGCAATTTATAAAGATAATGCAGATACCATTATCGGTAACTGTGATTCTCAGATTTTCCTGGGTGGTTCTGAACAGACGACTCTGAAAGACCTGAATACCACGCTCGGTAAAGAGACTATTAATATGTATAACACAGGTGAAACCAGAGGACAGTCACAGAGCTATAACATGAACTATCAGAAGCTTGGTCATGATGTGCCATACTTGTTGATGAAAAGTTCAGCTGCCTTGAATTTGACATGAACAGGGACACGATCAGCTGGATTCGGAGAAAAATCGAATACAGGAGGTCGCTTATGGAACACTTACCAAAGAAAACCTGTCAAAACGGCATCAGCTATACACTGGTCGGTGACTATTACATTCCAGACTTACAGTTACCGGAAGAAAACCGCCCCATTGGAATCTGGGGGCGTATGCACAAAGCCTATCTGGAACTATATCATCCAGCCCGGTATAATGACCTGATTTTGTCCGGCAAACTATGGACATATCTGGCAGATCTGAATGAGCAGGCACAGAACCGGCTGGATTATATCATTGCCCAGATGAAAGAAGCTGAAGGAATTACGGAGGAATTGAAAACTTGTGACCAAATGGCATGGGTTAGGGCAATGAACAGCTTACGCAACCGGGCAGAAGAAATTATTCGGTCTGAAATGATCTACTGCTGAAATGTCAGTTTTCCTGTTCAGCCAGTTCCACGATGATATTACTCTGCCGGAGCAGCCAGTCCGAAAATCCCTTCGGGCTGGCTGTTTTCTTTTTCACAGCCTGTTTCCGTTGCAAGGCTTCTTTTTTGAAGGATTCAAAAGCAGCCAGCATTTCTTCCAGACGGTCAGCAGGAAAATTAGAAGTTTTCTTTGCCTTATTGATTTTGTTTCGCCAGTTCTGGCACTCGTTTTTGTAGAGTAAATCATAATTGTTTTCTCTGGCTCGTTCATCAAACTCACGCTTGTTCTGGAGAGATTGCTTTTTACGGCACTTATCGCTGCACAGCTCATATCGTTGGCTTTTAGCAAGAAATACTTTCCCGCAGATTTTGCATTTCCGGAAATACAGCCTCCAATCGTTCAGACGGTTCAGATAATAGATCATCAGCGGATACAGGGACGAATAGGCGGCAACACACTCCATTTTCCGTTTGCTGTCCGGATACCAGAGGTCAAGCCGGGTATCTTCATGCGGTACAGAACCATAAATATGCGTAGCAATATTCAGATGCTTAGGCTTTCCTATATCGTCATCAAAGTCAAGAGGTGGATTCCCCATAAATAGAGCCGTGAAGCCATTCATTTTCCCGATAAAACGCTCACAGGCAGATTCCCGATCTCGTGGTTCTCTTGCCTTCAAATATTCATTCCAGATACGAAGTGCCACATACATTCTCACCGGATCACCGGTGAGATATTTTTTTGCCAGAAAATCACCGGACACCTGTTCCAGTTCTGGCTGCTTCCACCGGTTAGAGTGAAGCGATTCTCTCAGTGGTATTAAACCGAGGCGATTCCATTCGCCGTCTGAATCATGCTCAAAGGTTGAAAGCATGGTTCCCAAAGGGCGTGTAACATCACAAAGCACCTCGGCGTCGTCATATCCCTGTAAACGAAACCGGATTTGCAGTTCTTCTCCAATCAAAATACGCTCTATCATTTTCTGTCTGTCCAGCGTCAGCACCAGCAGAATACGGTCATAAAGCGGTTCGTGCCGCACAAATTCAAAGTCCATACAATTCCCTCATCTTGCCTTATGGTAATTTTGTAATTCTCTTATATCCGTTACACTAATGGTACTGCAAAGCTATTGTTTTGTCAAGTTTGTGGCGATATGATGACGTCAGATGGTAATTTCGTTCCATTGTGTACATTGACAACTAAATGACCGTCTGAACCGAGATAAACCGCCATGACCTCTCCTAAAACGGAGGGCGAGCGCATCGAAAAACTGATGACTCATGTATGTCGAGCAGGGCAGCATGAAGGAAACGGAACAGGTAGAACGGCAAATATGCGGAAAATGAAAATCAATCAATTTAAATAAAGGAGGAACACCGATATGAAAGAAAAAATGAAGTGGAATGATTACAACTCGCTGCCCCTGATTTTGGATGTTACAGATATTCAGCATATCATGGGGATTTCCAGAGCCAGCGCCTATGAGTTGGTACACACACCGGGGGTTCCGGTGGTGCGCAGTGGCCGGTTGATTAAAATCAGCAAGAAAGCCTTTTTTAATTGGCTGGACAGCGGCGGCAATTCCCACGAGAACGAAAAAGAGAAAACAACATAACCGTGAAATGGAATATGAGGAGGATTTTTATGATGAAGCTGTCTAAGTATGAGAAAGAAACCATTATCAACTGGAACGAAGCGGAAAGCACCGCCAGCATCTATACCTTCAATGCCGATCTGAAACGCAGATTAGCAGAGTTTAGCCGGAAATATCCCCAGCTTTGCCGGCTGGAGCGCAGCACCACGGAGGGCAGCGTGACCTATGTGATTGAAAAGTCTCGGCTGTCTGTCCGGTTGATTCCACCATACAGTGAGGAGCGACTGGAAGCTGCCAGAAAGTACGCAAAACAACATGGATTTCAGGTTTTGCGTGCAGAAAAGGAAAGTGCCTGATTACAGGGTAAGTGACTGCAAAATGCCGGGTCTGCACCCGGCATTTTCACAGGCTGTTTGTTCAGGGGGGTAAACGTATCCAGTACCATAGAAGATGAAAAATATCCGGTTCGGGAGCTGTTTTCCCGGTCGAGAGAAAGGAGGGAAAAGCAATGGGAATTTTGTATGGATATATCCGTGTCAGCACCAGAGAACAGAATGAGGACAGGCAGATTCTTGCTCTGAAAGAACTTTCTATTCCAGAGAAAAATTTATTTATCGATAAGCAATCCGGTAAGGACTTTGAACGTCCGCAGTACCGGAAAATGGTACGGAAACTAAAAAAAGACGATCTGCTCTATATCAAGAGCATCGACCGTCTGGGGCGTAACTATTCTGAAATTCTGGAGCAGTGGCGGATACTGACCAAGGAAAAAGGAATTGACATCGTGGTGCTGGATATGCCTTTGCTGGATACCCGTCGGGGCAAAGACCTGATGGGGACATTCCTTAGCGATATTGTGCTGCAAGTATTGTCCTTTGTGGCAGAAAACGAGCGCACCAATATCCGACAGCGTCAGGCAGAAGGAATTGCCGTAGCCAAAGCAAGAGGTGTCCGCTTCGGCAGACCCCCAGCGCCTTTACCTGAAAACTTTCACCACCTATACCAACAATGGAAAAACGGAAAAATTACCGGGACAGCTGCCGCAAAGCTGTGCGGGATGCCGCTTTCCACCTTTCGCTATCGTGCGGAGGTCCACGAAAAAGCCAAGTTATTGTAAGCGGGTGTTTTTACAGGATTGTGTACTTTTTTGCAGGTAAGTTTTTCAGACATTTTTTGTGTGCAACTTGCTGATTTTTTCTTTTGCTACTGGACTTTTTTGCTGCGTTATAGTAATATGATTCCATATACATGAAGAAATGGGCATTTTACAGAAAGGTACACTATCATGTAAGTAAAAATTAAAGACTTTGTAGGGAGGAATTGAGATGTCAAAAGAAAACAAAATGGTGACTTGCAAACATTGCGGAGCTGAAATTGCGGCAAGTGCCAAAGTTTGTCCGCAATGTGGAGGGAAAAATAAGAAGCCACTTTATAAGCGACCGTGGTTTATTGCTGTGATTGCAATAATCATAATTGGTGCAATTGGTAGTGCTGGTGGAGATAAAACCTCTAATGAAGCCGGAAAAAATGATACCCAAGTAACCACATCTGAAAATACCAACAATACACAGGCAGAACCTGAAACCCCGGAAATCACCTATACAGCATATTCGGTTTCTGAGTTGATGGATGATCTAAACGGCAACGCCCTAAAAGCTGCTAATAAATATAAAGATCAGTATATTGAGTTGACTGGTCGCTTAAATGTTATTGATAGCAGCGGTAAATACATTTCCATTGTTTCAACCGAAGATGAGTTTGCTATTTTGGGTGTTCAGTGTTATATCAAGTCTGAAGAACAGAAATCAGCAGTGATGGATATGTCTATTGGCGACACTTTAGCGGTCAAAGGAAAAATTAAAGATGTTGGAGAAGTTATGGGCTACTCTCTTGACATTGATGAAGTAGTAAAAGCATCAAATTAAATTTAAGGCAACACCGCACAATTTACGCCGATAGGCTCAGACAGCGGTCTACACCAAAATTTTCCGCCATATTTTACAAAAAATGCTCGTGAATCCACCAAGGATTCCTTGTGCGTTTTGTTTCATCTGACAAAAAATTTTACGGCACATACCACCGCTTGTAATTGTGCGGTATTGCATTAAACAACACATTATTTGCAAATAATTACTTCGAGCCGGTGCATGGATTTTCGTAAAGAAAATTCCTGCATCGGTTTTTCTTTTTGAGGAAAGTGACCGAGGAACTTTCTTCAAAAGCCGGAAAAGCTGACCGGCTATGTTTTGGGCAGTCAGCTTTTTCGGGCAGGAGTACAGAGGGATGCAATCCCTTTGTGCTGGGTACAGGGGTGCAGCGCCCTGTTGGAGTCAAGGGGTGCGGGTCGCCGGTGGCGACCTTTGCGGTAACACCGCAAAAGCACCGACCGACACGAAGTGGAGACGAGCCCATTGGCAGGTTAAGGGCGGCAGCCATTATCGGGTCAAGGGTGAAACGCCTTGCCCAGGGAAAGTTGATGCCTGCGTCAACTTATACTGGGTATTACCTGACGCAGACTTTCGCAGGATTTGCGGCTTCGCCGCTACGCCCCTTTGGGAAACGCAACAAAGATTGGGAGGGATGAAAATTGAAACTGACACGGCACAATGGACGCTCTGGCAAGCATGGCACCTATAATCCCCGGCACAATGACCGTCGGTTTGATGTAGAGAATAGCGAACATATTGATTCTGAGCGTGCCAGAAAAAATATGTACTGGGACTGTTACCGGGGCTTTACCACCCATGACTTTCGTGAAAACCCGGAACAACCGGATTTCAGCTTTGAGGAAATTGAAAGGATGTACTACTATGAGCATTATGCTGACTATGTCGATGCTCAGAACGCCCGGAACGAGAAAACCCGACACACCGAGTGCAACCGCACGGTGGAAAATCTTTTAAAAAATAACAAGACCTGCCCAGAAGAAAGCATCTACCAGATCGGCACTATGGAAGAATCCATTTCACCGGGTACTCTGGCACTCATTGTCAGCGAATTTTACGAGGAGTTTGAACGGCGATTTGGTTCCCATATCCACATTCTGGACTGGGCGCTACATCTGGATGAGGGTACACCCCATATCCATGAGCGCTATGTGTTTGACTGTAAAAACCGGTATGGGGAGCTGTGTCCCCAGCAGGAAAAGGCGCTGGAGGAACTGGGTATCCCTCTCCCTAAACCGGAACAGCCAAAAGGAAAGCACAATAACCGAAAACAGACTTTTGATGTCGTATGCCGCACGATGCTTTTTGACATCAGCCGCAAGCATGGGGTGCATCTGGAGCAGGAACCGTCCTATGGTGGGCGTGATTATCTGGAGAAGCAGGATTATATCCTGATGAAGCAAAAAGAAAAACTTGTCCAGCAGGAGCTGAAGCTGAAGGAACTGACTCTGAAAATTGAGGATGTGGACAGTCTGATTGATGAGGTGTCCAGCGTTGCTTATGACAAGGCGGTAGAATTGGTAACAGACGAGGTAAAAACCATGACCCATCAGAAAGATATTGATATGATCGAGGACACCAAAGCATGGCTGCAATCCCCGGAGCGAAAAGCGCCGAAAAAGGAACGGGACTATGCGATGGCAAGGCTGGATGGTGTGATTGGAAAAATCCGGACAACGATGCACTCCACACTGGAAAAAGTGAAGGCTGCTCTGCTTCATACGGACAAGAAGAAGGCTGTCACAGAAGAAATCAAAAAACAGACAAAGCCTTCCATTGTGGAAGCGCTTCGTCGAGGAATGGAGGAGCAACGGAAAAAAGACAGTGAAAAGCATACACAGGAGAAACAGAAAAAACAGAATATGGAACTTTGACAGGCATCTGATTTTGAAAGAAATTGGGTGTCTGTTCTGTTTTTGGAGGTGAAATCGTGTCCAATGAATCTTCAACTTTTATCTCAAATCCCCAGTATGATGCAGCGGATGTTGCAGGGGTATGGGAAATTCTTACGACAACGGAAAAAGGAAAACCAGCCAACACCATCGACAACTGCCGGATTGTGTTCTGTCACGATCCCTTTTTGAAGGGCGCTATCCGGCTGAATCTGCTGACAGACCGAGTGGACATTGTGCGCAACCTGGGATGGCGCAGGAGCACCAGCGTCCTGACAGATACTGATGTCAAGTATCTGCTTCTGTACTTTGAGCAGCACTATGGTCTGACCAGTGAAAAGAAGCTGATGGCGGCGATGTCCATTGTGGCAAATGAGAATTACTACCACCCCATTCGGGATGTGCTGGATAGTCTGGTGTGGGACGGCCAGCCACGGATACGCTCCTGCCTGCGTCACTTTCTGGGGGGCGGATGAGAGCGACTATGTAGAGGAAATGCTCAAACACTTCCTGCTGGGGGCCATCCGCCGGGTGTTCCACCCTGAGTGCAAGTATGAGGAGCTGCTCTGTCTGGTGGGCGGCCAGGGAGCCGGAAAGTCCACCTTCTTTCGACTGTTGGCGATCCGAGACGAATGGTTCTCTGATGACTTGAAGAAATTGGATGACGACCGGGTATTCCAAAAGCTGCAAGGTCACTGGATCATTGAGATGTCAGAGATGCTTGCCACCAACAGCGCAAAGAGCATTGAAGAAATCCGTTCCTTTATTAGCCGACAGAAGGAAACCTATCGGACACCCTATGAATCTCAGCCTAAAGACCGGCTTCGGCAGTGTGTGTTCGGTGGTTCCTCGAATACGCTTGACTTCCTGCCGCTGGATCGAGCCGGGAACCGGCGGTTTCTGCCAGTGATGATTTGCCCGGAGAAAGCGGAGGTTCACATTCTGGAGGACGAAGCCGCTTCCAGAGAATATCTGTTGCGGGTATGGGCAGAGGCTATGACCATTTACCGCAGCGGGGAGTATTCCATGAAGTTTTCAAAGGAGATTCAGAGACAGCTGGTGGAGGTTCAGAAAGACTTCATGCCGGAGGACACCGAAGCCGGACAGATACAGGGATTTCTGGAACACTACACCGGAAACATGGGCTGCTCAAAACAGCTGTTTAAGGAGGCACTGGGACACACCTTTGAGGAGCCGAAGCGGTGGCAGCTCCACAATATCAATGAGATCATGAACACAGTGGTGACGGGCTGGAAGCCTTTCTCTAACCCACGGCTGTTTGCTGGATATGGGCGTCAGCGTGGCTGGGAGCGGGAGATTTCCGGCAACGAACTGCCCGACAACGAAGATGGATTTGTAGAACTGAGCGAGGAAGAAGTCTGTCAGCTGGAACTGCCAAAGGAGTGGATTGCCTGATTTACGGGGCTTGTTGCCCAGTAGGTTGTCGGCTGGTTGCTGACTTTGTTGCCGCAAAAGTGGGGGTGTAGATACGATAAATACCCGTAAAGCAAGACTTTTGGACGGGTATTTGTTCTCTGACAACGAAAGCAACGAGATTTTACAAGAAAATTTGAAAAGTAAGAAACGATGGTCAGACGATAGGTTGCAGGTTTTTCGAGGTCTGTTGCCGGACTTCGTTGCAGGCTCCCTTTGCCTGGCCTTTCTGATCTATGGAGGTAGCCTATGGAGAAAACCCAAAAGCAAGAAAACAAGCTGAGCAAAAAAGTGAAGTTTATCGTGATACGGGAGTTTTCAGGTGATAAAACCATGCAGGAAGCCTTTGAACAGCTCATTGAACGGCAAACCTGCGAACACTTTGAAGAATGGCTGGAACGAAAGGCAAGCTGAGGGATTTGGTTGAAGAAAAAACAGGGGCATGGTATAATATGTATATCGTGTCCCTGTTCATAGAAGGAGATTACTATGAGCAGGAAAAAACAAGTCAATCAGAAAATCACAGCCCTCTATTGCCGTATTTCTCTGGACGATGGCGGCGATAACGAGAGCATGAGCATTAGCAATCAAAAAATCATGCTTCGGGACTTTGCCGAGAAAAATGGGATGTTCCAGTATGAGTATTATGTGGATGATGGTTACACAGGCCGTAATTTCAATCGACCATCTTTTCAGCGTATGATTGTCGATATTGAGGCCGGTAAAATCGGTTGTGTCATTACCAAAGACCTGTCCAGACTGGGAAGAAATTATATCGAAGCCGGAAGCTATATTGAAATCTTCTTCCCTAAACACAATGTCCGTTATATCGCAATTACCGATGGTGTGGACAGTTTGACCCGTCAGGAAATGGACATCACGCCGTTCAAGAATATCCTGAACGATATGTATAGCCGGGATATTTCCAAGAAAGTGCTGGCAGGGCGTATGACCCGTTCCCGGCAAGGGAAGTATTGCGGCGGTCCTACTCCCTTAGGCCTGATGCGTGACCCGGAGACTGCGCCGGTAATTCGTAAAATCTATGACCTGGCACTGGATGGCTGGGGCTGTATATGGATTGCCAAGCAGCTGATGGAGGACAAGATTTCCATTACCAGAGTCAAGGGCAATACTGCCTGTGATGTTAACTACTATTGCTGGGGTAGCTCCAGAATCAGTCATATCCTGCGAAACCCATTTTATAAAGGTGCACACTTGGTGTGCAGGACACACCAGAAAGCCATTCGTTCCAATACCTATGACTTTATTCCCCGTGAAGACTGGGAAATTATTGAGGGCTGTCATGAAGCAATTGTGACACCAGAGGAATGGGATCAGGTACAGGCAATCGTGGATCGCAGGCCGCCTATCATGAAAGGCAATGCTTGCCCTTTCTACAACCTGTTCCACGGTATTATCTACTGCGCCACCTGTGGGAAATCCATGCAGGTGCGGTATGAAAAGGTTGGCAGAACCGGCAAGAACCGCTTTACCGGCGAGATGCGGGAACCGATTGACAAGGCGTATTATATCTGCCAGACCTACAACCGGCTGGGCAAAAACGCCTGCACCAGTCACAAAATCGAAGCCAGGGATTTGTATAATCTCGTCCTGAAGGACATTCAGGAACTGGCAGCAATGGCACTCAAAGATGCAGATGCCTTTTATCAGCGGTTAAGCAGACGGATGGAGCGCCGGTATATGGCGGATGCTTCCGAGATGCAGAAAGAGCGTGAGCGTCTGGAATCCAGAAACCAGGAAATTGACGATATGTTCCTGAGCCTTTACACCGACAAGGCCAAGGGTGTGCTTTCTGAGCAGCGGTTTATGAAGCTGGCCGCCGCTATGGAGCAGGAGCAGGAAGAAAATCAGTGCCGGTTGCAGGAACTGATGCGAATGCTTCAGCAGTCTGACGCTCAGGAAAGTGAAGTCCGCACCTTTATCCGAGAGATTCGGCAGTATGCCACCATACAGGAATTGGATGAAGCGGTGCTGAATCGGCTGATCAGCCGGATTCTAGTGGGTGAGGTCAAAAAGATAGACGGACAGAAGATTCAGGAAGTCAGGATAGTCTATAACTTTGTGGGAGAAATAGTGTTAGGATAACAAGGGGTAAAAATAATTGAAACCAATTTCAAAGAATCAGTTTGATTTGTATGTGTTTTTTACTAGGCATAATTTGGCTGAATTTTTCAATGAAGAACTTGAATGGTATATAAATGAATCTAAAACTTTATGGGCTGTCATCTGCCTTGATAGGCAAGATAAAAATTATACAGTGATTTTTTTAGCAAGAGATGAAAATAGACAAATTCGTTGCATTGATTTGAAAATTGATATTGAGGATTGTGAAGCAGCTAGAAAGATTATGCTGTCACATTCCAAGCTGTTGGAAAAAACGGTGTTTACTGAAAAAAAGGATACCAGAAAGACTGTGGATGATTTGTTTATTCCTCGTGCAAAAGTCTCTAAACTTGATCCATACTTCCAAATAATAGCTAAAAGTCCAACTCATTCAGCTGCGAGAAATGTTATCAATGAAATAATGCCTCATTTTTTTGATGTGGATGGTAACTTTGTTCAGCAGTTTCAAACAACAGGATTTGATTCCAGACTTTGGGAATTATACTTGTTTTGCTATTTTAATGAGGAGGGATTGCAGATTAATCGAGAGCACTTTGCCCCTGATTTTTTACTTAGTTCAGGAGATAGCGAGGTGTCTGTAGAAGCTGTTATAGTGTCCAATAAAAATTTACAAGAAATATGCAGAAATATCCCTACAAGGGAAGACATTATAAAAGAACAAAAATTTATGTCAGCAAAATGGGGTAGTTCATTATACAGCAAATTAACACATAAAGATAAAAACGGAACACATTATTGGGAGTATCAACACACAAAGGAAAAACCTTTTGTAATTGCCATCGCAGATTTTCATAACACATGTTCAATGACTTGGAGCCAAGGTTCACTTATTACTTATTTATATGGATTTGAATATGACCATTTCTTTGATTCAAATGGGAATTTAATTGTGAAACCAATCAAAGTTACTACACACCCTAAGGGAGATGGGCGCAATTCAATTCCTTCCGGTTTCTTTTTTCAAGAAAATTCAGAAAATGTAAGTGCAGTGTTGCATTCTTCATGTGCGACAGTTTCAAAATTTAGTCGAATAGGGAAACAATGTGGACTGGATGAAAACAATGTACTTATGTATAGAATAGCAAGTGTTTATAATCCAGATCCAAATGCAGTTATTCCCCAAATATTTTCTTATTTTGTTACTGAGCAAAATTCAGAACCTTGGTCAGAAGGTGTCACAGTATTCCATAATCCAAATGCAAAATATCCATTGCCTGCTGATTTTTTCCCCAATGCCGCTCAGTGTTATTTACAGGAAAACCTAATAGTCACTTATTCTAAGAACCCGGTAGTTTTTTCTTCAATAACACCAATTTTTATTGAAGCTAGCAAAATAGAAGATTTTAAAAAGGAGTTCGAGAAAAATATTACAATATAATAATTGAAATCTAAATAAGTTGTTAATGCTCCCTCTTCTGTTTGCAAGAAGGGGGAGCATTTTTGTTCTAATTCATCACTTGACATTGTGGCAAAGATCTGATGAGTATTGATGAACTGGCTGTCATGGACGGATCAAAATGCATTGTGCAGGTTCGTGGTGTAAGACCATTTTTCTCAGATAAATATGACCTAACAAAGCATCCAAAATATTCTCTTACAGCGGATGCAGACAAAAGGAACTGGTTCGATATCGAGAAGTTCCTGAAGAAAAAAGACAACTTAATATTGAAAGCAGATGATCAGTTTACGGTCATCGAAGTAACTGAGTAATAGCTCTTTTGGAAGTATAGCACTTCTGAAGGGGCTTTTATTATGCGCGTGTAATGAGGAAAAGTCTGTGTTTGCACAAGACTTTGACGAATACCGCGACAATTCGCGCGAATTGTCAGCTTCAGTCGACGGGAGTTGGCAGCAACTAATCAACTATACATCGGCAAAAATACAAAATATTGCCGAAAGATATGAATTTTAGGAGGAAAACAAAATGGCATTTTTTCAGAGCGCAGTAGGCGTATTACAGACATTAGTTATCGCACTT
>NZ_LNAM01000002.1:0-66904 GCF_001461035.1 Acetivibrio ethanolgignens | reverse complement strand
GCAGTAGGCGTATTACAGACATTAGTCATCGCACTTGGAGCAGGTCTTGGAATCTGGGGTGTAGTAAACCTTATGGAAGGTTATGGTAATGATAATCCTGGTGCAAATGCTCATGTGCGGTAAAGTAACACAAAACTTTAACAGACAGTAGCCTACTATTCCGTGTCTATATTCTTGAATGCATTTACGAACAATACTATAATTGAGTAAAGAGTAATTATGCAACCCAAAGTTGCGAAAAAGCACGATGAAGTTGGTAGTGTTTTGAGAGAAAAACGCCTAAAATAAAGCTATAAAACATAAGGAGGTTATTACGATGACATTTGCTGATAAGTTACAGAGTTTACGGAAAACAAAAAAATTATCTCAAGAGGATTTAGCGGAAAAGTGTGGAGTGACAAGACAGTCTGTTTCTAAATGGGAAACGGGATTAGGTTATCCCGAAACAGAAAAGTTGCTGATTCTCTGCGATATTTTGAATGTGAATTTGGATTATCTCTTGCGTGATATAAGCGATACTCCCCATGAAGATAAGAAACAAGAACAGATGTTTTCTTTTAACCCTTATATCGGAAAGTGGTTACAGATTTTTTTGAAGGATAAGGAGTTTAACGGTTTTTATCGTGTTGGTCTTATATCAATTCAAAATACACAACTTTTGGTTATGGATGATAAATGTAAAGCTGTTTTAATAGATATGACCTCTGTTGGCACAATTTCCGAGCTTACAGATGAGAAACAAATCAAAAAGCTACCGATTATTCCCGCTGGTAAAACAATTCCCAATGTTAGTGATTATTTTATCAACAAGAAATGTGATATAAAGTTGAAACAAGAACAGCCACTTTTAGGTTTTAACAAGCCAGGAGGATTTTACTCCGTTTTGGTTATCAGTATTTCCGATGAAGTTGTGATAGCCCAAGATATGAAAGGCAATAAGCACATTATCAAAATGTCTGATGTCCTATTTATCAAGGAGTGTCACTAAAATAGCTTTATAAGAAGCAAACCCAGTCGAGCCAGTCAACGGCAAGTAAATGGGCTGCGCCCACCGTTGACAGCCCCACCTGTCCTTGCTGGTGGGTAATCAAGGGGCGACAGCAAAAAAGTGCTGCCGCCCTTTCCCATAATTGAAGAAAGGGGGATTTTCCATGACTGAATACGAAGCCTATCAAGAACATATCCGCTATACCCATGATACCTATTGCCGGATTGTTATTCGCCATGCGTCCTTTGACGCTGCCCGTATGCTGGCGGCGAGGTGGAAACGGGAAATCTCCCTTGAATACTTGACCGAAGAAAAGTTTGTCCCACTAAGCACCATAGACGAGTATTTTCAAGTGCCGGACTATGGTGAAACTTATCCGTTCTCTGTCCGGGGGCAGACGATACTTTTAGATAGCTGCTCTCTTGCGGCGGCTCTTGCCGGGCTGCCGGAACAGGCGCAGGAGGAAATATTTTTGTATTACTTCCAGCACTTGACGCAGAAAGAAATCGGAGAACAAATCGGCTGGACACGCAGCACAATCGGGCGGCATATCCAGCTTGCCTTGAAGCGGCTGAAAGAGGAAATGGAGGTGTTGTCCCATGAGTAACCGACTTCTCCCCTATGAAACTATTATAAAGGCACATGAGGGCGATCCCATAGCGATACAGGCTGTCCTTGACCGCTATGCCGGATATATCCGCTATTTCTCCAAAATGAACGGCTATTATAATTCTGATATGGAGGACTACATCAGAACAAAGCTGATTGAAAGCCTGTTCAAGTTCCGGCTTGACCGTTGAATTTGGATTGACGATATGATAAAATCATTTTAGCAAATTAGAATTTTCTGAAGGATATTTGAGATGAATAAAATAGATACAAAAGGACTTTTGATAAGGATTTTTATACCCACAATAGTATTATGTTTGAGTTATTTGATATTGGGACATTTCTGTAACATGCCATATATACTGCTATTTTGCATTTTGGGAACATTCACATTATTCCCTATAGAATTAGGAATGATTCTATGTGCAAGCAAAAAAGAGTATGGCACATATTCTTTAAAAAGTGCTTTTGTGAGACAGGAGAAACTCGCATTATGGAAAATAGTGCTGATTGGGTTTGTTTTCTTTGGCATAGCAGGATTACTTTCGGCATTTGTTGTACCTATAGAAAATCAGTTTTTTGCGGAAATGAGAGCGGCTGTACTTAATAATTTACCGATAGGTTTTGATTGGACAAATTTGGAATATATAAAATCATTTTCAAAACCAATACTAGTTTTTACTTGCATATATTATGGTGTTTTTAATGTGTTAGTTGGACCGATAACAGAAGAATTATTTTTCAGAGGATATTTAACTTCGCATTATAAAAAGCAAAGTTCGTTTACGCCAATACTTATAGCTGTTTTATTTTCACTTTATCATTTTTGGTTACCTTTCAATAATGTATTTCGTATATTGGCATTTGCACCAGTTGCATATGTGGCATATAAGAAAAAGAATATCTACATAAGTATATGTTTTCATTGCATATGTAACCTATTTTCGGTAGTAAGTTTTATATTAGAAATAATGGGGTAAAACTTATTTAGCAGACACTTGAAAATTCCAGTTTGTCACACTGAACCACCATAAAAACTGAATATCCCATCGCCCATCACAGCGGCACACGAAGCAGTAAATCCGAAAAAGATTTGCTGCTTTTTTTGCGCCCATTTTTGGCAAATTTCCAAATGTTCCGTATTAGACAGTGAAGCCAAAAAAGATTGCCGTTTTTTTCAGACAGCGGGCAAAACACAGCTTCCAAAACGCCTTATTGTCGGGAAAGACTACGCCGCCGGAAAAGTTCTTGCCGGAAAGTCCGTCATTTTTGCTTTTTGCGGTGTTGTAGGGAGTAAGGGGAGAACGCCGCCCGCAGCCTTTTATAAAAAAGCTGGTTGCGATTTTCTGAAAAAGTGGCAGTAGGAAGTGAACGGCAGTCCGGCAGTTTCTTAGAGCAAGTTTCTACCACAGTACCAAAATTCGCTTACCGCTCCTTTTGTCCCTGCGGGAAACTTGTTGGGGAGTGCCTTCCCCAAACCCTGCTTATGCGGCGTATGCCGCTTATCACAGCCGCAGCTATGCGGCAACAGAAAGGAGGTCTTGCACCATGCGAAAGAGATACAACACGCCCCACCGCAGCCATGTTATCAAGACACGTCTGTCTGATGAAGAATACGCCAACTTCACAAAGCGGCTTGCCCCCTATGGTATCAGTCAGTCGGAGTTTTTGCGGCAGGCAATCCGGCGGGCAGCCATACGCCCCGTTATCCATGTGTCGGCGGTCAATGATGAACTGCTTTCCGCTGTCGGGAAGCTGGCTGCGGAGTACGGGAAAATCGGCGGCAACTTAAACCAGATTGCCCGCTGCTTAAACGAATACGGCGCACCCTATCCCCAGCTTGCAAAGGAACTAAGGGGGACGGCGGCGGAACTGGCAGCCCTCAAGTATGAAGTCTTGCAGAAAGTAGGTGGAGTGGTTGGCGATACTCAAACATTTCAGCTCTAAAAATGCAGACTACGGGGCAGCCGAAAAGTATCTGCTGTTCCAGCATGACGAGTTTACCATGAAGCCCGTCCTTGATGAAACCGGGCGGCTGATACCGAGGGAGGACTACCGCATTTCTTCCCTTAACTGCGGGGGAGATGATTTTGCTGTCGCTTGTATGCGGGCAAATCTGCGCTATGGGAAAAACCAGAAACGGGAGGATGTAAAGAGCCACCACTATATCATCAGCTTTGACCCAAGGGGCGGCACAGACAACGGCTTGACACCCGACCGGGCGCAGGCGTTGGGCGAGGAATTTTGCCGGGAACACTTCCCCGGACACCAAGCCCTTGTCTGCACCCACCCGGACGGGCATAACGGCAGCGGAAACATTCATGTGCATATCGTCATAAACAGTTTGAGGATTGCAGAAGTGCCGTTCCTGCCTTATATGGAGCGACCTGCCGACACAAGGGAGGGCTGCAAGCACCGCTGTACGGACACCGCCCTGCGCCATTTCAAAGCCGAGGTCATGGAGATGTGCCACCGGGAGGGGTTTTACCAAATCGACCTCCTAAACGGCAGTAAGAACCGCATAACAGACCGGGAATACCGGGCGCAGAAAAAGGGGCAGCTTGCCCTTGATAAAGAGAACGCCGCCCTTGCCGCCGGAGGACAGCCACCGAAAGCGACCAAGTTTGAAACGGACAAAGAAAAATTGCGTCGGACAATCCGGCAGGCTCTTTCCCTTGCTTCTAGCTTTGAGGAGTTTTCTTCCCTGCTTTTGCAGGAGGGCGTGACCGTCAAGGAGAGTCGGGGGCGGCTGTCCTACCTTTCGCTGGACAGAACCAAGCCCATTACTGCCCGGAAGCTGGGGGACGATTTTGACCGTACCGCTGTCTTTGCCATGTTGGAGGAAAACGCCCACAGAGCCGCCGAGCAGACCACAGCCATACCCGAATACCCTGCCGCTGTCAAAGAGCCGTTACAACGGGAAAAAACGGTCAAAACCGCCCCGAACCATGACGGCATACAGCGCATGGTTGACATAGAAGCCAAGAAAGCCGAGGGCAAGGGACGGGGCTATGAAAGGTGGGCGACGCTCCACAACTTGAAGCAGGCGGCAGCTTCCCTTGCCATTTATGAGCAGTCCGGTTTTTCCTCTTTGGAAGAACTGGAAGCCACCCTCACAGAAGCCCATGCCGGATTGCAGGACACCACCGCCAAGCTGAAAGCACTGGAATGTACCTTATCCGGCAAAAAGGAACTGCGGCGGCAGATATTAGCGTTTGCAAAGACCAAGCCTGTCCGGGAGGGGCTAAAGGCGCAGAAATCGGACAAAGCCCGCCAAGCCTACCGGGAACAGCATGAAAGCGATTTTCTCATTGCAGACGCAGCCGCCCGGTATTTCAAGGAGCAGGGCTATACCAAGAAGCTACCCGCCCGGAAAGACCTGCAAGCCGAGATTGAACAGCTAACCACAGAGAAAAACGCCCTCTACTGCCAGTACCGGGAGAAAAAAGAGCGTGTCCGGCAGCTTCAGACGGTCAAGGGCAATATCGACCAGCTACTACGCCGGAGTGAGCCGCAGCGCAGAAAGGAGCAGAGCCATGAACGCTAAAATTCCCCGTATGGATTACCGCCAGTACCGGGCAGCCCGCCGCCTTGTGCATGAGTGCTGCAACTATGACGGCGGGAACTGCCTGCTGTTGGAGGACGGCGAGCCTTGCGTGTGTGTGCAGAGTATCAGCTATTCGCTGCTCTGCCGCTGGTTTACCGCCGCCGTCCTGCCCCTTGATGAAGCACTGGAAGCTGCCCTCATGCGCCGGGGGAGCCGGAAACGCTGCGCTGTCTGCGGGGCGTTCTTCTTCCCCAAATCCAACCGGGGGAAATACTGCCCGGACTGCGCCGGACGCATGAAGCGGATAAACGCCGCCAAACGAAAGCGGAAACAAAGGGGGAAATGTCACGCTTTAGGGCATTTCAAACCCGCATAAATCAAGGCTTTTTTGGAGGGTGTCAAAGGGTGCGTGATACATTTATCCTTTTCCCTTAAAAATGCCCTCTAAAAGCGTAACAGAAGCCCAAAACGGACACCACAAGGAGGTGAACCCTATCGCCGATTATATGACCGCAGGAACGGAGCTGCCCACTTACCTGCCTTACCCCCGTTTCCTGCTGGAAACAGACCTATCCCACACCGCAAGAGAGTTATATTCGCTGCTGTTAGACCGTTCCACCCTTTCACAGAAGAACGGCTGGCAGGACAGCGAGGGGCGGGTATACATTGTCTACCCCATAGCGGAAATGGCGAAAGTGATGAAGAAAGGCAGCACCACCATAAAGGGGGCACTGAACGAACTGGACGCTGCGGGGCTGTTGGAGCGCAGGCGGACGGGCTTCTCTTGTGCCAACCGTCTGTATGTGAAAGTGCCTGCCCCAGTGGTACAGTTTCCCGACCAACTGACGGACGGAAAACCGACCCTCATAGGGACAGAAAACCGACCCACTGACAGCCGGAAAACTGACCTTATGACGGTCGGAAAACCGTCCCCTAACCAAACTAATATAAACAACTTAATAGAGAGCCAAACAAAAAGAGCGAGTGAGGGGCAGCCCCCCGCCGCTTATGGCAGATATAAAAATGTATTTCTTTCTGACGCAGACCTTTTGGGACTGGAACGGGACTTCCCCGGCAAGTGGGAATATTACCTTGACCGCCTTTCCTGCCATATCGCTTCCACCGGGAAGCGGTACAAAAGCCATGCAGCCACCATTTACAAGTGGGCGCAGGAGGACGCCGCCAAAGAGAAGCCCAAGAAAGGCATACCGGACTATTCATTCAAGGAGGGAGAAAGCCTATGACCGATACAATCCACAACACCATACTGCCTATGACTGATACCATTGTCGCACCGGAAGATTACACCGGGGAGGACGGGCTGTTATACTGCGGCAAATGCCACAAGCCCAAAGAAGCCTATTTCCCGGAGGGCAAGACCTTTTTCGGGCGTGACCGCCACCCGTCAGAGTGCGACTGCCAGCGGGCAGCCCGTAAGGAACGGGAAGCCGCCGAGAAGCAACGCAGCCACCTTGAAACGGTGGAACGGCTGAAACGGCAGGGATTTACAGACAAGACCATGCAGGACTGGACATTTGCTAACGATAACGGAAGCTGCCCGCAGATGAAGAACGCCGCCGGATATGTGGCACGCTGGGAACAGATAAAGGACGGGAACTATGGGCTGCTCTTGTGGGGCAAGGTAGGCACTGGAAAAAGCTATTTTGCCGGGTGTATTGCAAACGCCCTTATGGAGCAGGAAGTCCCGGTGTGCATGACAAACTTTGCAACGATACTCAACGACCTTGCCGCCAGCTTTGCGGGCAGGAATGAATACATTTCCCGGCTTTGCAGCTTCCCCCTGCTCATCATTGACGATTTTGGAATGGAGCGGGGCACAGAATACGGACTGGAACAGGTCTACAACGTGATTGACAGCCGCTACCGTAGCAGGAAGCCGCTGATTGTGACGACCAACCTCACGCTGGAGGAATTGCAGCACCCGGAGGACACCGCCCACACCCGGATTTATGACCGGCTGCTGGAAATGTGTTCCCCTCTCTGCTTTACTGGGGAGAATTTGAGAAAAGCCGCTGCACAAGGGAAAATGGAACGGCTGAAACGGCTGCTTGCCGGAAAGGAGAACTGCCTATGACCAACACCCAAAGAACCAAACGCCCTGCCCGCCGCCCGGACTGCGTGACCGAGGTACGCATGGGAAACACCGTCCTTGTGGTTTCCGGCTACTTCAAGGAGGACACCACCGCCACCGCCGCCGACAAGATGATGAAAGTGCTGGAAGCAGAAAGCAGCCTGCCCGGACGCAGACGGGAAGCACCACAAGAAAAACTGGCGTTTTGACGGCGCATAAGGAAGCATTTTGACGCTTTTGCCGCTATACAGACAGCCGCCCCATGTGGTACAATCAAGGTACGGAATAGTGGGGCTGGCTGTCGGAAACGGAGGAATTTATGTTAAGACAGACCACCCAGCAACTTATTACCGCCCTTTACCCAAGACTATCCCATGAGGACGAACTTTCCGGCGAGAGCAATTCCATTTCCAACCAAAAGCGGATTTTGGAAACCTACGCCAAGCAGAACGGCTTTACAAACCTGCGCTGGTACACCGACGACGGTTATTCCGGCGCAAACTTTCAAAGACCCGGATTTCAAGCCATGCTTGCAGACATTGAAGCCGGGAAAGTCGGCACAGTCATTGTCAAGGATATGTCCCGGTTAGGGCGAAACTACTTACAAGTGGGAATGTACACCGAAATGATTTTCCCACAGAAAAACGTCCGTTTCATTGCTATCAATGACGGCGTGGACAGTGCGCAGGGGGAAAATGATTTTGCCCCGCTGCGGAACATTTTTAACGAATGGCTGGTGAGGGACACGAGCAAGAAAATCAAGGCAGTCAAACGCTCTAAGGGCATGAGCGGCAAGCCCATTACAAGCAAGCCCGTCTATGGCTACCTCATGGACGGGGACGAGAACTTTATCATTGACGAGGAAGCCGCCCCGGTGGTACGGCAGATTTACAGCCTTTGCCTTGCCGGGAACGGTCCGACCAAGATAGCCCGTATGCTCACAGAGCAGCAAATCCCCACGCCGGGGACGCTGGAATACCGCAGGACGGGAAGCACCCGCCGCTACCACCCCGGCTATGAGTGCAGGTGGGCGACCAATACAGTGGTACATCTGCTGGAAAACCGGGAATATACGGGCTGCCTTGTGAATTTCAAGACGGACAAGGTTTCCTACAAGCTGAAACACAGCGTAGAAAATCCCCCGGAAAAGCAAGTGATTTTTGAAAACCACCATGAGCCTATCATTGACCGGGAAACATGGGAGCGGGTGCAGGAGTTACGCAAACAGAGGAAACGCCCCAACCGCTATGATGAAGTGGGCTTGTTTTCCGGCATACTCTTTTGTGCGGACTGCGGCAGCGTCATGTACCAACAGCGGTATCAGACAGATAAGCGCAAGCAGGACTGTTATATCTGCGGCAGCTACAAGAAGCGCACCGCCGACTGTACGGCGCACTTTATCCGCACCGACCTTTTGACCGCCGGAGTGACCGAAAACCTTAGAAAGATTACCAGCTATGCGGCAAAGCATGAAGCCCGGTTTATGAAGCTACTTGTGGAGCAGAACGAGGACGGGGGCAGACGCAGGAACGCCGCCAAGAAAAAGGAACTGGAAACGGCACAAAAGCGTATCAGTGAACTTTCCGCTATCTTCAAGCGGCTGTATGAGGACAGCGTGACCGGGCGCATATCAGACGAGCGTTTTTCGGAACTGTCGGCAGACTATGAAGCCGAGCAGAAAGAACTGAAAGAGCGTGCCGCCGGATTGCAGGAAGAACTTTCCAAAGCGCAGGAAGCCACCGAAAACGCAGAAAAGTTTATGAAAGTGGTTCGTAAACACACCAGTTTTGAAGAACTTACCCCCACTCTGCTGCGGGAGTTTGTGGAGAAAATCGTTATCCATGAAAGCGTTGCCCTTGACGGGAAACGCCGGGGGAAGTTACGCAGACAAGAAATCGAAATCTATTATTCTTTTGTCGGCAAGGTAGAACTGCCCGACTAATGCCCGCCCTGTCCGGTTCTCTGACCGGATAGGAACGGCAAAATTTTTTACACTTCTTTTACTTCTTTATCTCACATGAGTAAAGTCACAGGGAATGAAGCAGCTTATGGCAGGTGGTGGTGTAGCCCTTATCGGAACAACTCTTGTTCCACTTCTATCTGGTCTTTTCTAAGAAAGAGCATGGCAGGATCATGCGGGCATGAAGCTCAGGAATAAATGATTCGCATTGACAAATACTAATGCATAGTATATTATAATATCAGGTGGGATATCCCACTTGATATTATGGAGGTGAGAATCATGACAGCAGTAAAAGATTACACAGTTCATATTGATAGCAAAAAGAGAATTACACTCAGAGGCGCATTATTTCAGTATTACAATGTTAAGGAATACGATAATGGATGTATTATGTTGGAGCCTAGAGAATTGACAGTTCCAGAGAGCATTTCTGCTCGAACCTTAGAGGATATGGATAGAGCAATCAGTAATTTCAAAATGGGCGAGGTATCTCCGGCCGTTGATTTATCTGATTTTTGAGATAAGAGCAGGAGATACGAATGACATATAATATACGAATGGGTATTCCTGAGATGGCTGAATTATGGAATAGACTACAAACGAGCTATCGAGAAGGAACAATAAGTAAAAAGGATGCAGAACTTTATAAGAAATGGGGAGCTGCACTTAAAAAATTGGCAATGGATCCGTTTTATCCTAGTCTACAGTCACACGAGATTGAACCGCTATCTAAGAGGTATGGAATGAAAGTGTGGCAGTCCTATTTGGAAAATAAGAAAAGCGGAGCTAGAAGGATGTATTGGGTTTATGGTCCAGATAAGAGTGATATTACAATTATTGGATTAGAGCCACATCCGGAAGATGCTAAGAATGGGGCTTATGACAGAGTAGCTTTGTCAGACCTAAATTAAAAACTAAATATGAAACATGGCAGATAAGGCCGATCAGAGATAATCTGACCGGTCTTTTATTATGTCCAAATTACAAATAATGAATTTTAGGAGGAAAACAAAATGGCATTTTTTCAGAGCGCAGTAGGCGTATTACAGACATTAGTTATCGCACTTGGAGCAGGTCTTGGAATCTGGGGTGTAGTAAACCTTATGGAAGGTTATGGTAATGATAACCCTGGTGCAAAGTCACAGGGAATGAAGCAGCTCATGGCTGGTGGCGGTGTAGCCTTAATCGGAACGACTCTTGTACCTTTACTTTCCGGCTTGTTCTAAGAAAGAGATGTAACTAAGAAGCAGGGCCAGCACTCGCTGGTCCTTTGGAAAGAAGAGGAGGTAACAAGTGCAAAGCATTATAGATTCTATTGTGGAATGGCTTAAGGAACTGCTTGTTACAGGCATTATGAGTAATCTTACCTCTACCTTTGATTCGGTGAACGCACAGGTAGGACAGATTGCAACAGAAGTTGGTATGACACCAAGCGCATTCTCACCGGCAATATTTAACATGATTAAGAATCTTTCTGAAAATGTAATTATGCCGATAGCGGGATTGCTATTAACATTTATTGCCTGTTATGAGCTGATTCAGTTAGTCATAAGCCATAACAATCTGGCAAACTTTGAGACCTGGATCTTTTTTAAATGGGTATTTAAGACCTTTGTAGCAGTAACACTGATTACGAATACCATGAATATAACCATGGCGGTGTTTGACGTTGCTCATCATGTGGTAAGTCAGGCAGGTGGTATTATCACCGGAAGTACAGCCATTGACGCAAGTACACTTGCAACGATGCAAAGCACCTTGGAAGCGAAGGATGTGGGAGAACTGCTTGGCATCTTCCTGATGTCCTTTATTGTTCAGTTCCTGGTGTATATCTTATCAGCACTTATCTTTGTTATTGTTTACGCACGAATGATAGAAATCTATCTCATATGGAATATTTTAAGGCAGAAGAGTAGCGATGTGGAGAAGCTTGTATTATCACGTAGAGGTGGCTTAAATTCAGCGAAAAATTGCTCTTGAATTTGTAATATAACATGCATATATTATAAGTGAACGCATATGATTTAAGCTATTCCTCTGTAGAATCAGGAGGAAGAAAATGGCATCAAGAAAAGATTCAAAAGGGTATGCTCTTCGCACCGGTGAGTCACAGAGAAAAGACGGAAGATATTGCTTTTCTTATCAGGACAAGAGAGGAAAGCGACACTATAGATATGCGAAGACATTAGTTGCACTTAGGGATATTGAAAAGGCTGTTCGCCGAGATATGGAGGACGGACTTAATCCTGCAAATGCAGCAAGAATTACAGTAAATGAGATGTATGATAAATATATGTCTCAGAAGTATGGTTTGAAACCATCTACTAGAAATAATTATAAGTATTGCTATGATCATTTCGTTAGGGATACCTTTGGCAGAAAGAGATTGGTGACAATCAAGTATTCTGATGTGAAAGAGTTGCCTATCATGACCTCTTGTAGATACAGCCAGGAAATTGCTGATGTGATTTGCAAACTAAAGAAAGACAACAAAAACATCGTTACATTTGCGGGCAAGACTGGTGTAAAGCCGGTATTACTTATTTTTGCCCCTGAGAAAATTGATAGAGTGATCAGTGGATTTATCAATGCATTGGAGACTCACGGCCTCTATGATAATAAAGGCGTATATATCCCTTCTGTTGATACATCGGAGCTTACCAATTATGAAGCGATGAAGGAAAAACTCTCCATTGAAGTGATTTCTGCTGAAACAAATGCAGAGCTGCTTACAAAGATTCCTCATGAAAGCATGGAGGACATGGCGGTTGTATATCGTTTTGTGCTTGAGAGCAATGATGCCGGCAGAGCATCCATTCTGGTAACCAATGACATGATTAATCACATGGGAGTGACCCATGAGCAGCTGAAAGCGGATGCGCTTGAGAACGCACCGGAAATCAGACCGGCGGTTATCCAGGGTATGAGCGAGGTCATGAGAGAGATGATGGGGCCGGAAGCATTTGAGATGTTTGGTCTTCCTGAGGAGCAGGAGGAAATGATGTATGTTGCAACGGTTCCGGATAAGAACTCCGGGGCGGGGGTGCTTGCTTATCAGGATTTTATGGACCAGGCAGCTGAGAAGCTTGGTGGAGACTTCTATATTCTCCCCTCATCGATTCATGAAATTCTGTTAGTACCTGATAACGGAGACAAGGCTGCAGATGATCTGAGAGATATGGTAAGGGAAGTCAATGCTACCCAGGTAAGTCCTGAGGAAAAGCTTACTGACAACGTGTACCATTATGATTCCAAGGAGCATATCTTTGAACTTGCGGAGAAATTTGAAGCAAGACAGCAGGAAAAAGCCGAGACCCAGATTGATGAGAAATCGGAGGAGCATGGTTCTGTGTTAAAGGATCTGAAGGATAAGCAGAAGGAAGTTGTAGCAAAGCCTCCCGTAAAGGATGCAGCAGAGAAGGCAGCAAAGGCTAAGGGCGGGGAAGCCCTCTAAGAATATCGTAAAGTGTCAGCTTATGGCGATTGCCATAGGTCTGGCACTTTTTTGATGGAAAGGCAAGGTAATACAATGTCAGGAGCATATATTGAGAAGAACAGAACAGGGGCTAAGCCACCGGTCAGCCATCCGCAAAACTGTAAAGAGGAATGTCCATATGGGTATGACAAAGCATTTTGTTTTCCGTGCTATAAAAAGCTGATGGAAGAGATGCGAGGCAAAAGAAAGGGATAGCCATGGGATTTGATTACTTTTATGAAGATCAGTCCCAGCAGTTTGCTTTTTACCGGATACCAAAGGTCCTTTTTACTGATGCAAGGTTTCAGGGAATATCCACGGAAGGAAAGGTATTGTACGGACTGCTACTGGACCGTGTATCACTTTCCAGGGATAATGGCTGGATTGATGAGGAGGGGCGGGTATATATCATTTTCACTCTGACTTCCATCCGGGAAGCTATGAACTGTTCCGAAAAATCAGCAATCAAGTATCTTTCGGAGTTGGAAGAGTTTGGGCTGATAGAGCGCATTAAGCAGGGACTGGGAAAGCCGGCACTGATCTATGTGAAGAATTTCTTAGACCAGCAGAATTTACAGGTCAAGGCCTGTAAAGATTACAGGTCTGGTACTGTAAAAGTTACAGGTCAGGACCTGTATAATCTACAGCCTAATAATACTAATAACAATAATACTGAATATAGTGATACTTATCCTATCCTATCCGGGGATGAGGAGCGGATGGGATATGAAGCTTACCTTAGGGAACAGCTGGAAATATCAGTCTTAAAGAGCAGGTATCCTTATGATTCCGATATGATTGAAGGCATTCTGGAGCTTATGCTGGACATTTTGTGTTCCAGAAGAAAGATGATCCGAATTGCCGGAGATGACAAACCGGCCAATGTGGTAAAGGGAAGATTCATGAAGTTAAACATGGGACATATTGAGTATGTGATGGACTGTGTCCGGGAGAATACCACGAAAGTCCGCAGTATTAAGCAGTATCTGCTGGCTGCATTGTATAACGCACCGGCTACCATGGACGGCTATTATCGTGCGGAAGTTAATCATGATATGGCCACAGGAAAAATATAGACCAGGAGGGATTGGTTAAATTGAATGATACAGAATATATTTTGGGCCGTTTGGAAAAGATAGCGGCAAATCTGGAAGAGATTGTCAGTATTCTGGCACCGGAGCAGTCGGCAATCTATGTGGATGCATCGCAGCAGGTGAATTTCATCGGGATGGAAGATGCAATGGCAATTCTGGACGGCTTTGGAAAGAACAGTGCTTCCGAGATGATAGGGAAGACGGATTATATTCTTGTCTATGATACAAGAAAGAAGCTGCTCATTGACGGAGAGGCATATGTGCCGGCCGGATATCTTGTGATGAAATCGGATTATGGATTACAGGGGCTTAACGAGAGTGATATCAGTGCAGTCATGTCAGAGCTTAGAAGCAGAATCTGTACGCTTGCAGTCGGACAGTACCGGATCCAGAGCTACAGGCTGGGATAGGAGGTTTCTATGAATAACAAACCATGGGCTTATGTTACATCTGCATGGAGCGCGGATCGAACCAAAGCCAAAAGATCTGCAAAAAGATATTGCAGGAAACTGTATGAAGCAGGCTACACACCGATCTGTCCGTTACTGTCATTGCCGGAGGTAATTGACGTAAGTAATGCGGATGAATATAAGGATATCTGGATATGTCAGAGGATATGCTGAGACGTTCCAGAATTCTTGTGGTTTGTGGAGCCGCCGTAAATGAAACGGTGCTTACGGATATTGCGATTGCAAATCGCTTTCACGTGGCATCATCCACCATGAGGGGAGTCCTTGGTGTGGATAAGAGCAGAAAAGAAGAGTAGATTTGTGGAAGGAAGTGAGAAAGCTGGTACATGAAGAAGTAAGTAAGGAGGCAGCGGACAAGTCCATCCGCATTGCTGTCAGAGTATCCAAACCTACGCTGAAATTGTTTATGAAAGCATTAAGTACAGTGGTTGGAAAGCCAACAAAGGCGGTCGGGAAGGCAGTGGGTGAAAAAATCCATCCGACAAAAGGAAAGCAGTCAATCAAGACTCTGGTTCGTCAGGGCCAGGGAGTCTCGTCCATTCCGCTTGCTGATGAAGGGCTTAAGGATTTTCAGAAGATCGCCAAAAAGTATGGAGTTGATTTCGCAGTCGTAAAGGACAAGAAAGCGGATCCTCCGGTATATACCATATTCTTCAAAGCAAAGGATATGGATGTGATTACAAAAATCTTGCAGGATTATGCAGATAAGCAGGTGAAGAAGGGGTCAAAGGAGCGCCCAAGTGTTCTTGAGAAACTGAAGAAATTCAAGGAGATTGTGGCAGCGATTCCAAGGAAAGTGGCAGAGAAAAAGAAGGAGAAGGTGCGATGAATATGAAACAGATAAAAAAGCAGCTGATCCTGAACATTCCCTATATTGTTCTGGGACTGGCTGCTACCAATCTGGGAGAGATGTGGCGACTGGCGGTGGGTGCCAATGCGTCTGAGAAAGTACAGAGCATTGTACTGGATGGACTGATTGCAAAGGCATTTTCCAATCCGTTGCAAAGTTTTTATCCGACTGACCTGCTGGTAGGCATCGCCTGTGGTGCAGCGCTCAGGCTGGCAGTGTATCTGAAAGGGAAAAACGCAAAAAAGTTCCGGCATAATGAGGAGTACGGTTCTGCCAGATGGGGAAAGCATGCAGATATCGAGCCTTTTGAGGATCCGGTGTTTGCAAACAATATAATTCTGTCCCAGACAGAGCGGATCACCATGAGCAGCAGACCGAAAATTCCGAAATACGCCAGAAATAAGAATGTTCTGGTGGTTGGTGGTTCAGGTTCCGGTAAGACGAGGTTTTTTATCAAGCCAAATCTTTTGCAGATGCATTCATCCTACGTGGTGACTGATCCAAAGGGTGGTCTGGTCAATGAAGTAGGAAATGCCCTGTATAAGAACGGGTACCGGATGAAGGTGTTTAATACCATCAATTTTACAAAATCAATGCATTATAATCCATTTGCCTATCTCCATTCTGAGAAGGATATTCTGAAACTGGTAACAACACTGATTGCCAACACAAAAGGGGAGAGCAAAGGTGGAGATGATTTCTGGCTGAAAGCGGAAACACTGCTTTACACCGCATTGATTGGGTACATCCATTATGAGGCTCCGGAGGAGGAACAGAATTTTTCTACCCTGCTTGAAATGATCAACGCAATGGAAGTCCGGGAGGATGATGAAGAGTTCAAGAATCCGGTGGATCTGATGTTTGAGGAACTTGCAGAGCAGAACCCGGACCATTTCGCAGTAAGGCAGTATGCCAAGTATAAGCTGGCAGCCGGAAAAACAGCCAAGTCCATTCTGGTTTCCTGTGGTGCAAGACTGGCACCCTTTGATATCAAGGAACTCAGGGATCTGACAGCATATGATGAACTGGAACTGGATACTCTGGGAGATGAGAAGACTGCCCTGTTTCTGATTATGTCGGATACGGATGGCACTTTCAATTTCCTAATTTCCATGATTTATACGCAGATGTTCAATCTCCTTTGTGAGAAAGCAGATGATGTTTATGGTGGAAGACTTCCGGTACATGTGAGGTGCCTGATTGATGAGGCGGCCAATATCGGGCAGATCCCGAATCTGGAAAAGCTGGTGGCAACCATCCGAAGCAGGGAAATCTCGGCATGTCTGGTATTACAGGCAAAGTCACAGCTTAAGGCAATCTATAAGGATAATGCAGATACCATCATCGGCAATATGGATTCCCAGATTTTCCTTGGTGGTACCGAGCAGACGACTTTAAAGGACCTGAATGCAATTCTTGGAAAAGAGACCATTGATATGTACAACACCGGACAGTCAAAGGGTTCCCAGGAAAGCTACAGCATGAATTATCAGGAGCTTGGCAAAGATATGCCATAATACTTCGTGAAGAGTTCAGTTGCCTTGAATCTATCACGAACAGGGACACGATCAACTGGATTCTGAAAAATGAATACAGGAGGTCGATTATGGAACATTTACCGAAACGAATCACCGAGAACGGCATTGACTATATACTGGTCGGTGACTACTATATCCCTGACCTGCGGCTGCCGGAGGAATCCCGTCCTATCGGACGCTGGGGACGGATGCACCGGGATTATCTGAAAGAATGGCGTCCGGTCTTGTACAATGACCTGCTTTTGTCCGGCAGGTTCTGGACGTACCTTGCAGACTTAAACGAACAGGCACAGAACCGGCTGGAGGTAATCACCGAGCAGATGAAAGCCGCGGAGGGAATCACCGAAGAATTAAAGCGCCGGGACTGGCTCTTATGGGTGCAGTCCATGAACAACATCCGCAGCCGGGCAGAAGAAATCATCTGTACTGAAATGATTTTTTGTTGATAAAGTGCCACCGGGCAGCCCCGGCTTACCGTTCTGCCAATTCCATAATAACATTGCGTTGCGAATAAAGCCAGTTCATAAAGTTTTTGGGGCTGGCTTTTCCCGTTTTTACCTCCTGTTTCCGTTTCAGGGCTTCCTTTTTGAATGCTTCAAAGGCAGACTGCATAGCTGCCAGCCTGTCGGCGGGAAAATCCGGCAGCTTCTTTGCACGGTTGATCTGGTTGCGCCAGCTCTGGCACTCATTTTTATAGAGCAGGTCATAGTTGTTTTCCCTTGCCCGTTCATCGAAGTCCCGCTTGTTCTGGAGGGATTGTTTCTTCCGGCATTTCTCACTGCAAAGTTCATACCGCAGACTGCGGGCAAGAAACACTTTGCCGCAGATTTTGCATTTCCGGAAGCACAGCCCCCAGTCGTTCAGGCGGTTTAAGTAATAAGTAATCAGAGGATAAAAGGACGCATAGGCAGCGACACATTCCATATCCCTCCGGGAATCCGGATACCAGAGGTCAAGCCGGGTATCTTCTGCCGGTATCATGCCGTAAATCCGGTGGGACAGTTCAAGCAGTCTTGGCTTTCCGTTGTCCGGGTCAAATTTCAAAACAGGGTCGCCCATGAAAACAGCCGTCAGGGAACCCATTTTTTTCATAAACCGTTCACAGGCTTCCTCCCTTTCCCGTGGGAGCCTTGCCTGCAAATATCCGTTCCAGATACGGAACGCCGCAAACATTCTCACCGGATCGCCGGTGAGATATTTTTTTGCCAGGAAGTCCCCGGCTTTCTGTTCCAGGGCAGGCTGGCTCCAGCGGTTTGTATGCAAGGCTTCCCTAAGAGGGGAAAGCCCGTTTAAGTTCCACTCCCTGTCCGGGTCATGTTCAAATTCCGCAAGGAGGCTACCGAGGGGGCGGGTCACATCGCAAAGGACGTCCGCTTCCCCGTCTCCCTGGAGCCGGAAGCGGATTTCCTGTTCTTCCCCGACCAGAATCCGCTCTTTCATCTTCTGCCTGTCCAGCGTTAGGACAAAAATCATCCGGTCATATACCGGTTCATGCCTCACAAATTCAAAATCCATCTGAAGCCTCCTGAATGGTTTATGGTAATTATATAATTCGGTTCAATCTGTTACATCTATAGTACCATAGAAGTATTGATTTGTCAAAACAAGTGCGATAATTTTTTGTCAAGTGGTAATTCCGTATCACGCAGCACATTGACAAGTGCATGACCGTCCAGACCGAGATAAACCGCCATGACCACTCTCCATAAAAGAGTGCGAGCGCACCGAAAAACGGTGACTTATGTATGCCAGGCAAGGCAGCATGATGGAAACGGGATGGGTAGAACGGCAAAACAATCCCAGTAAAACTCACATTGGAGGAAAACAAAATGAATGATAAGAAGAAACTGAAAAACTATGATGATCTCCCATTGGTTCTGGATGTGGACGATGTCCGCCGGATTATGGGAATTTCAAGGACGAGCGCTTATGAGCTGGTTCGCACGCCGGGCTTCCCGGCATTTCGGAGCGGGCGGCTGATTAAGGTCAGTAAGAAAGCGTTCTTTGACTGGATGGCAAAAGGAAACCCGGCGGCGGACAACGTGCCCTCCACCACACATTAACAACAATCTATTTTAAGGAGGTTCAAACGCTATGAGATTGAGTATGGAAGAAAAGCAGGCTTTGTATGATTACGCCTGCCCGAATCACTGTAACACCGTGACAAGGTTAAAGTGGGTCACTGCCCTGACGGTTGACCCGGAAAGGAAGCACCGGATGCTGGCGCTGGCAAGGAAGATTGACACGGAAGAAATGGAACAGTGCTATCCCTGCTTTTACCGCTGTCTGCGTTCGGAGATGGAGCGTTATCAGCAGGCGAAGCAGTATCTGCATTTGGTAGAGGCAGGCACCGACTATGAGGAGGATATGTATGACGAAGCGGTCTAAATACGAAAAAGAAACCATTCTGAATTTTAATGAGGCGGAGGCAACCGCCACGATCTACACCTATAATGCCAGCCTAAAACGGCGGCTGGCAGAGTTTAGCCGGAAGTACCCTGTCCTGTGCCAGATGAAGCACAGCACTCCAGACGGAAGTGTGACCTATGAGATTGACAAGTCCCGTATCTCTATCCGGTTCCTCCCGCCTTACAGTGAGGAACGCAAGGAAGCTGCCAGAGCCTATGCGAAAGAGCATGGCTTTCAGGTTCTGTCAAGGGAGGAAGAAGCCGCATGATTTCGGGGCGTTTTCGCTGAAAAAGACGGGTCTGGACACGCTGTTTTGCTTTCGTTTCCGGGCAGAGGTATCAACGGTTAGGGAACGCCGGAAACAGCGTTTTGTGCGTTACAAGACCCGGCAGACGGCTGTCAATCATCCTTTTTGATGGCACCATGCCGCAGGGATTGTAGCGCAGGATGTTCAGACCGGCACTACACCGGGGAAAGCTGGCACCCTTACTTTGATAGGGTGCGGCTTTTGCCGGGCGGGAGTACAGAGGGTGCAACCCTTTGTGCTGGGTTGAGGGATGGCAGTCCCCATCGGGTCAAGGGTGAAACGCCTTGGCAGGTCAAGGGCGCAGCCTTTGCCCAGGAAAAGTGATGCCTGCGTCACTTTATACTGAGTATTACCTGTCGCAGAATCGCAGGTTTTTGCAGCTTCGCTGCCGAATCCCCTCTGGGGGAAATCTTGAGAAATGGAGGAAAATGCTATTTGAAACTGACACGCCACAACGGGCGAGCCGGGAAAAACGGAACCTATAATCCAAAGCACAATGACCGCCGCTTCGATGTGGAAAACAGTGACCATATCGACACAGAACGAGCCAAACAAAATATTTACTGGGACTGCTTCAACGGCTACCGCACGTTTGCAGACCGAGAGGAAGAACCGGAGTTAGCTGCTACCTTTGAAGAAGTGGAGCAGCTTTATTATGTCCAGAAATACAGCCCATTTGTGGAGGGGCAAAATGCCCGGAATGCTCAAACCAGGCATACCGAACGTAACCGCTCCATTGAAGAAATCCGGATGAACAAAAAGACCTGCCCGGAAGAAACAGTTTACCAGATTGGAAATATGGAGGAATACGTTTCCCCGGAAGTGCTTTTGCAAGTAGTTACAGAATTTATAGCAGAGCTGAACCGGCGCTTCGGTTCCCATATCCACACGCTGGACTGGGCGCTCCATCTGGATGAATCGACACCTCACATCCATGAACGTCATGTATTCGATTGTGAGAACAAATATGGGGAGCTTTTCCCACAGCAGGAAAAGGCACTGGAGGCGTTGGGATTTGAACTGCCGGAGCCGGAGAAAAAGCCCAGCCGATACAACAACCGGAAGATGGTTTTTGATTCCGCCTGCCGGGTGCTTCTCTTTGAAGTGGCGAAAAAGCATGGCTTGCACCTGGAGGAAGAACCGGAGTACGGGGGACGGAAATATCTGGAGAAGCAGGACTTTATTCTTGCAAAACAAAAGGAACGGATGGCTGCCCAGGGCGAAATCATTGAACAGCAGCAGACCGTGATTTCCGAGCAGCTTGGGGCAATCCTGCACCAGAATCAGGCTCTCAGTGAAAATGCAAAAGAGATTGCAATGCAGGGGGAAAAGCTGGAAAAACTCACGCTCAAACTGGAGGATGTAGAACAGCTCATTGATGATGTTTCGGACATTGCCTATGACAAGGCGGTAGAAGTCGTGACCGATACTGTCCGCATCGAAACCCATCAAGAAGATATGCGTCTGGTGGATGAAACGAAACGGTGGCTGCTCTCCCTGGAACGGAAAGCGCCGTTAAAGCAGCGTGAATTTGCGGTGAAATATCTGGATTCTGTTATGGGTAAAATCGGCAATGCCATGAAAACTGTACTGCACCGGATTCAGCAGAAACTCATGCAGCCAGATATGAGAAATGCCGGAAAACAGCAGGTTAAGGAACAGGCAAGGGAAACTATTTTGGAAAAACTCAAACGGAACCAGAGGAAAGTCGACCAGGAAAACGCCGCAAGGAAACAGGCAAGGCAGAACGCAAGAAGCCAGGAAACAGAGCTTTGACGGAATGGAGGGATGCGTATGACATTATTTGAAGCAGTCAAGCAGTCTGTGACCACAAGGCAGGCTGCTGAGTATTATGGAATCCGGGTAAACCGGAATGGGATGTGCCTTTGCCCTTTTCACGAAGATAAGCACCCCAGCATGAAAGTGGACAAGCGGTTCCATTGCTTTGCCTGCCAGGCAGACGGGGATGTGATTGATTTCGCATCCCGTCTGCATGGTCTGGACGCAAAGGAAGCGGCAAAGCGGCTGGCGGCAGACTTTGGAATCCACTATGACGGGCAGGGACGGGCTTCTCCCCGTCCGGTCAAGCCAAAAATTTCTGAAAAGCTGAAACAATATCAGGCAGAGCAGCGCTTTTTCCGGGTGTATGCAGACTACCTGCACTTGATGAAAGACTGGCGCAGCCTGTATGCGCGCAGGACACCAGAAGAAAACTGGCACCCGCTGTTTGTGGAGGCATTGCAGAATCAGGACTATGTGGAATACCTGCTGGATAGCTACCTGTCCGGCACCGAAGAAGAACGGGCGGAGCTTGCTTTCGCCCAGGGAAAGGAGGTGACGGGGCTTGAACGGAGAATATCCGAGTATCGGCGAAGCACAGACCGGAACCGAAGTCCAGTCCATGACCGGGGCAGGGAACTTCTTCCCACCGGCACCGATGGCAGATGAGATCAGGGAACACCTGGCTACCACCCAAAAGGGGCAGACCGCCAACACCATCGGCAACTGCATGATCGTGTTCCGGGCAGACTCCATGTTAAGGGGCGTAATCCGGCTGAACCTGCTGACAGAGCGGGTGGACATTGTACGGGATCTGGGCTGGCGCCGGATGACTGCCGCCCTGACGGACACGGATATGAAATACCTGCGGCTGTATTTTGAAGAAAACTATGGGATTACCAGCAACCCGAAAATTGAGGACGCCCTGGCGATTATCGCCAATGAAAACCGCTACCACCCCATTCAGGACTGCCTGGCTTCCCTTGTCTGGGATAAAGTCCCACGGATTCGGGGCTGCCTGCACCATTTCCTGGGTGCAGAGCAGAGCGATTATGTGGAGACCTGCCTGACCCACTTCCTCTTAGGGGCAATCAACCGGGTATTTCATCCCGGCTGCAAATACGAGGAAATGCTCTGCCTGGTGGGCGGAGAATAACTGCTGAATAAAACTTATAAAAAATTATAAATAGTTGTTGATTTTTATAACTTTTATTGATAGAATAAAGTATAAACATTATAAGGAGATTTTAACCATGAGTAAATACTATTCTATCAATGAATTTTCAAAAATTTTAGGAGTGTCAGCACAAACATTACGAAATTGGGACAATAATGGAAAACTTCATCCACATCATACTTCTAGTAATGGATACAGATATTATTCTCATGAACAATTAAATCAAGTTATGAATATAAAACCAAATCTTGATAGAATTACTATCGGATATTGTAGAGTTTCAAGCAATAAACAAAAAGATGATTTAGAACAACAAATAGAAAACATGAGATTGTATTTAACTGCACAAGGTAAAACTTTTGAGATTATAAGTGATATAGGTTCTGGAATCAATTATAAGAAAAAAGGTTTAAAAGAACTTATTAAACGAATATCTCAAAATAAAGTTGAAAAAGTTGTAGTTTTATACAAAGACAGACTATTAAGATTTGGTTTTGAGTTAGTTGAATATATTGCAAGTTTATATAATTGCGATATAGAAATAATTGATAATACTGAAAAATCCGAACAACAAGAACTTGTTGAAGATTTGGTTCAAATAATAACTGTATTCAGTTGCAAGTTGCAAGGCAAATGTGCCAATAAAGCAAGAAAACTTATAAAAGAATTAATTGAGGAAGGTGGTGAAGAAAATGATAAAAACAATCAGAGTAATGTTACTCCCAAATAACAAACAAAAGACTAAATTATTCCAATATGCTAATATTGCTCGATTTGCTTATAATTGGGCATTAGGAAGAGAAAAAGAAAATTATAAGAATGGTGGTAAGTTTATATCTGATGGAGATTTAAGAAAAGAATTTACACAGTTAAAGAAAACTGATGAATATTCTTGGTTGAATAATGTTTCAAATAATGTAACAAAGCAAGCAATTAAAGATGCTTGTGAAGCATATAGAGATTTCTTTAAAGGATATACAAAGTTTCCACGATTCAAAAGTAAGAAACATTCAGTCCCAAAGTTTTACCAGGACAATGTAAAAATACAGTTTACAGATACACATGTAAAGGTTGAAGGATTTGCTACTTCTAAAAAGAAGAACAAGCAAAAACTAAACTGGATAAGACTTGCAGAGCATAGTCGTATACCTGCTGAAAACGTAAAATATATGAATCCTCGTATAAAGTATGATGGAATTAATTGGTATATCACAGTTGGTATTGAATATGAAGATTCTATCACTCTTCCATCAAATGAAGGTGTTGGGATTGATTTAGGAATTAAAGCTTTGGCAATATGTTCTGATGAACATAAATATCAAAATATCAATAAGACACAAAGAATTAAAAAGTTAGAAAAAAGAAAACGCAGGTTACAACGTTCCATATCAAGAAAATATGAAAATAATAAGAAAGGAGTAAGTTACTGTAAAACAAGTAACATTATAAAAAGGGAAAATGAGCTTTTAAAGTTAAATCACAGACTAGCAAATATTCGTCAGAACTATTTACATCAAACTACTACTGAGATAGTGAAAACCAAACCGTCTTATATAGTGTTAGAAGATTTGAATGTAAAAGGTATGATGAAAAATAAACATTTATCTAAAGCTGTTCAGCAACAAGGATTTTACGAATTTAGAAGACAAATTGAATATAAATCAGCATGGAACAATATTCCAGTTATTATAGCAGACAGATTCTTTCCAAGTTCTAAATTATGTAGTTGTTGTGGTGCTATTAAGAAAGATTTGAAGTTATCAGACCGTATTTATAAATGTGAATGTGGAAATGTAATTGATAGAGATTATCAAGCTGCTTTAAATCTTAAAAGTTATGGAGAAATGGTTTTAAAACAACAATCTGTAGCATAACACTTTCAAGTTAATACAGATGTGTACTGGCACGTTAGTCAGGAATTTACGCCTATGGAGTGTACAAGAACTTGTGAGTAGTATCTGAATTTATTCAGTACAAAAGCATACACAATGAAGTAGGAATGAAACATAAAATTTTATAACTTTTTATAAGTTTTCGGTAACGGTCAGGGAGCCGGTAAGTCCACGTTCTTCCGACTGCTTGCCATCCGGGACGAATGGTTTTCGGATGATTTGAAGCAGTTAAGCGACAATGATGTGTTTGAGAAGCTGCAAGGTCATTGGATTATCGAAATGTCGGAAATGCTGGCAACCAGCAATGCGAAAAGCATTGAGGAAATCCGCTCTTTCATCAGCCGCCAGAAAGAAACCTACCGTACCCGTTACGAAAGCCAGCCCAAAGACCGGCTCCGGCAGTGTGTCTTTGGAGGCACATCGAATACCGTGGACTTTCTTCCCCTTGACCGGGCGGGCAACCGGCGTTTCCTGCCGGTTATGACAGACCCAAACGAAGCGGAGGTTCACATCCTGGACAATGAAGCCGAGTCCAGAGCCTATCTGTTGCAGGTATGGGCGGAGGCAATGGAGATTTACCGCCGAGGGGACTACTCCATGAAATTCAGCGTCCAGATGCAGAAAGAATTGAAGCTGGTTCAGCAGAACTTCATGCAGGAGGACACGGATGCCGGTATCATCCTGGATTTTCTGGAGCGCTACAAGGGAGACAAGGTATGCTGCAAGCTGCTGTACCGGGAAGCCCTGCGGCTTTATGACGAGCCGAAGAAATGGAAGCTCCATGACATCAGCGAGATCATGCGTACCTATGCCAAAGGCTGGCGCTATTTTGAAAATCCCCGGTCATTCGGGGGCGAATATGGCAGGCAGAAAGGCTGGGAACGAATCCCTGACAACCAACTGTCCGGCAACCAGGATGGATTTCAGGCGCTGACCGAGGCGGAGGCAGAGCAGATCGAGTTGGTTTTCCAAAAGACCGCCTAAAAAACAGTGTTGGTTGCAGGGATGATTGCCGGGTTTGTTGCCCGGTTGGTTGCCGGAAAAGAAACGCCCGTCAAAGGTAAAAGCCTTACAGAATCAGGCGTTCCCATGAATTTCCCATCCCCTGACAACCAAAGCAACTAAGAATCAGGAAGAAAAAATAAAAAGTAACCAATCACAGCCGGAAACAGGTTCAGAGGTTTTTAGCGGTAAGTTGCCGCAGTTTGTTGCCGCCTCTCCCTGCCCGGCTATTTTTATATGGAGGTATTGCTTATGGCAGAAAATAAAGGAACAAAGAAGTCCCCGGATACCGGGAAGAACAAAAAGGTGCTGTTCATCGTGAGCCGGGAGTTTTCCGGACAGCAGACCATGCGGCAGGCGTTCGAGCAGCTCATTGAGCGGCAGACCTGCGAGCATTTCGAGGAATGGATGGGACAAAAAGCCAGTTAACCACACGAAAACCGATTGCTATTTGGACGGGGGCATGGTACTATAATGGTATCGTGTCCCTGTTCGTAGAAGGAGACTACTATGAGCAGGAAAAAACAAACAAATCAGAAGATCACCGCCCTCTATTGCCGAATCTCTCTCGACGATGGCGGCGATAATGAAAGCATGAGTATCAGCAACCAGAAGCTGCTGCTCAAAGACCATGCCGAAAAATTAGGTATGTTCCAGTACGAATACTATGTGGACGATGGGTACACAGGACGCAACTTCAACCGCCCCTCTTTCCGGCGGATGATCGCTGATATTGAGGCGGGGAAAGTGGGCTGCGTCATTACCAAAGACCTCTCCAGACTGGGACGTAACTACATTGAAGCAGGCACTTATATCGAAATCTTTTTCCCAAAACACAATGTAAGATATATCGCTGTGACAGACGGCGTAGACAGCCTGACCAGCCCGGAACTGGACATCACGCCGTTTAAGAACATCCTGAACGATATGTACAGCCGGGATATTTCCAAAAAGGTGCTGGCTGGACGTATGACCCGCTCCCGCCAGGGGAAGTTCTGCGGAGGGACGCCGCCCTATGGCTTGAAGCGTGACCCGGAGGAAAAGGGGCATTTACTGATTGACCCGGAGACTGCGCCGGTCATCCGCAAAATCTATGATATGGCGCTGGACGGCTGGGGCTGTATGCGGATTGCCAAACGGCTGATGGAGGATAAAGCCCCCATTACCCATGTGAAAACACAGACGGAATGTGATGTGAATTACTACTACTGGAGCGCCAGCAGGATCAGCCACATCTTACGCAATCCCTTTTATAAAGGGGCGCACCTGGTCTGCCGGACACACCAGAAAGGAATCCGCTCCGGTACGGTGGACATTATCCCCCGTGAAGATTGGGAAATCATTGAAAACTGCCACGAAGCGATTGTCACGCCGGAGGAATGGGACAAGGTTCAGGAGCTGATTGACGGCAGACCTGCCATCATGGAGGGCAATGCCTGCCCCTTTTACAACATCTTCCACGGCATTATCTACTGTGCTACCTGCGGGAAGTCCATGCAGGTACGGTATGAAAAGGTAGGACGCACCGGAAAAAACCGCTTTACCGGCAAAATGAGGGAGCCTATCGACAAGGCATACTACATCTGCCAGACCTACAACCGGCTGGGAAAGAACGCCTGCACCAGCCACAAGATTGAGGCAAGGGATTTGTATGACCTGGTATTGAAAGACATTCAGGAGCTGGCGGCAATGGCTTTACAGGATGCGGATGCGTTTTATAGCCGGTTGTGCCGCCGAATGGAGCGCCAGTACCAGACAGACGCTTCCGAGGTACAGAGGGAATGTGAAAAACTGGAAGTCCGGAACCAGGAAATCGACGATTTGTTTTTGAATCTGTACACCGATAAGGCAAAGGGGATTTTATCGGAACAGCGCTTTCTGAAGCTGACCTCCGCTATGGAGCAGGAACAGGAAGCGAACCGGAAACGCCTGCAAGACCTGTCTCTGCTGATACGCCGTACAGAATCCCAGGAAAGCGATGTACAGACCTTTATCCATGAAATCCGCCAGTATGCTGCCATTCAGGAACTGGACGAAGCCATGCTGCACCGTCTGATCAGCCGGATTGTAGTCGGCGAAATGAAGAAAGTGGATGGACAGAAACAGCAGGAAGTGAAAATCATCTACAACTTTGTGGGTGAGATACCGGAATAAGCACCGCAAAACCATAACAAAGCAGCCCGTCTGAAAGGTATAAGATTATCTTTCAGACGGGCTTATTATATTTGTTTGATTTTCTTTTCCTTATCAATACCTCATAAATTGCTTAGAGTTTCAAGTTAGCTTTTCACTCGCTTTTTACTTTATTTCTGTTTTTCGATATACCTGATACAGAACAGGTAAAATAATAAGGAATAGAACGGAATAAATTGTTAAAATAATCGGAACTGATCCTATCACTTTCCCACCAATTTCATAAAGAGTAAAGGTTTTAATTGCCATATTTATCTGCAAGAGCTGGTCCGGCAAAAGTCCTAATACATCTGATAATACTGAAAATCCACCCAAAAAGGATTGAATGAATAACAGTACAAATGGAATTGTAACAGCTAAAACAGTTGTATGTGTCTTGGCAGATACCAGCATGGAAACAGCTAAAATGAATAATGCTCCCACATATCCACCAATCACGGTTAAGAGGTATGCCTGCAAATAGGTAATATTGTAAAAACTTTTCCAGAAAGCCCAGCTTGTCTGAATAACACAATTTGCACCGCCAATACCTGCAACACTAAATACTACTGCGGAATATATCAGAATTACCAACCAGTAAACTCCGGTAATAACAATCAACCCAGCCGCTATTTTAGAAAAAGTCCCCCTATTTCTGCCATACCTTGAGGAAAAGAAAACAGAATCCGCTTTCCACCCAAATTCGTTTGAAAAGATACCTGCTACAAAGAAACTCATAATCAAAACGGTCAGCATAATGATTGTGGGTGCATAGCCCAAAGCAGCAGTAAAACCGCCTGCATATTCATAATAAAAAGGAGTCTCCAGTTTTTGATATTGACTAACCAGAAATGCTTTTTCCTTTTCACTGAATTGGTCTTTTGCTTCATCAGAATTAAGCCATTTCTCCAGATTTAAGATGCGGTTATCATAAAGCTTTCCAACCTCATCCTCTGATAAGCTGTCTGCCCGATAGTAATTATGTTCTCGGAACTCGGAAAATCCAGAGTTAATTAAATCCCTAATATCAGAAAATCCCTGTTTTTTGGAATAGCCAATGTTGCTGGTTTTAATATCTGTCGGGCTGTCAGGATAGGTTTCGTTGATTAGCCGATTTTGCCGAATGACCTCTCGAAGCACATCTTCTGTGATCAGGCCTTCCCATTCCGCTTTTGTATCACGCAAGTACCTTGCTGCCGCAATTCCTGTGTGTGTATCCCCCTCCTCATCCACATAGTCCATGGAAGATATTGCAAAATAGCAAGTAACAGCGATGGCTGCCAGCAATACGATCAGACCGATTTTATTTGCAGTTTTTGAAAATATCTTTTTTATTTCAAATCGAATCATTCCATGTCACCACCCTTTTCTCCAAAATAATACAAAAAGACGTCTTCTAAATTAGGGCGCACAAGTCTTGCATGTTCAAGCGGCTGCCTGGCAGAAATAATTCGTAATTCAACAGTACCATTTTCTGATTTCATATTAGATACTTTATATTGTTTCATCAACTTTGCTGCTTTTTCATGGGAAGTCTGACAAGCCCATACTTTTTGCGGCATGGAAGATACGATTTCATCTAAATTCCCTTGCTGCAAAATCTTACCGTCTTTCATAAGCCAAATATCCTTTGCAATATACTCCACATCCGAAACAATGTGAGTAGATAATATAACAATACGGTTTTCTGACAGTTCACTGATTAGATTGCGAAAACGTATTCTTTCTGCGGGGTCAAGTCCGGCAGTTGGTTCATCCAAAATCAAAATTTTAGGGTCATTCAGTATCGCTTGTGCAATGCCAGCCCGACGTTTCATGCCTCCGGATAATTTCCGCATTTTTTTATTAGCAGCTTTGGAAAGTCCTACCTGTGCAAGTAGTTTGTTTACTTTTTTCTTTGCCACAATCGGGCGAATCCCTTTTAAGGCTGCAATGTATAAAAGATAATCCTTTACCGTAAATTCCGGATAAAATCCAAATTCCTGCGGCAAATATCCTAAAAGATTCCGGTACTCGCCGCCCATTCCCCCAATATCCTGCCCGTCACATAATATCTTTCCACTTGTAGGGGTCAGCAGTGAGCATATCATTTTCATTAAAGTGGTTTTTCCAGCACCATTGACACCTAAAAGACCATACACACCATTTGAAATCGTAAGATTCAGGTTGTTTACTGCTCGAAAATTTCCAAACTCTTTTGTCAGATTAACTAATTGTAGTTCCACTTAAATCCACCTCCCAGAATTTATTACAATCAAATATGGTTTTATAAATTGCACCAATCAGAAAAACAACAGCAGTTCCAAACAAAGCATACCAAACCGGAAGTGTAATGAGAACGTAAATGGTTTCGTTATTGATAATGAACCACCATATTCCGCTCCATAACAGGCAGAGAATAATAGAAGTTCCCTCATTTACACGACTATTGCTGCACAACGTACCAAAGCAAATGCAAGCAGTCACCACGGCTGGAAACAAAAACTGGATGACAATTTCTGATAGCGCGAGATTGACACTTCCTCTAAGTGTGATACAAAACAGGCTTATCATAAATAAATCGACAATTCCAAATAGAAAGATTCTGGCTGCATATATCTGTCGCAATGAATAAAGGCAGGTCGCTTCTATCTGCATACAGTCACAAGATTTGTTTTTCCAAAATTCCGGTATCATCAGAACAATAAAGAGTACCCCTATCATACCTAACATTCTTATCACATACCTATTGTCTAAAAGATCTGGCAAAAGGGTTGCAGCAGTCCATAACAAAAGCATTTGCAGCAGCCACCACCGCTTGCGTATAAGATGTAACTCTGTCCATAAAAATTCCCAATACGTTAGTTGCTTTTCCTGCTCAACGGAGCAATAACTTTCTATTGATTTTCTTACGGTTTCTTTTATGTGCTGTTCATCAGGAATAATATTCTGATTTTCCCGATACCTTTTGAGTTGTTCTTCAATATTCACAAAATCACTCCTCCCTTAGCAGTCTTTCTAAATGTGTTTTTGCCTGTTTTACCCGGTATTTTACTAATGGCAAACCTATTTGTAAGGTGCTGGATATTTCTGTAAGTTTCAGTTCCTGAAAGTAATACAAGATAATAACTTCCCTTAATTCAGCGGGTAATCTATCCAGAGCTGCCTTAATCGTCAGCCTGTTAAGAAGCTCGTCTGTTTCAGGGGGATGTAAACAATCTTGAATTTCTAAAGACTGTTCCTCTAACAAACTTTCTCGGATTTTTTTATAGGAATCCCTGCAAAGATTTCCAGCAATCGTATACAAATAATTTTTGGTTTTTCCCATATAACGGTAGTCAGACAATTTCTCGAAGAAGCGCAAAAAAGTTTCCTGTGTTAAATCTTCTGCGGTTGATGTATCAGGGCAATGATAGTTACAATAGTTCAATATTTCCTTATAGTATTTGCGAACAAATACATCAAAAGCATTTTCGTCTCCACGCTTCATTCTTTGTAGCAACAAAAAATCTATATCCACGAAATCCTCCTTTCCCGTTATTGAAAGTCAATGCGCATTTCTCTTTCTACCATGTATAACGAATGAACACTGTAAAAAGATAGTGTGGCTTCATTTTTTATAAAAATTTTTTCCAGATAGATTGCTTATCCCTATTTATTATATTGAATTGCCCTTATAGCTTCAAGATAGATAATTTGACACCAATTCATCACTTGACATTGTGGCAAAGATTTGATGACAATGGATGAACTGGCGGTCATGGACGGCTCGAAATGTATTGTGCAGGTCCGAGGTATAAGACCATTTCTGTCCGACAAGTATGATCTGACGCAGCACCCGAATTACCGGCTGACGGCAGATTATGACAAGAAAAACTATTTTGATGTGGTGAAATTCTTGAGCCACACACTGAAACTGAAAGCAGATGATGAATATGAAGTCATCGACTTAACAGAGTAATCAGCTCTTACCATCCGGCGATAAAGGCCGGAAGATAGGGGCTTTTTATTATGCGCGCATAGCCGGATGCCACTGCAGGGGATCCGGCACGTAACTGTAAACTGCCTCCCTGGTCGGGGCAAAGGAATGAATATATCACGAAAAAATATTTTGGAGGAATTGAAACATGGCATTTTTTCAGAGCGCAGTAGGAACATTACAGACACTCGTAATCGCACTTGGAGCAGGTCTTGGAATCTGGGGTGCAATCAACCTTATGGAAGGATACGGTAACGATAACCCGGGTGCAAAGTCCCAGGGAATGAAGCAGCTCATGGCCGGCGGCGGTGAGGCTCTTATCGGTACTACTCTTGTGCCTTTACTTTCCGGTTTGTTCTAATTAGGTTGTATTTATCCTAAAATTTGTGTATACTATAGTAAATAGATCACGGAGGTGCTCATATGACTATAGATACAAAAACAATGGTTTCGATTTCAGAAGCTAACCAGAATTTTTCTAAAGTAGCAAGACTGGTAGACGAATGCGGTTCAGCAGTAATTTTGAAGAATAATGTACCAAGATATCTTGTTATAGACTTTAGCAAAGCAGATAAGGATTTTACAGCATCTGATGAAGATGTGTTAAGTATTTCAAAGCAACTTATGGAACAGAATAAGGAAGCGTATGAGGTACTGGCTAAATGAAAAAATTGAGCAAAGAGCAGATTCTTATGCTTCATACTCAATTGATTCAGCAGACTGGTGGAAGCGATGGAGTCAGAGATTATAATTTATTGGATTCAGCTTTAGAAACTCCTTTTCAGTCCTTTGGAGGAGACGAATTGTATCCTACAATACAGGCGAAAGCCGCGAGACTAGGATATGGGCTTATTAAAAACCATTGTATGATAGATGGTAATAAAAGGATTGGAACTCATGCAATGTTGGTTTTTCTTGCTTTGAACGGAATAGAACTTAAGTATACGCAAAAAGAATTATACGAAACAATTCTTGATGTTGCAGCGGGAAACATAGAATATGAAGGCCTATTGCAATGGGTTCTGGATCATCAAAACTAAATAGTGTAACTGGCATAAGGCCGAACATGGAAGATAATCTGTGCTCGGTCTTTTCTTATGCCCAAATTTGTAGAGAATATGGAGGATTTATATTATGGCATTTTTTCAGAGCGCAGTAGGAACATTGCAGACACTTGTAATCGCACTTGGAGCAGGTCTTGGAATCTGGGGTGCAATCAATCTTATGGAAGGATACGGTAACGATAACCCGGGTGCAAAGTCCCAGGGAATGAAGCAGCTTATGGCCGGTGGCGGTGTTGCCCTTATCGGTACCACTCTTGTACCTTTGCTTTCCGGTTTGTTCTAAATCAGATTCTGGTTTTGGGGCAGGGAGAAACCCTGTCCCGGAGGAAAGGAGGAAATAATTGAACAGCATAATTCAGCAGATTACTGACTGGCTGAAAGGACTGCTTGTATCAGGTATCATGAATAATCTCACCAACACATTTTCCTCTGTGAATAACCAGGTGGGGCAGATTGCAACAGAGGTAGGACAGACTCCCAGCAGTTTTCTGCCGGCGGTATTCAATATGGTCAGGAACCTGTCAGAAACGGTAATCATGCCGATCGCGGGTATTCTTTTGACCTTCATAGCCTGCTATGAGCTGATACAGCTGATAATCAGTTATAACAATCTGGCAAGCTTTGAGACATGGTTTATCTTTAAGTGGATCTTTAAGACTTTTGTGGCAGTAGAGCTGATCACACACACCTTTGATATCACGATGGCGGTATTTGATGTATCGCAGAGCGTGGTAAGCCGGGCCGGAGGTATTATTCAGGGTAGCACGGCAATTGATGCAAGCACCCTTGCGACAATGCAGACCACACTGGAAGCAATGGATTTGGGACCACTGCTTGGGATATTCTTACAGTCGTTTGTTGTGCAGTTCCTTATGTATATACTGGCAGCAATCATTTTCGTCATCATCAACGGACGAATGGTGGAGATCTATCTTATGGTCAGCCTTGCACCGATTCCGTTTGCGACCTTTGGAAACAGGGAGCAGAGCATGATGGGACAGAATTATGTAAGAAGCCTGTTTGCACTTGGATTCCAGGGATTTCTGATCATGGTATGTGTGGGAATCTACGCAGTTCTGATTCAGTCGGTAGCATTTAACGCAGATATCATTGGCTCGCTATGGAGGGTTATGGGCTTCACCGTTTTGTTAGCCTTTACCCTGTTTAAGACGGGAGCAGTAGCAAAGAGCATACTTCATGCTCATTAAGGAGGAAGATTATGGCAGCATCTTATATCAGTGTCCCGAGGGACCTGACAAAAGTAAAAAGCAAGGTGATGTTCAATCTGACAAAAAGACAGCTGATCTGTTTTGGTATGGCGGCACTCATAGGAGTACCATCATTCTTTTTGCTCAAAACCGTAGTAAAAGTCAATACAGCGGTCATGGGGATGATGGCAATCATGATGCCATTCTTCTTTCTGGCTATGTATGAGAAAAATGGTCAGCACTTAGAGGTCATATTGAGTCACATGATACAGGCAATCTTCAAGAGGCCGAAGATACGTCCATATATGACGGACAACTATTATGCCGCACTAATGAGGCAGGCAAAAGCAGAGAAGGAGGTAGAAAACATTGTTCGACATTCGCAAAAAGAAGAATCAGGAAAAAAGAAAGTTCACCATGCCGGAGGGATTAACAAGGGACGAGCAGAGAGCTGTAAAGGAAATCGTAAGAAATGCCCAGAAAAATGATGGTATTCCAAGAACTGCCCAACAGAGTATCCCTTTTGACCGGATGTTTCCAGATGGCATTTGCAGAGAAGGGCTTGATTATTATACAAAGACAATACAGTTCCAGGATATCAACTATCAGCTGGCACAGCAGGAGGACAAGACGGAGATCTTTGAGGAATGGTGTTCTTTCTTAAACTTTTTCGACAGTTCCATCAACTTTCAGTTATCCTTCAATAACATGGCAACGGATGTTTCTGATTTTGAGAAGAGCATTGCCATTGCACATAAGAAAGATGGATTTGATGATGTCCGGGATGAGTATTCAGAAGTGCTCCTGCATCAGATGGAGGCAGGAAATAACGGTCTTACCAAGACAAAATACTTAACCTTCGGAATTCATGCTGAATCCATGAAAACTGCAAAGCCGAGGCTCATTCATATTGAGACGGATATTGTGGAAACCCTATTCAGTATGCATCCTATGACACGGCATACTGGAGGGCACACGCGTACTGCTATGGCAGGATTCAGTAACAATAATTTCAGCGCTCCTTCCGGGGGCGCTTTTTGAATGGAGGAAAGGAAATGTACGCAAGATTAGACAAGCTCCGCGAAGATCTGCAAAAGGCAATCGCAAAGAGAGATGAAGCGGAGAAAAAGGTGAAGCAGCTGCAGGCGAAGCTCAAAGAAGAGGAAAACCAGCAGATTGTGAGTGATGTTGCATCCTACAATTTATCTCCTGAACAGCTGGCACAGTTTTTACAGCTGGCAGGCAGCGGAAAATTGCAGGAATTGTTAAACGGTCAGGTAAAAATGCCTGAACCTGTAACCATGAATCATGCCGGGGATAAGCCGGCGGAGGATGAGGAAAATCTGTTTGATGAGAATGAGGAGGATGATCAGGATGAAGATAACTAAGATGATGAAGAAATTCGTATCAGGAGTGCTTGTTGGAATGGCCGCATTAGTGGGATTTACACCACTTACTGTGTTTGCACAGGGAAAAGAAGCGGAGTGTATCTGTGAGGAAAAATGTACGGAGGATCGCATCAATGAGGACTGTGAAGTCTGTATCTATGATTACCATGCAGTTTTGTTCTCTGGAAACAGAACCGTTTCTTTGAAGCACTTGGAAAGAAAATGACAAAGCAGACAGCATCAAAGCTTTTGCATGATGGAAAGGCGGAGCTGAAAGGATGCAAGTCACAGAAGACAGGAAAGACTTATGATACCACGGTTGTGATGTCGGTTGATGAGAACAAAAGAGCAGTGTTCCAGCTAAGTTTTGAGAAGGGAGAAGGCAAGAATGGAAAAAGCAAAAACAAGAAAGATTAAGAAATGGGATGAGATCCATGGAGAGTATGAGGTGGAAGTATCAGAGGATATGGACGGCGGCAGTCCGGAGGAAGCCGCCGGGGCAGGACCGTCCATCAGCAGAAATCCGATGAAGGGCATTGAGGATATGGTGGAACAGAATGATAACAATCTTGACGGCGTGATCAACAATATGAAGGCAGAGCCGGCAGTCGGCACTCTTGAAATCATCCCGGATGATAAGAAATCGGTTTTGGAAAAATTGAAGGAACAGAGCAAACAGGTAACGCCTCTGATACCTGTTCCGGAAAGAAAGCCGGTACCGGTCTGCTGCTTTGAAAGGGAGATCACCGGATGGTAGAGAGATCTAAGTACATTCATATCCGTGTCACACCGGAGGAAGTTGACCGGATTAAGGAGCGGATGGAGGAAGCCGGTATCAGGAGCATGACCGCATATCTGTTACGGATGGCACTCAATGGTTTTGTGATCGTGATGGATCTTTCTGACCTGAAGGAGATTCTCAGACTGTTGCAGATATCCGGGAATAATCTGAATCAGTACGCAAAGAGAGCGAATGAAACCAGAAGCATCTACCGGGAAGACATCGAGGAACTGAAAAACAACCAGAAAGAGATTTTGCAGGAAATGCGAAAGATGCTTGATAAGCTGACTGCAATTATGTAAGGCAGGTGAGAAAATGGCGGCGACAAAACTGATAGCAATGCATCAGAACAAGGGACGTTCCGTAATGCAGTGTCTGAAAGACAGAACCGATTATGCAAAGAATGGAGAGAAAACAGAAGACGGAAAATATATCTCTTCTTATAAGTGCCAACCGGATTTTGTTGATTGGGAATTTGCACAGTCAAAAATAGATTATCTGAAAAAAACGTGGAGACAGCCCAAGGGTGATGTCATTGCCTATCAGATCCGCCAGTCCTTTAAGCCCGGAGAGATTACGCCGGAGGAAGCAAATGAAGTTGGATATGAAACCGGTATGAGATTCACCAAAGGGAAGCATGCGTTTATTGTGGCAACACATGTGGACCGGGCTCATATCCACAATCATATCATTTTCAATTCCACCAATCTGGATTGTGACCGGAAGTTCAGGGACTTTTGGTTTTCAGGAATTGCCCTGCAGAGACTCAGCGATATTATCTGCCTGGAGCATGGTTTATCCATCATTCCAAAGACAAAACCGAGTGAGAGACAGAGACGTACCAAGTACCCGGAACGAGTAAGCATGAGGGATATTATCCGGGAAGATATCCTGAAATGCCTGGATCAGAAGCCCGCAGATTTTGAAGAACTTCTCAAATTATTACAGGCAGAAGGATATGAGATTAAGCGAGGGAAACACACTGCAATCTGTGGAAAAGAGCAAAAGCGGTTTATCCGGTTCCGCTCTTTGGGAGAGGATTTTTCTGAGGAGCATCTGAAAAAGGTGATCGCTGGTGAAGCGGAGCTGCCTGAGAATAAGACGGAGAGCAGGGAACCAAAACAGCCTCCAAGAGAAAAACGGAAGTTTGATCTTGTGGTTGATATTCAGGAAAAGATGGCGCAGGGAAAGAACGGCGGGTACATTCGATGGGCGAAGAAATATAATGTGAAACAGTTTGCGGAGTCCATTTTGTTTTTACAGCAGCACGATATTCACGATAAGGAAACGCTGGATGCTTTGGTAGAAGGAAGCGCTGCCAGATATCATGAGCTGATGAAAATCATCAAGGATGCAGAAACCAAAATGGCAGAGAACAAAGTTTTGAAAACGCACATCATCAACTATTCCAAGACCAGGGATACTTATGTGGCATATCGCAAATCCGGATACAGCAAAAAATTCTTTGAAGCACATCGAGAAGAAATCACACTTCACAAAGCGGCAAAGGAAGCATTTTCCAATCTGCCGGATGGCAAGATTCCGAAAGTAAAGGATCTGAATGAAGAGTTTGCCAGACTGCTTTCGGAGAAAAAAGCTGCTTACAGCGAATACAAAAAAATAAAAAAAGAGATGCGGGATTATCAGATAGCGAAGCAAAATGTGGAATCCTTCTATGCGGCTCAGAAGACCTGGGACCAGGAGGAAGATTTGAAAAAGAAAAGGCAGCAGCAAAGATAGCTATGGGGGCAATTATCAAAAAGTGATTTGGTGGTTGCCCTCTTTTTTGCAATTCCGGCATTGCGGGAATCAATCAGCACTCACAAAGTGAGGGCGCAGCTTGACATCAGGGATGTCATTCTAAGGGGATTGGGGATGTGCCTCCAACAAGCAAACAGCATTCGTGTGATCACGAAGGCACTGCTTGCTAACTTGCGAAGCAACAACGATTGCGGCCTTAATGCGCCGCTATTTAAGGACGAGAAGAAAGATGATGTCCGATAAATTTCCATAATTTAATCCAAAATGGTGAACTTAATGACGTGGGAAGACGATAATTAAGATGATGAAGTTTATTCGGAGGTAGCCCCCATGTCAAGAGGAACCAATCAGAAGTTCAAATTTACATATCTCATGAAAATCATGCAGGAAAAGACAGATGACGAGCATAGTCTTACTATGCCGCAGATCATGAAAGAATTAGAAAAATATGATGTGACAGCAGAAAGAAAAAGTATCTATGCTGACTTTCAAGATATGACGGATAAGTTTGGCGTGGAGATTATCAAGGAACAGATTGGCAGAGAAACCTATTACCATGTGGGAGCCAGAGAATTTGAGCTTGCAGAAGTGAAACTTCTCATCGATGCAATTCAGTCGTCGAAGTTTATCACGCAGACAAAATCCCGTGAGCTGATTACAAAAATTAAGAGTTTTGTCAGTGAGCATCAGGCGAAGCAGTTGCAGCGTCAGGTGTATATCAATGATCGGGTAAAGACAATGAATGAGTCTGTGTATTACAATGTCGATGATATTCATACCGCAATCAATCAGAACAAGAAAATCCGGTTCAAATATTATAAATGGGACATTAATAAAAAACTTGTTCCAAGACATAACGGAGACTGGTTCGTTGTCAGCCCCTGGGCTCTTACCTGGGATGACGAGAACTATTACATGGTGGCATTCGACAATTTGGATCATAAGATTAAGCACTATCGTGTAGATAAGATGATGCATATCTCCATCGAAGAAGATAAACGTGCCGGTAAGGAAGTGTTCCAAAATTTTGATATGGCCGAATATTCCAAAGCAACCTTCGGAATGTATCAGGGACAGAAAGCAAGGGTTAAAATACAATTTGCCAATTATATGTGCGGCGTCTTCATTGACAGATTCGGCAAGGACATTTCCTTTCGACCAATTGATGACGAACACAGCGAACTGCATGTGGATGTGAATGTCAGACCACAGTTCTTTGGCTGGATATTCAGTCTTGGCAAGGATGTGAAGGTAGTAGGACCGGAGGAAGTTGTGGAGGAGCTGCGCGCAAAGACGGAAGAGTTTTTAGAAAATCTGAATCATGAATAAAGGAAAACGGGCAATTGCTTCGGTGTTATGCTGTGGCGGTTGTCCTTTTTCTATTTTTCATTCTATTTTTCATATCTTTAAAGATCTTTAAAGAAAAATAGCTTTGTAGCGAAAGTAAGCTGGCCTTTGTAACGGACAGCTCTTGGAATAAGATAAAGTCAACAACAAACCAAAGCAAAACATTATCAAAGAGGAAATGATTTTTGCAGGAGCTCTGTTTGAGCAGGAAGGAGTTCGTATGAGTGAATATAATCATGAAAATCGATGCCATGAATGTGATGCAACAGGAGGTCACCACTATCCGGGATGTACGTATGAGGGAACGGAAGGAAATTATAGATATTCATCGGGTTCAGGGAATGGAATGTCAACATTCGGAGCAATCCTATGTGTCATTGGAGGCTTTGTCGGAGTTGCCTTTCTTCTTATGATTCTGAATATTGAGGTTGATGATGTCCCGGCGTTTGTATTGGTGATTCTAATCATTGTCATTACCTCGGTCATTGGCGGCGTGGTAAGTGCAATAAAGGGGAAATAAAGAACAAGGGAGAATACAATGGAACGAATCATTTTCTGGCTAAAGAAAAGAATGAAAATGAGAAAATGTGGCAGGTGTTGCCTGATGTGCCCGTTCTATCGGGAGTGCCGGGAAGATGGAGAATTATAGGCATCACTAATAAAGGAATAACCATTAAGGGAGGGAAAAAATATGAGCGAAGACAGAGGACATTGTCCGGATTGTGGCGGAAGTGATGGGTTTCATTATAGCGATTGTATTTACGATGGAACTGATGGACCAAGAGGTTATTACTCCGGTTCAAGAGGCGGTTCAAGTGGTTCAGGCGGAAAGGTCTGGCTCTTCTATATCATTGCTCTCATTATTGGTTATGGTATCAATGAGCTACTAGGAGCAATCTTGTTAATCGGAATGATATTCTGGCTTATCATATGTAAATAAGGACAAGATGGTATCGAAGGAGGAAACGATTATGAATAGCAATGCAAATGGAATGAGTACAGGAATGGCAATTCTGTGCACACTTGGAATTTTACTTTTTATTGGTTGGATGATAGATCTGGGTACACCGAAATGTATTAAGAGCGGGTGTGATAATGATGCTAAGGATGGATGCAGTTACTGCTACTTACATGATAACAGCACTTACAGGTATAAGAGCAGCACCTCGTATAGCGGAAGCTCTAAAAGCTCCGGTAGTTCCTCAACCACTAAGAGTAGCAATACTTCTTCCGGCGAAAAGAGCAGTAGCACGACTTCAAACAGCAAGAAAACTTATTCATCCGGCAGTAGTTCTTCAAAGAAGAATCAGAGTTCTATGGATTCTTATGATGATGGCTACAATGCGATTTATGAGGATGATGATTATGACTGGGATCGCTACTGGAGCGATGATGATTATGCTTCCGGTGTGGATGACGCCATGGAAGATGAGGATTGGTAAATGGGTTTATATATCAAGCAAAAAGGAAAAAGAAACGGAGGCGGATATTATGGGATTCTTTGATAGACCTTTATTTGATTTTAATGGAGATGGAAAAACAGATGGATTTGAAACATATGTAGGATTGCAGATGATGGCAGGTAGTCGACAGGAAGCGATTGCTTTGACGGGAGATGATGCTTTCTATACCGGAAGTGATGATTTAGAAGAGGATGACGAGTTGATAGATGAACTTGAAATGGCTGGAATTGATATAGAAGAGTTAGCTGATATGGATGAGGATGAACGACGAGAAGCTCTGGAAGATGCAGGGGTTGATCCGGATGATTATGATGAATTTTGATGAGGGGCAGGGGATTTGATTTTCCTGCCTTCCTGTCGTGTTTGTTTCTTGTGGGTCAAAAGCAGGTGCATATAAAGTTGCATGTTAGGCATGTTTTAATGTGTTTTTGATAAGGAGTACCTTTCAATATTGGAGGTTCTCAGAAAAGAGATTTCAGACAATTATAGATTTCTATAACTATATTATTGAGAACTGAAGGCTGTTATGTTATAATTTACCCTGTACTATTGTATGGTCAAATGGCCAGTTTATGCGATTTGCACATAAGGAAAATAGAGAATGAGAGTAAGTTATAACAAGCTGTGGAAATTGTTGATAGACAAAGGCATGAAGAAGATGGACTTACTGGAAGCTATCGAGATGAGTCCGAATACACTAGCTAAGCTAGGCAGAAATGAAGATGTCTCAATGGATGTGCCTAAAAGGATTTGCGCTCATTTGCAATGCGATGTCGGGGATATTATGGAAATGATTCCTGAGGATGGAGAAAAGGATCAGTAGGTATAGCAAACTATTGGGATGAGGTGACACACGATGCCAGTCAAGATTTGGCCACGCGAATTTGAGAAAAAAGAGCACATCAATGCTGCGGAAAGATTCTTGCTTCGCAATGCAATACGAAATTTAAAAGAAGGATGCTTTGCGATTGGAATCGACCCGGTAGGATTCGCTACAGACAAAGTACACATGGGAATGTATATAAGCCCGAACGAAGGATTGATTACTTTTTCAATTGTCCAGGGCAACTTGGATCCGGCTTCTGTGGCAGGATACCTTGCAATGGAAAAAGTGATTGAACCTGCTATATATGAGAGACTTTTGAATTCCAGACTCTTGATTGCGAGAAGTGGGGATAAAAAGATTTTAAAGTTCCCATATAAACATATTTTTATCTTCCCAGATGTAGAAATACCAGTTGCTTCATGCGATGCTGACACGTTGCTGTCATTTGCACCATATTCCGCGGTTAGGTTTTTTATTCCGACAACTGCAAAGAATCGTCCTAAATTCTTAAAGGATCTTAGGATGTTTGATGATATACGAATGCCGTATGACTCCAACTTTGCCAGGTTATCTGATGAAGAGTGCTTGGCGATTTTTGAAAGATTAGCACCGGAGTACACGGTGGTGCTCAAAGAAAAAGATGAAGTTGAAGTCGTGGAAACATCCGATGAGCTTCCAGCTGAGAGTGAAGAGATAAACGGTAATGAAGTAGAATATAGGACATTTTACTTGGATGATTATCAGGTGGCCCAGATAAATGATATGGGCCGAGGTCACAGAGTGATGCTTGCCAATGCAGGCGCCGGTAAAAGTGTCTTGCTGCTCTCGAAGGCATTTAAGTATGCCAGTATGTACAAGGATAAGAACATACTGCTGACTTGCTATAACAATAACCTGGCTGATTCGTATCGGTTTAAAAAAAACTGTGCGGGCCTTAACAGTGATAAACATAGAAAGTTATATATTCTGACTTTGCATAAACTTGTGGCCAAGCTTTTTAAGGAATGCTTGGGAAAAACAATAGAAGGCTTTGCAACCGATGAACAGATTCAGGAATGCATTGAACTGGTAAAAAGCAATCAGATTAAAATCCGATTCAAGGCAATCTTTATAGATGAGGTGCAGATCTTTACACCTTTGTACTTGGAACTCTGTTACTTGCTTCTCGAAAAAACGGATGATGCATTATTCTTGATGGCTGGAGATCTAAATCAAACGGTTAGAAATCAAAGCCGAAGAGGTGATGCACCGTGGAAAAAGATAAATGACGGTAGATTGGATTTTACAGGACGCGTAAAATACATCGAAAAGAATTACAGAAATAGTCCTGAGATAAGTGGATTCTTAAATCGTATGCTGGTCTACATGAATGGCTTTTTGAGCAGATTTAAGATGATCAATATAGATGAGTTTGAATATGACCTCTTTGAAAAAGGTGTGAGTGAGAACGTTGCTCTCAAAGTCAAAACAGGTATAAGCAGAGTCAATATTCAAACGGAGACAGTAAACGCTATAAAGGAAATCGTTGAGAAGTATCACATCGGTTACTCTGAAATAGCGGTTCTGTATCCGGTGAAAGATAATAAGGCGCTTAACTATCATATCCAATATTGGATACGAAAAGCGTTTGAAGATAATAGCATTCCGTACTCGTTTATTTCGACTACGGATGATGGGCAGCGTGCTACATATAGTAACTCAAACGGCGTTGTTGTCTCATCAATTGATTCGTCATTGGGGCTGGATTTTAGAGCGGTAGTTTTAACAGGGTTATATCCGTACACCTATGTATTCGACGAAAGTGGTCATCGACACAGATTGAGCAAGTGGGAATCTATTAAGGATCTTGAGGATGACGCAAAAGAGGCCGCTCAGGTTCAGATGAGAAAGCTGTACACAGCGTGTTCGAGAGCAAGAGAAGTTTTATATGTGTTGAGTGATGCAGAAACAGGTACGGTAATAGACGACATTATCAGAAACGGGGAAAAGAAATGAACGATTACAATGTAGTGGCAAAGTTTCTTACAGACAAGTACATAGATCGTGTTTCGGGAAGAGATTTTCCGGAAAGGATTGTTGGAGAAGATCCTGAGAAGGTTGTCATGGCGGGTACCATGGCGGAGGATCGAAATGAAGAAACTTTTGAAGGCGGTTATAGGGAAGAGCTTTCTAAACAATTTGAAAGCATCCCGTCCATCAGTCTGTCGTTTCATATAGACAAGAATTCCGCGGGAAGCTTACGTATCATTCCCCGAGGATTACTTTTCTATACCGTGCTGCCTACGTATGAAGAGGTCAAAGATTATATTATTCGTATTCAATCAGAAAGAGATCATTGTATTTATGAATCTATTGAAGAACTAAAGGAAAAGTATCCAGACGCCCATTATCAGCTTCCACAGGTGTATAAGAAGGTTGCCATTGAAGAAGTCCTTAAAGATGGAATAGAGGTTTCTCTTGCGGATATTACTTGCGGAAAAACACATCTGGAATCAGTAATCAATGATCAATTAAACCTTATTGCGGATCAGATTGTGGACGAGATACGAATCGTTCCTGATGCGGACTTATTCTTTAGTGATTTGATCGACAAGGATCGATTTGAACTAAAGTGTGTTGCCAAACCGGATAGAGTCAATGCTCATTGGAGCGTTGATATCTATCAGATCATTTCCGAGGAAGACGGAGACTATTATTTCACATTCCAGATGGTTAATAAGACTGCAAAGCCGGATAGACAGAATCTCGGATATCTTCCGAAGATTTATGATGCCGGAATGACAGTTGTTGCTGATGAAGGCATCAAGTTCAAGGAAATACCGATGAGGTATTTCAAGACCGGATTTAAGAAAAAAGACCCAGTTTACGCGGTAGCAGAAAATGCCTCTGTTGAGTTTGATGTGGACAAGAACGCACTTAGAACTGTAAATATTCCGAGATACTACCAGATGCGTACCATCACCATTGATAAGTATAGTGCGTATACCAAGTTCAATGTTCTAATTGAAGATCCGGTAAAAAATCTGAAATTCATTCTGTCGGAATTAAAGAAGGATTATCAGAACTGTCATGAGGAGTTTAACAATGCCGAAGGTTTATCCGATGTAGCTAGAGAAAACTATCGCGATGCATTATCTGATTATGAAACAGAGATAGCTCGATTTGAAGATGGCATTCAACAGATTGAATACACGGATTGGGTGAAACGTGCTTTTGTTCTTATGAACAAAACGTTCCAAACAAAGCTGGATTCCAATACGCATCCTATTGAGGGATGGAGACTGTTCCAGATTGTGTTTATTGTGTCTATGATCTGCGAAGTAATCCGAGGCGAATACAAGGATGATCCAGATCCTGCGTTAAAGAAAGCAGATAACGATATAGCGAATTTGCTTTACTTCCCTACCGGTGGTGGTAAGACAGAAGCATTCCTTGGAATAACTGTTTTCTCGATGTTCTTTGATCGAGTTCGAGGGAAGGATGAAGGCGTAACCGCAATTCTGAAGTATCCACTTAGGTTACTTGCCGTTCAGCAGTTGGAACGTGTTCTTACTGTTGTCATGAAAGCTAATATCGTAAGAAAACAGGAGGCACAACTTCGGGATACAAATGCGTTTTTTTTAGGCTTCTTTGTGGGGCAGGCTAATACGCCGAACAGAATTGATCCGTATGAACAGTTGAGTAATCGAGGAAATCAGAATGCAAGTAAGCAGCTGATACTTGAAAGTGATCAAGAAACATTAAATGAATACTATCGTTTTATTGATACCTGTCCTGTATGTGGTAAGAAGATGATTAACGTGAAATTCAATCAGGAGGGATGGAGATTAGAGCATGTTTGTGATAATCCTGACTGCGAGATTCACGCGCTTCCGCTGTACATTGTCGATAGTGAAATCTATAGATACTTGCCGTCTGTAATTGTAAGTACGATCGATAAGATGGCTATGGTAGGAACTACCGATGAGTTTAAGATGCTCTTTGGTCAGGTAAAGAACAGATGTAAGATACATGGATTTACCAGTGGTTCGAAATGCTTATGTGCCAAAGCAGGATGTAAGAACCCACTTGAGACGGTCAAGCTACTCAAGGATCCGATTCCGACACTGTTTATTCAGGATGAGCTTCATTTGGTCAAGGAAAGCCTGGGAACATTTGACTCTCATTATGAATCGTTCCTGAAGTATTATGCTGAAAAATTAGTTCCGGAACCTCAACGTAAAAAGATTAGATATGTAGGTGCGACTGCAACGATTTCCATGTATGAGGAGCATCTTAATAATCTGTATCATATGAACGGCAGAAGATTTCCTTGCGAATACCCGTTGATGCAGAACAATCGGAACTTCTATTCCAAGACGGATGAGAATGATATTACTCGTATTATTCTTGGCTATGTGCCGTATGGAAGATCAATTACGGATAGCGTATGGCAGTCGGTTCTTGCCATGAGAGTGATTGTATATGACATGATGACACATGCTGAAGATTACCATGATCTTCTTAAGAATGAATATGGATATCAGGGAACTGTAGAGGAACTTAAAGAGAAACTCTATGACTACTGGATAGAGCTTGTATATAACAAGGTCAAGAATGATGTAAATAATCTTTACAACGCATTCCAGAACCAGGCTAACAACTATTTAGAGGATAAAGGCATTCCAAAGTACTATCCGGAATCCATGACGAGCGATACGGATTTCCAGAGTGTAAGAAAGACGCTCTTTGAGATCCAAGAGAATCGTAAGAATCTGGAAAGCAAAAACTTATTGCTTGCAACAAGTACAATTTCTCACGGCGTGGATGAAGATTCATTTAACGTTATGTATTTCTTTGGTATTCCAAATAACAATGCGGAGTACATTCAGGCATATTCAAGAACAGGTCGTAGGTACACTGGTATCGTAATGGACCTGATTCGATTGACGCGAGTAAGAGACAGATCGTATTTGAAGAACTTTGTTATCTTCCATCAGAACAAAGATGATCTGGTAGAACCGGTGCCGATCAACCGCTGGGCCAAGAATGCAGTCTACTGTACATTGCCAGGCTTGTTGGTGGCTACGTTATATCAGTACTATGCGCCGGCATTGAATATAGAGAATGTTTATTCTGCGAGCACATGGAAGAAAGCGTTTGAAAATGAGGACATAGATCCAAAGGAAGTTGCGCAGATACTTATTGGAGCATACGGATGCAATGATGGGGAGAAGATGTCCGATGCATATCGTGAAGCAATAATAGATGAAGTTCTAAGGATTTGTAATGGATTAAAGACATATACACCGGGGCCGAATGAATTTTTATCTGATGGTATTTCCAGATACTCGCGCGGAAACAAGAAACCTATGCGAAGCCTGAGAGATACCGAGGAACAGGTTACTATACGAATCGATTAAGAGAGGAAAACTTTTATGAGTACAAATATGTCAAGAAGTAAAAGCCAGGCTGTATACAGCTTCCTCCCGCATATGTGGGTAGCAAGCCGAGGAGATGGCTCAAGTATTACTGCTGAGATTAGCGGTTGGAACTATCGCAGGATGGATGATGTTTACCAGAATTTTATAGAGGGTGAGATCAAACGTCAGATTCGATTGTTTGGTAATCGAGGCGGGGATATTTCTTCTTTTAGCACAGATGATCATGTACATAGCTATACAATTGTGGAGCCTGCGATGAATGAAACTGCAGAGGACATCGTAGGAGTGAAATCACCTTTGGTGTTTTACTGCAACTCTTGTCACGAGGTTATTCAGAAAAGAAATGCCGATGACATTGATCACATGAAATGGAAATGCCCTACTTGCGGTTCTATTCTTAAGCAGCTGCAAATGGTATATGCCTGTGAGTGCGGGCATGCTGAAGCGGTAAAGATTCCATATGTGGCCGGTGGTTATAAGAAGATGAAATATCTTCCGAATGAAAACCCATACAGGATGATTGCTGTCACAGATTCTGGAGAGCGAAAAGCAGAACTTGCCATATCATGTCCAAACTGCAAAGCGAGACTTGTTCCCGACAACGCGGAATCTACAAGAAATTATAAGCCTTTTTCGCTGAAGATTATTAATATAGCTGATAAGCGGAATGGTGAGTTCTTTGAAAAGGGCCTGACAGCGCAAAAGGTATTGGTTGCTAAGTGGTTTAATAAACTTACGCAAGACAAGTTCGTAGAAATACTTGATAATTTGGCACTTGCTTTCAGCGATCATAATACTAATGATGCCAAGAGAAAAGAAGCAGAGTTAACCATTCAGAAGATGATTGATAGCGGAGCACTACCGGAATCCATGCGTGAAGCAATGATTAACAGCATGGTATCTGTAACAACTGAGAGTGCTCTTTCCGTAGAACCTTTTGTAAATGCCTGCGCTCAGCTTTTTGCAAAACTTAAAAAGCAGGACGAGACATCCTATGGAAGATTGATAGAAAGCTTTGCATTTAAGTTAATGCAGTATAACACGTTGAAGTATGCTCCCAAGGTTCTTACACTTGAGGATTCTATCAGCAAGCAGTTATCAATGGATTTCATCGATTCTGAGGATGATATCCTTGATCTGAATCGTAAGATGGGAATCTCTTCAATGCAGGTTTCCTGTGATATTGAAATTATAAACTGCACTTATGGATATACGAGAAGAGTTTCGGATCCGGCTCAGGCTAAGAAGAATCTTAAACTTGTAGCTTTCGACAAATACAAAGACAATTCATCTTTGGTTTATGGGGCAAAACTGGAGACGGAAGGAATTCTCTTTGAAATCGACAGGGTGAAGATCCTTAATTGGCTTCTTATCAACGAAGTGATTACGGAAGCGGAGATGCCAGATGTTGAAGATGAGGTCGCTGTAAAAGAATGGTTTGCAGAGAATGTACACAGCGAATTGGTAAATATCTTCAGTGGCGTAGATGAAGGTGAAAAGATTACGAAGAATGTATTTGGACTACTTCATTCGATTTCTCACGCGTTTATGAAGACAGCTGGAGAAATAAGCGGGTTGGAGGATACATCCCTCACAGAAGTTATCATTCTAGAAACTACAAGCATCTTTATCTATGCGCAGACTTCCCAAGGAACGCCTCTAGGTGCGTTATCAGGAATGATAGAGACTAACTACTATAACTTCCTGCAAAAGGCAATTACGGAGACGAAGAATTGTATTTTTGATCCTATTTGCGAAGAACGCGATGACACATCCTGTAGTGCTTGTATGGTATTGCCTGAGATTTGCTGTGAATTTTTCAATCATGATCTGGGCAGAAAGTACATGTATACATTAAAGGAAAACCCTGACCCAAAGAAACCATTTGTTGGATTTTGGGAGATGTAGCTATGGCAGTAATGTATCCAAAGAATATTCATGTGCTGGATCCAGAAGACTCAGAACTGGAAGTATATAACCAGCTAAGAGATCAACTTGATGATTCCTATACGGTTTTTTATTCGGTGGAGTGGAATCGCAAAAGAAAAGACGGATCGTTGGAGAAATCAGAAGCCGATTTCATTATTGAGAATCCAAAGTATGGATTCTTATGCCTGGAAGTAAAAGGCGGTAGTCATATGGAAATATCGCCGGAAGGAGTCTGGACACTTTATACGATCAAGTATGGGCCGCGAGATCTGGACAGAAGCCCGTATAAGCAGGCCGAAGATAGCATGTATTTTTTTAAGGATAAATACAAGAAGGAATACAACATAGATTATTCCGGATTATTTGGCGCAGGTGCTGTATTTCCGTTTTATGTACTCCCGCACTCTGAAAGCATAAGTAACAGAGATAGTATATGTACCATAGAATCTCCAGAGATGAATAATCTGGCGGAGAAGCTTAAAGGAATGTTCAAAGCCTGGGGCGGAGCGCGATTTGGCAGGAACAGATATAGCCAGCAGGAACATGAATTCTTTTTGGATATGGTTCGTAAAAGAACTGCTATGGCAGCTGCAGCTGGAGCTTTAGTCAAGTTTAAGGAGAAGCAGCTAGATGAAGTAAATCGCGTACAGGATAATTACATTTATTTTTTGTCGAATATTCGGCAGTTTTACGTCCGCGGAGGCGCAGGAACCGGAAAGACATGGATTGCTCTTAAATTGGCCAATAGTGAGGCTGAGAACGGCGGGAAGGTGCTTCTTACCTGTAAATCGGTAGCTCTTGCCAGTACTTTAAAAGGTATGGCGGGAGAGGGCGTAGATGTGGTGGATTTGGATGCGCTGAAGAGCAAAGGTGTAAAAGGGCAGTATGATGCCATATTCGTGGATGAAGCACAGGATTTTTCTGAGGAAGATGCTTTTAATCTAAAACTCTTCCTTAAAGATGAAAAGCAATCCCGTTTAGGAGTCTTTTATGATGATGTTCAAAAGGTGAGGGCAGAAACCTTTGGGGATGCCTTTATGATTGAGATCCCGCCTTTCTTGCTTCACGAGAACATTAGAAACACTGCCAATATATATAAATATGCAACCAGTGAAACCGAATTAGGGCAGGATGTGATTACTAATCCGGTAGAAGGTCCGACTCCTAAGAGTGAGAACATAGCTGGAAATAAGAAACTTGCACAGCGACTGAATAATCTTTTGAAAGAGTATTTGGTGGATGAAAAATTGCAAACATCTTCCATGGTTATCTTGGTGGATGATTTGGATGAGTTTAACGGTCTTTTCCCGGATGGAATCGCTAAGTGGAATTTTGTAGACCACCCTTGTAAGACTGAAGAGGAGATTAGGGTTTCTACCGTTGAGGCATTTAAGGGATTGGAATCGGATATGATCATTTATATTCACAAGAATGACGTATCGCAGAATATAAACTATATCGCATATACAAGGGCAAAGTACTATTTAATTGAACTTGTGGTGCAGTAAAACGGAAGTGGTAACAGCTAGTGAATGAAAATGTAGAGCCTATTTTAAAATGGGCCGGAGGTAAGAGGCAATTATTGGGCGAATTGCTGCCTTTGGTTCCGGAATACAAAGGAAAATACATAGAGCCATTTATGGGAGGAGGGGCAATGTTTTTCGCTCTTTCTCCGGAGACTGCGGTTTTATCTGACTGTAATGAGGAACTGATTGCGTTATATAAGACAGTTTCTAAACATCCGGATCAAGTCATAGAAGAATTAAAAAAGTATAAGAATACGGAGAAAGAGTATTACAGAATCAGAGCTTTGGATTGGAAAAGTCTTAGTGAAGTAGAAGCTGCTGCAAGAATGATTTTTCTTAACAAGACCGGATTTAATGGTTTATACAGAGTAAATAGACAAGGTGGATTTAATGTGCCGTATGGGAAAAACAAGAGGACGCAGTTCTGTAACGAAGAGCAGATCCTTAAGGCAGCTAAGGTGCTAAAAAAGAAAAAGCTTCTTTGTGGTGATTACAAGAAAATTCTAAAGAAGTATGCAGAACCAGGAGATTTTATTTTCTTGGATCCTCCATATTTTCAGGTGACGGAGCGAGAGATATTTCTACGATATACAAGTGATCGGTTTTACGAACCGGATCAGGAAGAACTGGCAGAGATTGTTAATGATTTATATGACATGGGATGCGAAGTGATGATGACGAATTCGAACCATCCTAGAATATATGACCTTTATAGCAGGTTTGATATTAGAGTCGTTCAAGTTCGTAGAGCTGTTAACTGTAAGGGTGATGGACGTAAAGGTGAGGATACTATTATTACAGCATTTCATTAAAGAGTGAATTATGAAGCTTATTGACAATGTAAGTGAGATCTTGCGAGAAGATCTTAAAAGCGAATTGAAGGGACCTATGTCATCCATGCAGCTAAGGCTTATAGAGGATGCCAAGATTCATTGTGCTAGAGAACACTTTAGAGCAATCAGTGGGGATAATGTTGTTTATGATGTGGTAGATAGTTATACCTCTCTTATGGAAAAGGTAATGAAGTAGGCCATTTAGATCTTATAAGGTATTTGAAGGGAAGAAACAGCAATGATTGGTTGGAGTTTTCCATCGAGAAACAACGGAGATATTGAGGGTTTTTCGAATCCTGCATTGGAATGGTTCAAAGGAAGTCCTCTCAGAGCTCTGGCACGTGAAGTCTGCCAGAACTCTCTTGATGCGCAATATGAGGAGGATGAACCAGTACGAATTGAATTTAAGAAGGAATTCGTAAGTATAAGCTCATTTCCGGGTATGACTGGGTTACAGAATATTCTTTTGAAATGTAAGAGTTTTTGGCCGGAAGAAGGTAATGAGAAGACTCATACATTTATAAACACAGCATTGCGTGACCTTCGAGAGGGAAAAATCTGTTTATTAAGAGTTAGTGACTTTAATACAAAGGGGCTGGAAGGCCCTTACAGTTCTCATGGAATAACTCCGTGGGTGAGCCTTGTAAAAGGAACGGCTTTCTCTGTTAAGTCATCCGGCAAGACTGCGGCGGGCAGTTATGGTATAGGTAAAGCAGCTCCATTCATTAACTCAAAGTATCAGACGGTGTTTTATCGAACAAAGAATATTGCAGGAGAAACAGCGGTGCAGGGCATTGCACATCTTATGTCCTTTTCTGATGAAAGCTATGGTGATGTGGATCCGATCAGACGCTCCGTCGGTTATTTTGGCGAAACAAATGGAAATATTGCCGTACCTCATATGGCTGAGTTGGACAGACTATATGCCAGAAGCGAGGTTGGAACAGATCTATTTGTCCCTGGCTTTAACTTTGTTGTCGATGGTAAAAATGACTGGGTAAACCAGATGATAGGCGAAATTCTGGAAAACTTTCTGATGGCGATCGAATACAAGAATCTTGTTGTTTCCATCGAAGGTCAGGAAATTACCAGAGATACCGTTCGCTATGCTATCGCGCGTAATCAGAAATATGCAAAAGATGCATATTACTTCAATAAAATCCTTATGGCTGAACCGGATAAGATTGTGGATGAAGACTATAATTTCCATGGGATGGGTCAGCTCCGTCTTAGATTGCTGTATGCAAATGATCTGAACAAAAAAATCCTGGTTGTTCGAAAATCGGGAATGAAAATATCCGAAATTAAAGGCTTGCCGAAAGGAATATCTTATACAGGAATTCTTGAACTGCAAGGAGAGCGGCTGAATGCGTTCTTCAGAGAGATGGAGAATCCTACTCATGATAAGTGGGAGCCTAACAGACATTCAAATCCCTCTCTTGCAAAGATGTATAAGACCGAAGTGGAAGATTGGGTTAAGTCAGTTATCCGGCAGAAAGTCGAGGAAATGTCCGGTGCGGAAGTATTGATTGATACAGGAAATCTTTTTAATACCGCTGGTAAGAATGAACCGCCAAGAAGTGATGATAGTGATGCACCAAAGAAAGAGAATGTCATTGACACAACAAAGAATGTTGAGGTTGTAATCAATCCAAAGAAGACTACTTCAGTACGTGGTGCAGGCGGAACTGGAAGCAGGAAAGTATCAGGAACAATTGATGATGTTGGAAATCTTTCAGGCCATAGGCATCGCGATGGAGAATGTCCTCAAAAACCTACAGGAAGAAAAGGAAGAGAAGATCAAGGCGGTCAGGACTCAGTATTTTCTGGAATGACATACATCAATGTTTCGGCGCGCGTTATAAGTGTGGGTGGTGGCGTAAACCGACTTATCTGTATTCCTGAGAAGAATCTTTCCTATGGAGAAGTACAGGTTTTGGCAACGGGCGAAAATGGAAAGTCTATGCCTATCAGGATTAACAACATCGTTAATGGAACAAATCAGGCGTCGATAAAAGATGGAAAGATTGTTCTAAAAGGCATTAGCCAGGGCGAGAAAGTTGTGGTCGATTTTCAGGTGTCCGGAAGACAAAACTACGCAATGGGGGTGGAAGTAAGTGGAAATCAGGAATAGATTATTTCCTTACCCAGTATTGTGTGAGGATACCGATGATTACACATCCGGAGGCTTTACTGTAGATACGGAAATAGTAAGCCAGGACATGCATAGCCTTGTGCTGAAATTTCACATGAACCTTGATAATCCTGGATTAAAGACCCAGATTTCTCAAGGACGTGCAGAATATATCATTCATATGGAATGCTCAAATACTGCGTTCAGAACAGTTATTCGTACCTTTTCGGATGAAGAAGTCTATAGAATCAATAATAGTAAGGTTAATGGAGAAATGGCATTTCTTGGAATGGTGGTATCTAAGACAGATATACCATTTTACAGGAATAATACGTTGAATCCGGATTATGATGACATTGATCTTATGATACCGCGAGCTGCTATTATGGCATATTACAATATGCCCAAAATCAATGTGCTCAAAAACTATGAAGAATTAGCGCAGGAAGAATCGCTATTTAGTGTTGTTCGAGAGATGAGATTGGATCAAAACGAAGAACGTCCTGTTCACTTCGCACTAGACTCGGAACGAATCAAGATATTTGTTGATGAAGATGTATATAGCGCATACATCCAGTATCAGAACAATCTAACGATGCGTCCATTGATTTTATCAGTTCTTGTTATGCCTGCGCTTACCTATATGATGGAGGCACTTAGAGAAGGATATGAAACATACGAAAGTTGCCGATGGTTTTTGAAGTTTTCTAAGTTCTATCAGCAACAGGGGAAGGATTTTGTTGATGACGTTATTGAAGGTGATATGACGATAACGGAGATTGTACAGGAATTATTGCAACTTCCGATTGGCAAGACCTTCTTGAATATGCAGGAAATGTTAGGAGAATAGCGATGAAGTTGTATTTTATGAAGCAGGATGCTGTGGACTTCATGAAACATAATATGGAAAGGCTCTATACCCATTATTTTCAGGATGAAACGAATGAGTGGATGGCAAGAGAATACGGAAGTGATCCGTTTTCCGAATTTATGGAAGTGCCGGATTTTGAACTTGCTGAAATAGATGCGATGTCCATTGGTGAAGTCGATTTTGAAAACTGTAAGATTCTATATAACAATCTTAGATCATTGAGTGAATCTCAGTGTTCTGATGAGAGGCTGTGGGCAGGGCTCTGTAATAGCACGTTTTACGGCTATATGAGACATAGATACCAGTATCCGTCAAAGCAATTAAAAAAGAAAGAAACAGATGCCAGTGCAGTAATCAGTAGATTCTTCTTTAGTGGTGGTACACGTTCTGGTTTCTTCCGTAACGGTTTAGCAAAATGCTGGTGGGTAGGGCGTGCGACTTTTGACAAGGATAATGAAAATCATTTTGCAAGGCTTGATGTAATCGGTCCGAACGATTTGACGACAAAGGTCAGTGACATCTTTTATAGCAATACATTTGCGTCTAATCCTACAATTCTTGCTGGTATTTGTGACGCATTGAAATATTTTAGCGATCATGGTCAGGCTTTAGATGAAAAGAAACATGTACGAGTAGCTATGCAGTATTTAAATGCTGTAGGAGGAGCTACGCTTCTTGACGTATTATCTCGCGAAGAGATATGCAAGATAATGACGTCGAGGATTATAGCAATTCTTAAGGGACAGTCTGCAGATATATCTTTTGATGAAGAAGACGAAGATCAACTTTTAGAGGAAGTTTTAGAAGAAGAGGATTATTACGAAGAAGCCGATGAAACGACTGATGAATCAGAGAAAATTGATGAGTCTAAATATGAGGATTATATAGACGATGATGAGGAACCAGTAGGACGCATAAATAATCCAGTTCGTCCAGAGGCAACGAATAGAGTAGAACAGCCAAAAGAAAGTGTCGCCCCGGTTAGGTTGGCAATCCGAAAAGAGGAGCCTGTAATGTCAGGACCACTTAACTGGTTCGAGGAAGAAGCAGAGGAAGATCAACTTCCCGGGCCTGATTACATAACTTATGGCTGCTGGGTTAGGGTCATTGAAGAGAAGAATAACAGGGAAATCATTTATCACATCCCACTAAAGGATGATCATTCCAGAGCATGGTATGGGATTGAAGAAAAAATGATGGGACAAGATGTCGGTTTCCGCGTTTTTCTTGCTGGTAAGAACTATAGTGTGTTGGATTTTGGTCGCGATGATGAACGCGAGGATACACGTGCAGAGTTTAAGTCAAGAGAAGAGGTTTCAACACCGCCGAAGGAAAGCCCGGCATTGGTGGAGCCTGAACTTGATGGGAATACAAAACCGTTGGTGCCTGACACCATAAACTGGGGAGTTTGAGTTATTATTTGATCGGGATATAAAGAAAAAGAACATAGAGAATTAGCTGGAATGGTAAGATGACAAAACTGGCTAGTGCTGCGAAATACGATCAGTTGTAGAGGATGATATGGATAATAAGACAATAGATTATTATAATCAGAATGCAGATTCCTTTGTTAAAGGAACTATTTTCGTAGATTTTAAGAAAACACAAGATAAATTTCTGAAAGTATTGCCTGGAAAGAGAGTATTGGATTTTGGATGTGGATCTGGAAGGGATACTAAATATTTTATTAATGCTGGTTTTGAGGTTGTTGCAATTGACGGGTCTGAAGAACTCTGTAAAAGCGCCAGTGCATACACGGGAATTCAAGTAAAGCATATGCTGTTTCAAGACCTGGATGAAATGGAACGGTATGACGGTGTTTGGGCATGTTCATCCATTCTTCATTTGCCTAAGGATGAATTAAGAATTGTTTTTTCTAAGATGAGTAATGCATTAAGTTCAAATGGGATCATATATACCTCATTCAAATATGGAAACTTTGAAGGAGAGAGAAATGGAAGATTTTTTACCGATTTCACTTTAGAATTATTCAAAGATTTTATTAGTGATGTGAAGGATATTGTAATTGAGGAATATTGGATTACTGGAGATGTTAGACCTGGAAGGGAGGATGAAAAGTGGTTGAATCTAATACTTCGAAAGATAGCTTCTTAGTTCAACACACAGATTTTTCTCTAAGAGAACAGGTGAAATATCCTAATGGAGGAGTGTCAAGTTTCTATGATAATGGTACAGACATGGTCATTATTGATGAAGATATTTGTGTTCATGATCCAGAGGAACCAGTTTTTTCATATATGTTAATCACGGACAAGCAAAATAACTATATGCATCGATTTAAAAGAGTTTTTCGGTTTTTGGGGTATGTCCAAGCAGAAGTTGAAAAATATCTTTCAAAAGATGAAATTACAATGCCGATGGATTATATGATAACAGTCGGTGACAGAGGTGAACTGGCGGATGCTTCTCCGTTAGAACTTCATTTTGAGCAAAGTTTTACAAATGCATATGGAATTAATGCGCTAAAATTTTTATCACGAGAATATGGCATCTGTGATGAAAATGGGAAGAATTATTTCCTTGACTATTTAGTAAGAACACGAAATGGGAAATATGCAGTCGAAGAAAATGGCGTTACTTATCATCACCCACAAATCATTGGAGAAGAAAAATATAAGCATCAGCTAAGAAAGCAAAACACCTGTGCGTTGTGGGGGATAAAGCTATTTCGATTTTCTACAGAGGATTGTGCATTTGAGAATCGTATTGAAGATGACATTAAGCAGTATTTTGGAAAAGATACCTCTGAATTTGTAGATGATGGGTTAAAAATAGATAGAAAGGTCGAACTGTATGAACACCAGACAGTAAGTTTGCAGGAAATACAGAAACGAAGAGAAGCCGGAATAAAAGCCTTTTTGATTGTGTTGCCTACTGCAGCCGGTAAATCAAAAATAGTTGAGGAAGATTTACGAGAATTTGCTAAGAGTAGACAAGATATTAAGGTATTAATTTTGGTTCCGGGGGTAAACATTCTTGCGGATTGGGAGGATAGAATAAGAACGTCTTTACCAGAGCTAAAAGATAAAATAGAGATAAAGACTTACGCATATATGGCGAGACATTACGCCGATGTTCAGCCTGATTATTATAATTACCTTGTAGTTGACGAAGCGCATCACGCAGTAGCTCCAGTACTAAAAAGAGTTATTCAATATTTTAATACCGAGTTTACGATTGGGCTTACAGCTACAGATCAAAGACCGGACAAGAAAAAACTGGAAACTGTATTTGGAACATATTCTACTTCGTTGTCTTTAAAAGAGGCAATGGAGAAGGAAGTGGTTGCAAAGGCTAACGTATATAGAATAGAAACCAATATAGATCTTTCGCAAGTGCGTTTTAATGGTAAGGATTATGTAAATGCTGATCTTGAAAAGAGAGTAAGAGTTACTTCAAGAAATGAATTAATAGTCAATGTCCTTGAAGAATATTTTACATCAGGAGAAGCTGGTTTGCGTCAAGGCGTTATATTTTGTGTAAATGTGAATCATGCTAATGAGATGGCTAAATTGCTTAACAATGCCGGGATGACAGCAGCAAGTTACACAGGGCAGACAAAGAATTCGACGGAGTTGATGGAGGATTTTAAGCAAAAAAGAATTCGCTTCTTGTGTGCGTGCAACATGATCTCCGAAGGATGGGATTATCCTGAACTTGGCATTTTAGTTATGGCCAGACCTACGCTGTCAAAGGTTCTATATTTGCAACAGATAGGAAGAGGACTACGGAAAACTGACGTTAAGAAAAATGTCATTGTAATTGATGTAGTGGATGAATATGGTGCCATGGTTAAGGCATGTAATATGCATTCCATATTTGCTAATCCATATTATGTGCCATTTGGTGACATTACAAAGACGGATTATGAGCCAGGAGATATGGTAATCATTGATGGAATAGAAGAGAGAATCGAGCGTATTACAGAGGTTGATATCAATTCTTTTGAGGACAAGTATGGCAATTACTTAAGTCAGGAACAGGTTGCCCGAGAATATTTTGTCAGCACAGGAACTGTAACAAGCTGGATTAAGAAGGGAAAGATTACACCAAGTGTAGAATACAAATTTGGGAGTAAGTCGTTGTATCTTTTTAGTCCGGATGATGTAGAGAAATATCGGAAAGACCTTGATATTAAAGAACACAATGATAATACCATTAAACAAGATTTCTTTGATTTCTTGGAGGAGAGAGACTATTCTCTTTCTTATAAAATGCCCTTTATGCTCGCCGTTGTTAAATATATTGATTCTATTGGTGATGCAAAAATAGATGATGTCTTAGATGATTATATTGCATTTTATCAGGACAGATTAAGACGAGGACTTCAGGTGGATCGAAGTTCCTGCCCATATAATGAAGAGATGCTTAAGGATCGTAAAGCCATTTGTAGAAATATGCTTACAAATCCATTTGAGAAGTTCGAACGAAAAAGATTCCTCTATTATTCAAAGGATTTAAGTGTGATTTCAATGAATCATGCTTTGTATAGTCAGATGGAGGCAGAAGATTGGAACAGAGTAAGAACCCAGCTTCAAGAAGATCTGAAGAATTACTATTCTGAAATGGGTGGAATTTAAGGAGGGATAATCCATGCCAAATCAGTTTTTGACAAATTATACAGAAACCACGTTTCTTGAAAAAATAAAAGATGATTTGAGACATTGCAAGTCCTTCGATTTTTCGGTTAGCTTTATCAAGAAGGCAGGCTTAGTTTTGCTATTCAAAGATATTGAGGCAGCAGTGGAGCGAGGATGCAAAGGCAGAATTATTACCTCTACATATCAAAATTTTACAGATATTGAATCACTTAAAAGTTTTTCTGCATTAATGGGACGTTGCCCTAACTTTCAGTGTCATCTTGATTATGAAAATTTTCATGATACAGGTTATGCTACTCTTGGCTATCATTCAAAGGGTTACCTATTTGAATTTGAAGATCATAGGGAACTGGTAGTTGGTTCGTCAAACATTACGAGGTATGCGCTTTTAAAAAATATCGAATGGGATGTATCTGTGTCAGATAGTTTTGAACCGGGAGTGTATGATGACGCAAAGAGAGAATTTGAAGAAAAGTGGGATGCAACGGAACGTCTGGATGCTGAATTAATTAATAAGTATTCAACAAAGCTTAATTTTGCTATAGAGCGTTGGGATATGGATTATGACTTATCTGCTTCTAAAATCAAACCTAATTACATGCAAAAAAAGGCTCTTAAGGAACTTAACAGATATCGTGCAATCGGTGTAAACCGGGCGCTTACAATTGCTTCAGCAGGTAGTGGAAAAACCTATCTCGCTGCATTCGATGCACTGAATTTTAATCCAAAAAGATTGCTATATATTGTTCATGAAGGATCTATTTTGAAAAAATCCCTGGAGACTTTTCAGGAGATATTCGGCAAAAATGTGACATATGGAATCTATAGTGGTACCAGTAAAGAATCTGATGCTGATTTTGTGTTTGCGACCAATATTACTATGAGCAATACGTTGGAGTTGTTCTCCAAGAGTGAGTTCGACTACATTATTATTGATGAATGCCATCATGCTACAGCCGAAACCTATAAAAAGATTATTGGATATTTTGAGCCGGAGTTTCTGCTCGGACTGACGGCAACACCGGAGCGTCTTGACAACCAGGACGTATTTGAACTGTTTGACCATAACGTTCCTTATGAGCTTCGACTTCGTGATGCAATTGCGAATGATTTGGTTGTCCCATTTAAATACTATGGCATTAGAGATCAACTTGTTGATTATGGATTGTCTGGTAATGAAGAACGCAGAATGATTGCGCAGATGGCAAAGGAAGACCATTGCGATTTTATAGCAGAACAGATAGAAAAACATCGTCCGCAAGGGAAACTAAAAGCACTTGCATTTTGCCGGAATGTTACACACGCACGAATGATGTGTGAAGCACTTGGCGAGAGATACAAGACCGCTTATCTCACCGGGCGTAATGATATTGGAGAGCGCGTGCGTGCTTATAATGATTTGCAAAATGACTCACACTCATTAGAGATTTTATTTACGGTTGATATTCTGAATGAAGGTGTGGATATTCCCGGTGTAAATATGGTTTTGTTTTTAAGACCTACTGAATCCACAACTATTTTTATCCAGCAGTTAGGGCGTGGTCTGCGTAAATATACAAATAAGGACTATGTTACTGTACTTGATTTCATTGGAAACAGTTACAAAAGAAGTGTGCAGATTGCCTTTGCGCTTGGTTCTTTGTCAGAAAACTTTGTTATGGAAAAGCGATTGATGGCATCTTTGGTGAAGGATGATTTTACTGCACTTGGCCTTGCTGAATATGGTATAGAAATACATATAGATGATCTCAGTAAAGAAGAGATTCTGGAATATATCGATAAAGAGAACTTCAATGCGATTAAGTATTTGAAACAGGATTATTTTAACTTTAAGAAATATATTGGAGCAGAATTCTATCCACGACACGTAGATTATATCAATAATGATTGTGCTCCGGATCTGATCCGATTTATGAGCGTTAAGACTCAGGGCAAGAAGAATTGCAGTTATTACAATTTCCTAAAAAGTATCGGGGAGGAGAACCTTCCGATTTTCACTGAGAGACAGGTAGAGTTTGCAAATTATTTGTCCGGATTTTTGCCTCTTGTCAGGACGCATGAGTATCATATTGTGAAGTTCTTACTTGATGGAGCGAGGACCTATAGTGAAGTAAGAGATCATCTGGAAGAGGTAATAGCTGCTTTTAAGCAGGAAGAGTTGGAGCATGTACTTACTTATCTTAAGATTGTGAAGCAGGATGGGGAGATGCTACGCCTTGATGTGGAACCGGACGATCAGTTCGTAGAATATATTTTGGATTTGATCGAGTACGGTTTGGTTCGCTATGTGATAGATAACGGGGACGAGACAGGCTTTAAGCTTTGGCAGAACTACCGAATGGATCAGGTGCAGCTAAAGTTATTAAAGAATCCAGGAAATAATCAGAAAGGTACTTACTATTATGATAATTATGTTGTGATATTTGCGTCTCTAAAAAAAGATCTTGATGAGGAAGATAGGTTAAATTATAAGAACAAGTTCTTGGAAGAAAATATTTTCCAATGGGAATCTATGGTAGATTTGCCAGAAGCAGATTTGAAGAAACTTAATGAAAGTAGTTTTACACATGTATTCATCCGAAAGGTTACCACGGAGAATGGACTTGTTCTACCATTTACTTATGTTGGTAAGGGAAAGTTAACCAATCCACGCAAGACAAATAGTGGAAACGGAACTTACCTGTTTGATATTTATATGGAAAACGCATTACCGGAGTATCTGCAATACGATTTTAGATTAACAAAGGAATAGAACATGAAAACAATCAGAGTGGTGGCTGCGGTAATATATGCAGATGGCAAAGTATTTGCTACGCAGCGTGGATATGGTGACTTCAAAGGTGGCTGGGAATTCCCTGGAGGAAAGATAGAAGAGGGAGAGACACCAGAGAACGCTTTGAAAAGAGAGATATTAGAAGAATTGGAAACAGAAATAGCTGTGGGAGAATTGATTGACACAATAGAGTATGACTATCCTGCGTTTCATCTTTCCATGGATTGCTTTTGGTGTGATGTTGTTAGGGGTGATCTTGTGCTAAAAGAACATGAGTCTGCAAGGTGGCTTGATAAAGAATCACTTTATAGCGTGGAATGGCTACCAGCAGATGTGGCCTTGATTGAAAAAATAAGAATGAAATTATAGGGAGGTTTCTCATGGAGGTTACGGTAATTAGGTCAAATAGAAAAACTGTGGCTATCCAGGTGAATTCGGATCTGAGTGTTACAGTAAGAGCTCCTCGACTTGCTTCAAAGAAAGACATTGATCGATTTATCGAAGAGAAGGAAGCTTGGATATGTAAGCATGTTGAAGAAATAAAGAAGAAAAAGGAAAAGTACGAAGCGGAAACCTCGGAAAAATTGACGCATGAGGAACTTACGACACTTGCAGACAAGGCACTTGACATTATACCGAGGAGAGTAGAATACTTTGCAAAACGAATCGGAGTCACGTATGGACGAATAACAATCCGGAATCAGAAGACCAGGTGGGGCAGTTGTAGTAGTAAAGGTAATTTGAACTTTAATTGTCTTTTAATGTTGGTGCCTTCGGAAGTACTGGATTATGTTGTAGTGCATGAATTGTGCCATAGAAAAGAAATGAATCATTCTAAAGCATTTTGGATTGAGGTTGAGAAGGTGCTTCCAGATTATAGAGATATGGTTAAGTGGTTAAAAGAAGAAGGTAGTCAGATTATGCAGAGACTTAAATAGAAGGGGCTAATAGATGTACCAGGGGCTTCTGAAAGGCAGGTGTTTACTTGCGTTGGTCCGACTATTATGAAAAAATAAATGACTGGTCTGTAAGCACTGCCGTAAGCAAGATATCATCTTTGGAGGATATGGGGGACCCGGATGAGATTGTCGACGCACTTAATATCATCGCCTTTGAGGACGAGAAAGGGGCTACCAGACTCTTAAACAGAGCCTTGCAGCATGGTGTGAAGTTTTCCGGAGAGAATCTCGCAGATATCGACGGACTGTGTGCAGTGGATAGTTTTAAGAAAGCATTGTATCAATCTGCGGATGCGTTTACTGCGCAGGATTTAGAGGACCTGTACGGTAGTATTGATGATGAACTCATTATTGAATTGGCGAAGCGATATAAGATATCTGCTCCGGCGGATATAGCTGATGAGTATGAAGAGGAGCTATGTCCTGATGCCGGTACGCCGATTTCATGGAGCAGATTTTACGATGCTTTTTATGATTGGAAACCGGAATATGCAAAGGCACGTTTGCAAGCAGTTACGGATTTTGGAAGTGATGATGAAGTCTTGGAAGTTGTGCAGGAATTATTCTGGGATGACGAATATGAGGCAAGCCGATTTGTTACAAGGGTATTGGATGCAGGTGTGCGGTTTAGAGATGAGAATTTGGTGGAACTGGCCGGGATTTGTAATGAAGATACGGTCAAACAGGCTGTGCTTTTATCCAAATTATTGCTGACGGAGGAATCGCTGGAAGAACTGTATGGCAATGTCAGCGACGATATTATTATACAGGTTGCAAAAGAGCAGAATCTGAGACTTCCGGAGGATTTGCGGGAAGAAGAGGATGAAGACGAAGAAGCGACAGAACAACAAGACTTGGAATATGAAATACAAAGTGCGATAGATGCTGCAGACTACGCTTTGGATTGCTTAGTGCAGGCACAAAGATCAATGAATGACAGCAGTACTGCCAGTGTTTTGGATATGATGACCAAGGGATTTTTCACATCCTTAATGAAGTATTCCGCACTTTCTGAATCGGATGTGGATATGCAGCAAGCGCAGAATGCATTGGATAGTTTGAATACGGAGCTACGAGTATTGCAGAAGAAAAGAAGCGTGCAATTAAAATACGGCCGTTTGGCGACTGCGATTGATATGTGGGTAGATGACGGAATGTTTGATGCACTAACGCATTTACAGATTGATAAAGCACAAAAAAGAATTGCAAGAGCGATTAAGCAGGTGGAGAATATTCGGCGTGAACTTCAGAAACTGTTATAAGACTTTGAAGTCCTGAAGAAAGCAGACAGTATTCCGCGAACTCTGGAATATGCGTCCAGAGCATTAGAACCATACGAAGAATACTTAGATTAACACACACGAGGTAGAAATCGGAGGACAAATTATTTGAAAACAGCTATAGTGTATGCATCTGTGCATCATGGAAATACGAAGAAAATTGTGGATGAGATAGCCAAAGACCAAAACGTTGATCTGGTTGATGCCACGCAGGTGAAAGAAAAGGATCTTACCGAATACGATGCGATAGGATTTGCATCAGGAATTTATTATGGCAAATTTCATCAGGCAGTGCTTAATTTCGCAGCTGTTAATCTGCCACAGGAAAAGAAGGTATTCTTAATTTGCACACATGGTGGAAGTGCAGCATTTCAGTCTATAGAGACGATTCTTGAGGGTAAACATGCTGATCTCATTGGAAAGTTTTCTTGTAAAGGATATGATACATACGGTCCTTTTAAGCTTGTTGGAGGAATTGCAAAGGGACACCCGGATGAAAAGGATTTGACGGCAGCAGTTGAATTTTATAAGGGAATTACGAAATAAAGGTATTGGTGATGGATGAATACAAATCAAGAAAATATGCGGAATTGGTGGAAAGGGTAAAACAGAAATATCGCAATCATCCGGTATGCACAGATAAGTTGGAACTGGGATGGTGTGATTTACTTCCCGGAGAAGATTTATGCCAAGAAATCAATTTATGGACATATTGGCAGGGTTGGGGATATGCAAAGCATACTCCACATATTAAATATATGTTGATAGGACAGGATTTTGGGCCGCCAGAGAAAGAGGAGGCTAAGGGAACGATTGCCAATGTACGTGAAATGAACAAGGGTAATGATGTGATGTTTCATAAGCATGTGGATCTTTCAGCAAAGGATTCGCAAACAGATTTCAACCTAATAAAGTACTTTTCACTAATTGGAAAGCCGGATATCCATAAAAATCGTTATTCAGGTTTATTTTTCTGTAATTGTAACTTGGGTTATCGGAAAGGCAATTATTCGGGAAATATGACAAGGAGAGTTTTGGAAAATGACTCTCAGGAAATGAAGGAACTGGTAGATATCCTTCAACCGGAGAATATCATATGCTTAGGCCTGGATACGTCTGTTGTAATGATACGAACATTGATGGATGCCAAATTTAGCTGTAATAATTTTTCTGAGCTGATAGGAGATGGATCTCCTTATCAATATGGTGATACGTATATATACCCGGTGGCGCACCCGGGTTATTGGGGCACCCGAAACCGCGGCAGTAGCAATGTTGAAAAAGATTGGATGCGAATAAGAAAGTAATAGTACAAGGAATGCATAGACAGAGAGGGAGGTGCCACGATGCCATTTAAGATTGTCCGTAATGACATAACAAAGGTAAAAGCGGATGCCATTGTAAATACAGCAAATCCAAATCCAATATGTGCCAGTGGCACAGATCTGGCTATCTATGAAGCGGCCGGGAAGGAGCAGCTTCTTGCGGAGAGAATCAGGATTGGAAAAATTGCAAGGGGAGATGTTGCTGTTACCGGAGCTTATAACCTGAATGCGAAGTACATTATACATACAGTTGGTCCGGTATGGGAGGACGGTGATCATCACGAATTTGATATTCTGGAGAGCTGCTACAAGAAATCCTTACAGAAAGCATTGGAGTTAAAATGTGAGAGCATTGCATTTCCTTTGATATCAACCGGAGTATATGGTTTTCCAAAAGACAAGGCATTGCAGGTAGCTGTATCTGTTTTCAGCGAGTTTCTTTTGGAAAATGATATGCAGATTATTCTTGTGGTGTTTGACAAAAAATCTTTTCAACTTTCCGGTCAGATCGTAGGAGAAATTGATTCGTACATAGATGCAAATTATGTTAGAGATAGTCATAAAAGGGAGTATCCGGTACGAAGTATAAGAAGTGCCCAAGTCAGGGAACTGTCAGAAGAAGATTTCTATGAAGAAATGCTCCAAAAGAACCAGATAGAAGACACGTATCCTTTTGATGATGAAAGCCAAGCGGTGGCAGAACCATGTATGCTGTCTGCTGATATGTCTCTGGAAGATCAGCTTGCGAATATGGGAGCTTCTTTTCATGACAAATTATTTGAGCTGATAGATGCTTCACATTTGGATAATAAGGATGTCTGGAAGAGAGCAAATCTTGACAGAAAGCATTTTTCAAAGATTCAGTGCGACATGAATTATCACCCCAAAAAGAAGACAGTAATGGCTCTCTGCATTGCACTGGAACTTGACCTGGAGCAGTCAAAGGACCTGCTTGCAAGAGCAGACTGGGCTTTCAGTCCGAGCAGCAAGGGGGATCTGATTGTGCAGAAAGCAATTATTGATAAGCAGTATGATATCATGCAGCTGAATGTGACGCTGTTCAAATATACGAATGAGATACTGGGTGTATAATGAAAAGTGGGATAGAAAAAGGAAATAGGGTATGAGTCAAAAAGAAACGATTGTAAATATGCTGAAAACAAATGGGACAATGACTCAAGGTGCTTTAGCGGAAGCTATATATGGAGACAAAAATCATGGACCGAATATATATGCTACGTTGATAGGTCTTGTGAAAAATGGGGCTGTGCTAAGAACAGGAAGTAATCCATCATATTATTCTTTATCTGGAACCGAAATAATAATTCCTGAAAAATCTCAAAAAAGCACAAAGGGGTATCGAGATGTTTCTGGTGATATTATTACAAACGAGGCAATGGAAGAAGCTGAAACGTTGGTTCAAGGTACAGATAATTATGGTCCGGAGAATGAACTAATCACCAGATGTCTCCGGAAGTTTCCTAAGAATACGGATCCTGATATTGTAGCCATGAAAGTGGGGCTGATAGATATCACAAATTCAACTCATTTGTCACAGCATAAGAGTAAAATCAGCATGGTGGAGCTTTCGAATATTATAGCTGCAATTCCGTATATTGATGAGAGGATAGCTGATGGAGATCCTGAGGTTGTAAATGAAATTGCAAGAAGTAATGGAAAAATAAATCTTTTTTCATTTGCCTCAAAGTATTGCTGTTATCATAATAGAAATCTTTATGGAAGAGACGATTATTCGATTTTAGATACAGTTCTTAAAGAATATCTGCCACGCTATTTTGATGACATTACAAAAGGGCAAATTCAGAAATGGCAGGATAGTTTCAATTACAAAGCATATAATGATTATATTACGAAAAAGCTCGATGAGTGTGGTATAACCGTGAACCATAGAAAGAGAAAGTTTGACCATTTTGTTTGGTATAAAAACAGATAAAGTTGATCTAATCTAATGAAATAATCATTAAGTAAATTAGCGTCAGTACAATGAAGTATAATGAACCCATAAATTAAGACAAAAAAATCGTTGTTTTTAAGTTGGATTTCCCTTA
>NZ_LNAM01000001.1:69773-163531 GCF_001461035.1 Acetivibrio ethanolgignens | reverse complement strand
GGAGCAGATGTAAGAGTTGGAAGTTGCAAATGTCTGCTTAATCAGCAGACACTAAATAACACTCTGTATTATAACATAGTATGTTTTTTCCATTCACATAATAGGTTCTTCTAACCTCTCAATCCCTTCATATTTTATATCATTAAATTCCATAAACTCAAGATATTATAACCATAACGCCTTAAATCTCCATTTGTGACAGTTTATAATATCTTGTGTTTTTATTTGCTAACAATTCTTCTGGTTTTCCTCTTTCTAAAAGTTTTCCATTTTCTATTATTATAATATCATCACAGAATTTCGTAGAGCTTATCTTGTGTGATACAAAAACAACCATTTTTTCATCACCAATTCTTTCGTATCTTTGATAAATTTTATCCTCTGCAATTGGATCTAGATTTGAATTTGGTTCATCTAAAGCGTATAGCTGACCATCTTTATAGAGCCCCCGAGCTAATACTATTTTTTGTTGCTCTCCACCTGACAAATTAATTCCTTGTTCATTTGTGCGGGCTCCTATCATTGTATTCATACCATAGTCTAATGACATAATAAACTCTTCTAAATCAGCAAACTCCACAACCTTTCTTATTCTATCTACGTTAATATCATTTGCACATATAATATTTTCTGATATTGAAAAATCATATAAATAGAAATCTTGAAAAATAGCGGCTATTAATTTAAAATATGATGCTCTATCTATGCAATCAATGTTCATATTATTTATATATATTTCTCCACTAGTAGGTAAAATCAAGCCACATATCAATTTTATAATGGTTGTCTTTCCAGCACCATTCATCCCAATAATTCCTACTTTTTGTCCTTTTTTTATTTCAAAAGAAACATTATCCAAAATTAATTTCTCACTATTTGGATACGAAAAAGAAACATTAGAAAACTTTATAGAATCTATAGTTTCAATTTTTACACTATTATCTCTAGATTTATATATATCCTCACAATTAAGAATCTGAATTATTGGATTCATATAATTTATCATTTGTAAATTGCTGGTAATACTATCTCCTATTCCTGATAAAGTAGATGTTATATTTAGCAACAAATTAATCAATGTCATACATAACCCGATATGCATATTATTGAAAGCAACATTAAAAATCAAGTAACTAAATGCACAAAATAAAAGTATTGTACTCTCAATATCAACCAAACAATTATACGATAATGTGGTAGCATTCATTTTGTGAAACAACGAATATGTTTCCTGATTGTAGGCTTTCATCTTTCTTTCTAACACGCCTTCCATACCATTCAGACGAACATCCTTTTGCCTTTCTAAATCATACTTTGTAGAATTTATCCAATTAAATCTTCTATTAATAGGGAACAACTTTTCAAAATATATACATAACTTTCCATTCATTTTTGAATTAATGATTATTTGCAACAAAAAACTTCCTATAACAAATAGCAATAATATCGGATAACTTGTAAGCAAAAAAAATCCACTCCAAATTAGCACTATACTTTGAGAAATCAATAAAATTAGTCCTTTTATTAAATTTTCAATCGTATTATAATTTATAATTGAAAAACTAGCTCCTGTTTTTAAATCTAAAAAATCTGGGTCTTCCGTCTTTAAATAATCCACATCAACAAATTTCTTTGATAATTTCATTTCCAATTTCCAATTAACATATTTACATTCATTTTGAGATAATTGTCCCAGAAAAGAATTTATATACTCTAATGCTATTCTTGCCAGCAAAATAAGTATAATGTATATCATCCATATTTTCTGTTTATTTTCACATCTTTCAAATGAAATGACTACAAAAGCCGGCAACACAATAGAATATGCTGTCAGAAATATATTTACAATTATCTGTCCTCCAAAAATAAACCTTGATTTTCGTTCAATCACAGACCACAAACATCTATATTTCCTAATTCCATTATATAAATTACATTTATTAAGGTTTTTCATAACTGCAATTTCCACTTTCTTCAACTTTTTCTAACGCATACAACAGACCCTTTGCACGATATAATTCAGAATAAGTACCAACCTCTACAACCCTTCCTTTATCCAGCACAATAACTTTATCAAATTTATTAAGGTTTTTCATATCATGCGTAATCATAATAATCGTACTTTTTTCAAACAAATCAAAAATCAACTGTACCATCTTTTCAACAGACAATATATCTAGATTGGCCGTTGGTTCATCCAAAATTACAGTTTGGGGGTTTTTATAAATAATACGTGACAACAATAATTTCCTTTTCTCTCCTCCAGACAACTCAATTCCTTCTTCCGAAAACAATTTAGTTATGTTTCTTCCTTTCAAAATATCATCTTTATGTATTTTTTCTCCGAGATTAACTTTATTAATGGCACAATCTACTTTATTGTAATCCACCACTTGATCTGACAAGGCAACATTTTCACTTATTGAAAATGGATATATATCTATATTTTGTAAAAGCACTCCTATTTTATCTTTTATATTTTGGTTTCTTATATTCTCTCCATTATATAAAATATCCCCTAAGTAAGAATGATATATCCCTGCCATACATTTTAAAAGCGTTGACTTTCCTGCTCCATTTAACCCTATAATCGCAACTTTACTCCCTTTTTCAATTGTAAATGATACATTTGACAATGAATTCTTCTTGCTATTCCGATAACAGTATGATACATCCAATAATTCCCATTCTACCTCATTTTCTCTTTTTTGCTCCATTTTTTTGTTCAAAACCGTATTTTTTTCTGCAGAAATTAAATCAAAAAAAGTTGGAACACCATATAACTCAGTCCCCAATTTAATGAGATGAGCATTTCCCTCTGACAATAATGTCCATATTCCAAAAATCAAAAAGAAACCGCTAATTATATTCGAAATATGGACAGCACTCCCAAAATCTCTTCCGTTTATTTCCATTATACAGACCAAACCGAAAATGAAAAAAGCAACACTTTGAAAAATGTACCGTTTTCTAAACTTATAAAGAATTACCTCTTTATCTATGCTCTTTAACTGTGCTAAATACATTTTCATTTTTTTATTTAAGAGAGGACCTATCTCTGTTAATCTTAAATCTTTGGCATATTTCGAATTATTAGTTGTTTCAAATATATAGTCCACTTTTCTTGCTATTGCACTCTTCTCATCACTTTTCTTTCGTTCAAGCGTAGCTTCACCATATGCAAAAAACATGCTAATTAATGTTACTACAATTAATCCAGCCCCACACCAACTAATACTCAGTAGCATAATAAACAAAACCATCATTGATACAAAGCATCCTACGAGATTAAATACGCTAATTAATACACCTCCAATTCCTTTACTACTTGAATCAAGAATATGTATAACGTTTTTATTTTTTTGCCAAAACCTTTCATCATCTAAATCTTCAAAATCCATCTGTAACATCTTAGCGTTAAACTTCTCTTGAAGAGCCATTCTAATTCTCGATATACAATTATCATATTCTACTCTACATATGTCTATAATTATTTTTGAAACCAAAAAAAGGAAGAAACAAACTATACAAGTTATTAAACAAACCAACAAATTGCTAGTAATATTTGATGAAACATAGAAAGTCACTTTACTTATCAAAACAATCGGCATAACATTACTTATGGCTAATCCCACTGCAAAAAACAACGATAGCACTATACTTTGACTATCTAAACACAAAATTCTTTTCACTACTTTTAATTGTTCCATCATTTTCCTAATATCTTTTCCATTCATTTTTGCTTATCCCTTATCACCTTATGATTTCTTTGGGAAAAAAGGCATATAAAACATCATCAAAAATTTTATTTTGAGGATTTCTTATTGCTCTTTTTAGTATCCCCTCTTCTTCAAAATTTAATTTTTTTAATAATTTTCTTGAAAAACAATTCTCTACAAAAGCACGGGCTGAAATAATTTTACATATATTATTATCTACTAAATAATCTATTAAACACCCGACTCCTTCCGTCATATACCCCTTATTTGAATATTTCTCATCTATCCAAAAAGAAATTTCAATTGAATCTACCATATACCTGAGTGAATCTTCGTCTAAATATATCATTCCAATAAATTCTTCACTATCCTTTGAGACAACAGCCAAAACATTATCGTCTTCTATATGACTAGAAATGTATTTTTCAATCTCATCTACTGTCTTCTCCGTAAAGCAATTATATCGTTGTACAAATACACTGTTATACAATTCAAAATAACGTTTCTTATCTTTACATTCTATATTCCTTATTACTAAGTTTTGCGTTTCTAATCTCAATTATCTTTGTTCCTTTCTTCTATAATACAAATCTACTAATTTCCTTAATCTTCTGTTATGTTATTCAACACAATATTCGAAAAAGTCGTTTCTTTTTAATTTTATTACTATCTGTGTGTCTATACATATCCCCCAACGAGAATGAAAAACTACCGTAAAAGTAAATATCATCTATCTGTCAATTTTATCTTCTCATATAATGTAATCTTTTCCTCCTGCTTCTGATAGTTATATATAACTTTTCGATTTATCTCGTTTCCTATATTAGGTGATTTACATGCCTCTTTTAATGCTAAGATGTCCACATCATATTTCATTTTAATATGTGTTCCTTCTTTACTCTTTGCAAGTCTATTTATTATCATCTCATGTAAAAGCATATTTCTAACCCACATATTATCATGATAATTTTGATAAATAACATTTGCAAATTGTTCCACGCTTTTATCAACCTCTTTAACTCCAGAATATGCAAGTTCAGAAAACAATCTCACAATGTTTCCACCAGTCTTCTCAATTAAGGATAATGTAAAACAAAAAACTTTGAAAATTTCTGTTGAGAAATCCGAAATACATTTCAAAACCTTATAGTCAATATTAGTTGGCAGATGATAAAATGTACAAAAAATTTCTGGGAATTGCTTAATCAACTCTTTTTCCTCACTTGGAATGCTTTTTTTTGCATACCTCAAATTCTCAAGAATATCGTCAATATTTTCATCCATCAAATGTTTTACCTCTCGGTTATATAAATGTGTCCCTGGCACAATAGACAGAATATGAAAGTATGAGACCATAGGTTTTTCTTTTCTATATAACTCTAATAAGAGAGAAAATGTCTTATTAATCCCATCCTCTGTTTCATCTTCATACCCTAAAATTAACGATAAGATTGGTAAAATCCCAGCATTCATTACATTTTCAACCGCCTGTATTTGCTGAGCCGAAACTATTTTTTTATTCATTTTCTTAAGGACTTGATCATCTGCAGATTCTATCCCGATTAATATCTCGGTACATCCAGCCTTATGCATCAATTCTAATAGGTCAGGATTCATGTCGTCAACTCTCCCTCTTGAATCCCAAGTCACCTTTAGTTCTCTACTAATAAATTCATTACATACATTTTTGACCATAATCTTATTGGTCATAAAATTATCATCAGATAAATATACATGACTTATTTGATAATCCTCTATCAACTGTGTGATTTGATCAAATACTTTTGATATATCAAAATATCTATGTCTACCAGACCAAAAAGAGAAAGAACCACAAAAAGCACAACCTCCACTACATCCTCTTGCTAGTTCAACATTCAATGCTCTTCTATTTCCCCCAATCAACGAAAAATAATCTGGCAAAGCATCCAATAACGAAAAGTCTGGCATTGGTAATTCATTTAAATCAGCAATTAAGTTTTGATTTCCATTATATCTAATATCCCCATCTATTGTTCTATAATATACTCCCTTTATATCTTCAAACATACTATTTTCAATAGCATCAATTAACTCTCCGACAACGCACTCGCCCTCACCATATACAATAAAATCTATATAATCAAAGATCTGTAGTAACTGCTCAGATATCCCATGTGTACCAACTCCGCCAAGAAAAACCCATATGTTTGGATTTCTTTTCTTAATAGCCTTTGCAATACATAGAGCCGCAGCCAATGAATAATTTTGACAAGTAATTCCTACAACCTGTTCTCCATTTTTACATATACTATTTGTCAAATCATTATATATATCTACAGGTTCTATCTTTCCTATAGATATAACTATTGCTACATCATATATATTTACAGATAACTGTTTAACATTTTTAATATAAGATGCTATAGATAACAGACCTAAAGGAGGATACATCCCTTCATCATTATCATATATTGGAGTATTAACAAACCCTATCTGTTTTATCTTCATACTTTTCCCCTCATACAAATAACTGTCGACTTCTTTATTCTCCACTATAAAAGATTATTTTTCTTTACATTCTCAATAAATTCATCTACAGCATTCCCTGCAATCCCATGTTTTCTAAACACATTTTTTATTTCCTCGATTGATATTTCTTTAACAGCCATCTTGTATAATATTGCAGCCTGTATTTTATTTATTTTAATAACTCTCAAATCTATAGGGTCAACAATAATATAACTGGTTCCTTCTTTCCTTACGGTAACCCAACTTTCTTTATATAAATATCTAAAAAATTTGTTCATACCCAATCTAATACGTCTTATTATTCTTAACGTATTTATCCTTTCTATTCATATAGTAAATCACATCGCGTATCGTTTCCTAACAAATCCCCTGTATTTTCATATGCAATTGCTCTACATCCTCCACCGCAATAGTTTTTGCACACTTGGCATTTTTTTGGAAGCATATTAATATTCAAATTTCTTAATATATTAATATTTTCCATTTTCTCCCATAGATTTTTGAATGATTCTTCTTTTAAGCTACCCGAAGATAGTTCTGGAAAACCTAGCATTTGCTCACATCCGAATAACATTCCCGTGGAAGATATAGCACAAGTCATTATTCCCGCCATACAACTTACACTATTTTCTTTAGACTTAAAGCTGTATTCCGGCCAATAAGTATCTACTTGCTCCTCTGATAATAGCTCACTTAATTCCCATGGCATTTTACTCTCATACGGAAAAACAACACCAATTTTTACGTTATACTTTTTGGATTTTAATATAGTGACATTTTTTATAAAATTCTCCAAATCATCTCTTGATAAGTTTATTGAACCTATATTATCATGAGCTCTTCCTACATCTGATTGGAGAATAAACCCAACACTATATACCCCCATCTGTTCTGCCATCTCAACAATTTCTTCAATATGATGACAATTAATTGAGGATACAACACACGCTATTTTTGTAGTAATACCATTTTCTATCAATATTTTAATTCCATCAATAACTTCACTATATCCACCTCTAGTAATGTTATTTATCTCTTCGGTAGCTCCGTCCAAACTCACAACAACCCAGTCAATAGAATTATTTTTTATTATATTAACCGTTTGTGCATTTATAAAAGTAGCATTTGTGCTTACAGATTTTATCATTTTTGTTTTTCTACATATTTCCATAATCTCATTCACTTGAGGATGCATGAATGGTTCTCCACCTGCAATTCTCAAGTAATGCACGCCTGCTTCCTCTAATTCCCTAACAATTTTTTCAAACAACCTTACATCCATATGGCTGTGTCTCTTTGCATTTGCATCTGCATAACAATAAACACACGATAAATTACAACAATCTGTAATTGATACATCTACATATAATGGTGCACTAAATAATTCTCTCATAACATCATAATTCCTTTCATTTTTTAGGTGGTCAGCCAGTAACATAATACTATCACTGGCTGATCAGTCACGAGAATCCTCACTATCAACTAAAAGTCAAAAATTTGCTTATTCCTTTTTCCAACACATTGCGTTAGAAGAGCAATCAATCTCAGAAATCTGTTTGGTTACTAAATCTTTTTCTTCCTTTGTTTCCATATATTTTTCAAGAATATTGTCCAAATCAAATGCCATAATAACCTCCTTCTTCTCGTGACATTTTAATTATATTATAATTTTCAAATCAAGTCAATGTTCGTATGTCTCTTGAGTTTCCGCAGTTTTATCCACAGTTACTGTTCACACGCAATGTCATTTACTTAAGGTGTAAATAGCAAAAACTTTCAATAAATATCATGAATCCCGATATACTTAAGATTAGTTTTGTTTTCTATGGAGACTTAGGCTTTCAAAATAATTCAATATGTCTATTTTGCGTATTTATTTTATAAATGGAAAACAAAACATCCTATTTTAGGGTAACTTTAATAAAGGTAAGCAAAAATTCACTTTTTTGCTTCCAATTTTACACCAAAAGGTTTACATTATATGTGAGTAGTTACTTTTAACGGTAACAGAAACTCATTGGTAGTTTGAACCTGGCTTGACGGCGGAAGGTTCTGTTAGGCCTGATTGGTTCGATATTATCGGCAATCAGGCCTTCTACATTTAGGACATTATCATTTGTTCGATTACGTAAGTAATCCCGGCATATTTTTATTGCTTCTGAAAAATTAATCTGATAGTTCAGTTTCCGGGATTGATCAAGTACTTCAGCCAGTTTTGATATTTCAGCGCAAAAATTATACATGATAGCTCTGGCAAAGACTTCTTGAACAATATATGTATATTTTTTGCTATGAAATGAGTTTAAGCATAGAGGATATTTTAAATCACGATACGCCGTTTCCTGTGACCATCGTAGATGATAAAGATCCTTCAACTCATCCATATCAAACTCAATGTCTGGAAGATTTGTAATCAAATTTTCATAAACACCTGGTGCGATTTCAATCCGAACGATTCGTAATGATAATGAATATTCAGGGTAGGTGTCGGACAAAAAATCCATTGGAACTTCTTTACAAACATAACGATAATCATCCAGACGTTCTGGGTGTTTAAATTTCTTTTTTGCCTTTGTCCGACAAAGTATTCGATTAACATGGTAATCAAGTTCTTTGACGCCATCCAGAGGAAAACCGAGAAGTTTAGAAGTTTTAGCGTCTGTACATCGAATTAAGAAGTATTGTTGCTTTTCTAAAACATGAGCAAAATCATTGTAAGAAGCATAACCGCGATCAGCAATGTATATCGTAGGATAGTCATTCTTGACACGATCAACCATGTCGCAAAAGGCGCGATATTCATTGCGTTTCCTTGCCGGTTGAACAAGAATATCCAAGAACTGTTTATCTAAAATGGAATAAAGTGCATTGACATGAATTTGATTAAAACCTCTTGGAGATTTGTTGTTTGGTTCAAAATAAGTGTCTTTATCATTCTCATCGCGGAAGATATCGGCAACAGATCCATCACATGCAACAAGGCGATATTTATTCTTGTATAAAGTGGGTTTGAAATTCTGATTAAAAATTTGTAGCAAACGCCATAATGCATCATCTTTGAGTTTGGCACGCTGATGATAAAAGGCAGCCTTGGTTGGTGCATCTTGAGTACGACCGAAGAAACGATAAAGTTCTTCTCTCAAACAATCATCTTCCATGGTTAATAAAAGAAGAAGAAAATCCTTAAATCCAATTTTTCTGTTTCGTGTAAAATCGGTGTCAGGATGAACTGCATAATTTTCAGGTGTCTGAGAAAGTTCATGGATTGAATCCATGAGTGTTTGTTTTACAAAAGTTGAATACGTCATTTTTGCCTCCTTAGTTAAGTGAATAGAAATATCTCTTAACTAATTGGCTTTTTTCTGATTTATTAATCAGAAAAAAGCCGCACAAATTTAACGTATTGTCAAGTGAAATTTGAGTTACTGGTAAAAAAAAGAGAATTCACTATTTTGTCAGGAATTCTCTTAAGTAAATGACATTGGGTGTGAACAGTAACGTTTATTACATAGACTACTGAAAAAAGTTGAATTAATCTTGACATAATTTCAACTCATTCGTATAATAATAGTAGAAGAAACAGCGTGCTGTTTTAGGTGGGCTAACACCATAATCCGAAAGACTTACTGGACGGATGTGCCAGTTGTTGGCAGGCAACAGAAAAACCTGAAGACTTACTGGACGAATGTGCCAGCCGTTGGCGGACAACAGAAAAATTAGCCATAAAAAGAGAGTTGATAATGCTGCGGTATTGTAACTCTCTTTTTTAATACTTGGAATCCAGCATTTATACTAGTAGACCGTAAAGTTATTGCCTATACCAATTATCAAGTGCGAATCATTGTGTTTACATATATTGCAAATAAAGTATAGGTCTAGTCAATTAGTGAACGTTCTACTAGTACACCGTAAATTAATTATCTAGACTAATTGTTTCTTGACCGAAGTCATCCATTTTATACTTCCAATGATACACAATTGGGGACTCATTTATCTCGTCAAAGTATCTGTAAATACGATCAATAAGTTCCTGCTTTGATGATACCCTGATGCCTCTAAGCATTTGTCTCGTCATTTTGCCAAATAAACCTTCAATCATATTCAACCATGAACCGTGTTTCGGTGTAAACACAAAAACAAATCTGCCGGGCATGGCAGCAAGAAATGCTTTGACCTTTTTGCTTGTATGGACACTGTGGTTATCCAATATGATTCTTATGACATCTCCTTCCGGATACTTTCCGTGAAGAATCTTTAAAAAATCAATAAAGTCATCTGAAGTGTGTTTATCCCGTACAAGCGGTATTGCTTCACCTGTTAACAAATCAATTGCTGCTAACAGCGACACTGTCCCGAGACGCTTGTACTCATAATCACGCTTTATTGTACCGTTTTTCAGGGTTGGCTTGAGATCCTTTCCTGTAGTTGCAATTGCCTGAATACCCGGTTTTTCATCATAGGAATATGTGTGGATATCCTGCTCTCCGGCAGGAACAAATAACTCACCATTTTCATCAAACAGCATTTCAATCTGTTTGTAAACGAGCAAAACTTCGTGCATCTTTGCATCAAAGTCTGGATCTCGTTTTTCACAGTAATACCGGATACGAAATGGTTTGATTTCAGCAGCATCCAAAATGTTTTTTATACTGGTTTTTGTGATAGTTGATAGCCTTATAAAGCCGGCGCTTTCAGCTGTTTTATTGATATGTTCAGTAAGTCTGGCATAAGTCCAGGTTTCAGATGAGTATCCAAACTCAACAGGTTTCTGGCAGGCAACATTGATAATCCAGGCTTTTTCATCGTCAGTAATTTCCGCATTTCTGCCGCGCCCCGGATCACCGTAGATAGCATTTTCTATACCACCTTGGGCAAACTTTTTGAGACAAAGGAGAACACTGTTGCGGTTCAAATCAACTTTATCAGCGATAGAATCCACAGATTCACCATCAGCTTTGAGCAAAAGAATTCTTGCCCTGGTTACGATTTGTGCCTGTAACGTTCTTGCTTTAGTGATTGACTCCAAACGTGATCGTTCTTCATCTGAAAGGATAATTGGTTTTGCTTTTGCCATGATAACTGCCCTCCATGTTCTTATGAGAACAGTATATCACAAAAACAGCTTTTGGTCTATTTAATTATTTTGCATTCTACTAGAGAGGATGAAAGAATGGGTAATAAACAGCAAAAACTTAAAAATGCAATCCGCGTCATTACTACTGCTGCTAAAGATTATAGCAAAACCCTTGATGGGCACAATTATATTTTTATATATAAGAACAGAAATACAAACCAAATAGAATATTTTGAAAGCATCTTTTTAGCTCGTAACTTTCAGCATCTGACCGGTATTGAGTTTATTGATAATCAGGGTAATCTTTTACAAAACCTTACACAATTTTATCAAAAATGTGTTAGCAGCACTTTAAACTATGTTCCAAGCTCATGCCTGTTAGAAGACATCCGAAATTTAGCTGATGTTACTTATCAGATTTTGGCTATTTTTTCAAAACCAGCCACCAAAACAGCACCAATTTACAAAAATGTTCGTTATGTTGCAAAAGGTATTAAATTAAACCATCTAACATTTCCCGATGATTTATCTGCTCTTATCAGTTTGGAAAATTATACTGAAAAGTAATTGCTAACAGTTTATACAATACTATATATTATTACCCTTCCAAAGAAAAATATCTCCTCTTTATCTCTTCCAGCGGCATCTTCTGTCCGGTCCAGAGTTCAAAGGCGGCAGCTCCCTGAAAAAGAAGCATATACATACCATTAAAGTATGGGCAGCCATGATGTTCTGCCAGCTTTAAAAGTCTAGTCTGGCGTGGATTATAAATAATATCCGATACAATTAAGCAGGAAGGAAGAACTATATCCTCCGGAAGCGGGCAGGCCTCTTCATTTGGAGCCATACCTACACTGGTAGCGTTGGTAAGGATAGCACTATCAGCCAGACTTTTCTCCAGTTCTTTTTTATCCGAAAGCTCTTTTACAAGAATCTGGCAGCCACTTTCCTTTTCCAGCTTCTTAGAAAGCTCCTCCATCTTCCGGAAACGCTCCCCCGGGCGGCTGAATACCTCTATTTCAGCCAGTCCATCTAAAGCCGCCTGTACACAGATAGCAGTAGCAGCACCACCGGCACCTAAAAGGGTCATCTTTTTCCCCAGGATAGAGAAACCAGCCTCCTTCACTGACTGCATATAGCCAATGCCATCGGTATTGTGGCCAATTAGTCTGCCATTCTCAATAACTACGGTATTGACAGCCCCCATCAGCCGTGCTGCCGGTGAAAGCTCATCTGCAAGCTCTGCCATAACCGTCTTTACCGGCATAGTACAGTTAAAGCCTCTGGCATGAAACAGCCGCAGAGCGTCCACTGCCTCCCTCATCTTATCCTCTGTTACATCAAAGCAGAGATAACGATAAGGAAGGCCTAATGCTTCAAAAGACGCATTGTGCATCAGTGGGGAAGCACTGTGGGCTACCGGGCTTCCCAACAAACAGATAAGCTGTGTATGTCCTGTGATTTCTGGCATCATTATTCTCTTCCCTTCTACAATTTAGTTTTTTATTCGATAGGATGATCTTTCCTATCGAATTAGAAAAAGGCTGCTGCAAATCATGCAGCAGCCCCTACTTTGAGCCTTTCCCATCAGGCATATGCCATTATACTCTCTTTAAATACTCACCGGTTCTGGTGTCGATACTGATTTTATCCCCCTGCTCAACAAATAAAGGTACATAAACAGTAGCACCTGTCTCAACAACGGCTGGCTTGGTAGCACCAGTTGCTGTATCACCCTTGAAGCCTGGCTCTGTATCAGTAATCTCAAGCTCAACAAACAGAGGTGGCTCGATAGCGAATACTTCACCATTATGGGAAAGCATCTTAACCATATCATTCTCCTTAACAAATTTGAGAGAATCGCCAATTGCCTCTTCGTTTAATGCAAACTGATCAAAGGTCTCTACATCCATGAAGTGATATAACTCACCGTCATTATACAGATACTGCATGTCCTTCTTTTCAATATGAGCCTGTGGACACTTCTCTGTAGGACGGAAGGTCTTTTCAACTACACCACCGTTCTTAATGTCTCTTAACTTAGTACGAACAAAAGCAGCTCCCTTTCCAGGCTTTACATGCTGGAATTCTACTACCTGATAAACACTGTTATCTAATTCAATCGTAAGGCCGTTTCTAAAATCGCCTGCTGATACCATATCTGATATTCCTCCTTAAAATAAATAGGCTGTGAGGACCTAAAAATCCACACTAATGATATTATTTTATCGTATTAGACTACATTTTTCAACTATTTTTTTATAATTCAATCAGCTTCTTTTCAGAAGAGGTATAATTAACATGTCCATCCTTTGTTACACAAATCATATCCTCAATACGAACACCGCCAAAGTCCTTAATGTAGATACCCGGTTCCACAGTCATAACTACATTTTCCTCTACCGTATTCTCCTCTGTCATGGAATATCTAGGGTTTTCATGGATAAACAGACCTGTACTGTGACCTAATCCGTGTCCAAAGCAGCCTTCGTAACCAGCAGTATAGATGTAATCTCTAGCCACCTTATCTACATCCTTACCCTTCTGTCCAGCCTTAATAAAATCAAGGGCCTTTAGCTGGGCATCTAAAACCGTCTGATAAATCTTCTTCTGCTCATCAGAAGCCTTTCCTACTACGATGGTTCTCGTCATATCGGAGCAGTAGCCATTATATTTACATCCAAAGTCCATCGTTAGAAAGTCGCCATTTTCTACCTTTTTATTCGTTGGAACAGCATGGCACATAGAGGAATTCACACCAGAGGCCACAATCGTATCAAAGCTTAAGTTATCAGCTCCATTGGTTTTCATAAGGAATTCCAGATGAGCTGCGATTTCAAGCTCTGTAATACCCGGCTTAATGATATCCAGAATCTTGGAAAATGCAATATCTCCAATTGCTTCTGCCTTTTTAGAGAACTCTAACTCCTCCGGTGTCTTTACCTGACGAAGGTTGGTAATCTCATCACCAACACTTACTAACTCCTTTACCTCAAGCACTTCTGAAAGCTTTGCATAATCAGTGTACAGAGTACTTTCACCCTCAAATCCAAGCTTTTCAATCCGATCAGCCTTTAAAAGCTCATTAATTAAAGCTGCATAATCTCTTCCACTTCCTACCTCAATAATCTCCCAGTCAGGAGCCTCCAGCTCTGCCTGAATCGTATACCGGAAGTCCGTCAGAATCGCATTTCTCTCTCTTGTCACATAAAGATAGCCTGTCGCACCGGCAAAGCCGCTGACATACCGCATATTATAGCCATCTGTGATAAGAACTCCATCCAAAGACAGCTTGTCTAAAATCTCATTCATCCTTGCTCGTAATTTCATGATTTTTATTCTCCTTTTTCTCTTTTTCTCGTGCCATCATAATCTCATAATTCCTTATGATGTCATCTATAATATCATCAAAATCCCTTTGATTGGTATTCACTGTTATATGAGCCGTATACTCATAGATTGGCTGCCGGAAGGATAGAAGCTCCTCTACCCTTTTTTCCTTATCGGGACCATTTAAAAGGGGACGGGTTGTATCCCTTGCAAGCCTTTCCATAACCGTTTCCTTTGTCACATCTAAGTATACCACAAATCCCAGCTGCTGCAAGAGTTTTCCGTTTATTTCTTTTAGTGGAAGTCCTCCGCCGGTAGAAATTACTGTTTTTTCCGTTGTTTCCAAAAGTTCTCTCACCGTTCGGGTTTCTATTTCCCGAAAATAAGCTTCTCCCTTTTCTGAGAAAATCGGATTGATACTCCTGCCTTCCTTAGCTTTAATCTGCTCATCCGTATCTAAAAAGGAATAGGAAAGCCTTTGAGAAAGCCTTGTTCCTATACTTGTCTTACCGCAGCCCATAAACCCAATCAAGATAATATTATCCTTCATGCCCTGCCTCCTTCTCATAAAAATGGAGTACAATTTTTTCCAGATACCTCTTTAAAACAATCTGGATTTCCTCTTTTTTGTCAATAGGAGACACTAAAATATTGTAAATTCCCAGTCTTTTCGCTCCCCACACATCAGTAAACAACTGATCACCGACAAATACCGTATCATTTACATCTGTGCCCATAAGTTCCATTGCCCGCCGGTAATTCTTTCCTCCCGGCTTCGCTGCTTTAAAAATAGCATGGGTCTGAATATCCTTATTGAACCTCAGAACTCGCTCTTCGTTATTATTGGATAGCAGACAGCTTTTAAAGCCAAGGGCCCGCAGCTCCTGAAATAGCTGCTTTGCACGCTCATCTGCATCCTTTCCATGCTCCACCAGCGTATTATCAATATCGAAAATAACACCTCGGAAGCCCTTTTTATACAATTCGGCAAAATCAATCCGATAAGTGGATTCACATCTTCTATCTGGAAAAAAGCTGTTAAACATATAAAAACTCCTCTAGTTCTTCTTTAAAGGGCTCTAAGCTCCGTTTTAGAATGCCCTTCATATAGGCAATCGCCACACCATAATTTACCATCGGTACACCAAGGTCCTCAGCCTCACGGATACGGTATTTCATTTCCCTTTCATGAAGCATGCAGCCACCACAATGGATAATCAGGGCATATTTATCCAGCTTTTCCGGAAAGCCTGTCCCACTGCTGGTCTCGAAACGAAGCTCCTTGCCCGTATATTTTTTAAGCCAGTTCGGTATCTTCACGGTTCCGATATCATTGCACTGTCTATGGTGAGTACAGCCCTCTGCCATTAAAATCACATCGCCATCCTTTAAGCTCTCGATTGCCTTAGCACCGCGAATCAATGACCTAAGCTCCCCCTTATACCGGGCAAATAGGATGGAAAAGGAGGTCAGTAAAATATCCTCCGGCGTATCCCTGTCTACCACAGAAAAGGCCTGGCTGTCAGTAATCACAAGCCTTGGCTTCTTTCCAAGACTGGAAAGAGTTTCCTTAAGCTCCGTCTCCTTTGTCACAACCGTAATTGCAGAAGCCTCCAGAGCATCTCTTATCACCTGCTGCTGAGGAAGAATCAGTCTTCCCTTCGGAGCAGACTCATCAATCGGCACCACCAGCACCACCAGATCCATTGGAGACAGTAAATCTGCCACCAGTGGCTGTTTTTCCTCCAGCTCCGGCTTAAGACGACCAAGACGCTCTTTTAATTCGTGGATACCAGTTCCATCCTTTGCACTAACTAAGCTTCCTTCAGAAACTGCCGTCGGAAGCTCCAAAAATCTTCCTTCCAGTTCCCTTTCACTTACCTCATCTACCTTGTTCCATACAAAAATACCCGGAAGCTTCTTTTCCTCAATCAGAGAGAGAATCTCTTTTTCAAAGGATAAATCATCCTTTTCCAGAAATTCTTTGCTATCCACGACAACCAGTGCAATGTCTGTTTTATTAAGAACTGATTTTGCTCTCTTGACCCGCTCTTTCCCAAGCTCGCCTTCATCATCCAGTCCGGGAGTATCCACCATCATAACCGGTCCCAGCGGCAAAAGCTCCATCGCCTTATATACCGGGTCTGTTGTTGTCCCCTTTATGTCAGAAACAATAGAAAGCTCCTGCCCTGTCAGTGCATTAACAAGACTTGATTTACCAGCATTTCGTTTTCCAAAGAAAGCAATATGCAGTCTTTCTCCTTTTGGTGTGTCATTTAGTCCCATTTTTCCACTTCCATTCTGTATTTTAAATCTGTATTCCATTCTACTATAAATACTTTTATTTTTCCAGAACTTTTATTTCCTGTTCTTTGCTTTTTCCACCTGTTATGCTACAATAATTCTAACGATAAAAAAGGAGGCTATTATATCTCTTGTCTGATTACAATATTACACAAATTTACCCCAACGACAAAGGAGGCAATGAGCAGGTCAATGCCCTTCTGCTTGCAGAGGGTATCCGCCGTGACAACAACCTTGACTACACCTGCGGTATGCTGGATGAAAATATGAATGTTATCGCTACCGGCAGCTGCTTTGGAAATACCCTTCGCTGCATGGCAGTTTCCAGTTCTCATCAGGGGGAGGGGCTGATGAATCAGATTGTCAGTCATTTAGTTGAAGTTCAGTTTTCCAGAGGCAATTCCCAGCTATTTCTCTATACCAAATGTAATTCTGCTAAGTTTTTTGGTGATTTGGGCTTTTATGAAATCGTCCGCATTGAAAACCAGATTGTATTTATGGAAAATCGACGGGATGGCTTTTCCAGCTACTTAAGGCAACTTGCTTCTGACAATAGCGAAGCTTCTTCCCAGAAAAGAACAGCCGCCCTGGTCATGAATGCCAATCCCTTCACCCTGGGGCATCAGTATCTGGTAGAAAGGGCTGCCTCAGAAAATGACCTGCTGCATCTGTTTATCGTCAGTGAGGACAAAAGCCTTTTCCCTTTTGCAGTACGAAAAAAGCTGGCTATGGAAGGAACCTCTCATTTGCATAACATCTGCTATCACGACAGTGGTCCTTACATCATAAGCAGTGCTACCTTTCCAAGCTATTTCCAGAAGGATGAATCTGCTGTAATTGAAAGCCATGCCATGCTGGATTTAGCAATTTTCACTCAAATTGCCCAAGCCTTACATATCGGCCGCCGTTATGTCGGTGAGGAGCCTTTAAGCCTCGTTACCGGTATCTACAATCAGATTATGACAAAAAAGCTGCCAGAAAACGATATTGACTGTGTCATTGTTCCACGGAAAACCACAGGCTCCTCTGCTGATGCTCCTGTTATCAGTGCTTCCCATGTGCGACAGGCTATCAAGGAAGAAAATTTTGCTCTGCTTGAGTCTTTAGTACCACAGACTACACTTTCCTACCTAAAAAGCGAGGAAGCAAAACCCGTCATCCGCCGGATTCAGGCAGAGGCTAATGTAATTCATTATTAGGAGGCCTCTCTATGAAAGGAATCGAAGTTACTTTAACCGATATGCTGGCCTGTCGGGAACGGCGTGCCAGCTTACAGAATGAATTTATACAAAAGGACGGCTGTCCGGTTATTTCCTTCTGTATGAATATTCCCGGTCCGATAAAGACTACACCGGACATTCAAAAAGCCTTTGAAGCTGGAAAACAGACTCTTTTAGCCCAGTTAAAAAGTCATGGTCTCTCTATTCTTTCACAAGCGGAGCTTCATGAGATTACAGGTGATGAGCTTTTATGGGCAGTAGAAGGTTCTGCTGAAAAAATTAAGGAAATTACCACACAGATTGAAGAGACACATCCCTTAGGTCGTCTCTTTGACATGGATATCATAGGTATAGACGGCGAAAAGCTTTCTCGGAGCACCTGCCGTACCTGTCTTATCTGTGGCTGCCAGGCCCAGGAATGTGCCCGCTCTCGCCGCCACACTATTGCCGAAATGCAAGGAAAAATTGAAGAAATGCTGGCTTCACAAGCCGGTAGCAAAGGAGATTAACACTATGGAATTTGATTACGAACAGGCCAAACATTATGTAAAAAAGGGAGATTTTAAGAATGCTGAGCTTTCCATGAAAGCTGTTCTGCAAAAAATTGAAGCTGAATTTTCCAAGGAAAAGGGTCAGCTTTTTTCCTTTAATCACATTCTGGAGGTCTATTATTTCCGTTTCTTTAAAAATGCCGGAAGCCAGGAAATAGCTTATGCTCCCTTTAACATCGGAGCCTTTTACCGTTTTTACGGGTATATCCTGCTACGTCTTCAAAAGTATAAAAAGGCCATCGCTGCCTATAAAGCTGCCCTGGACTGGAACCCGGTAGATTTAGATTCTCTGTTCCAGCTCAGTGAGCTTTATAAAAAGATAAAGGATTTAAAAAATACCAGAAAGGTTACGCTGGAGTCCTGGAACTACTGCTGCAGTCGTGCCACACTGGCCCATTTTTACCGGAACCTGGGCTTTTACTATCTGGAAGGCTATCAGCCGGATATCGCCGTACCCCTTTATCTGTACAGCAATATCTTTTCTCCTTCTGAAAGTGCCGACCGTGATCTTAAGTACCTTGAGGAAGCACTAAAACGTCCTACACCAGAGCTTTCCATCCAGGAAATTCAGGCAGTTCTTAAGGAAAATAAAATTCCAGCCGGGCCCAATCCGGATACGATTGGTATTACCCTCCGGACGGGCCAGCTGGAACTGGAAAACAAAAATTATGAGACAGCCAGAGACTGCTTTATGCTGGTCTATGACGTCACTCTGGACGAAGAAGTTAAAAACTATTTAAAATAATCCGCTTATAAAAATTACCAGAATCAGAACTGGCAATATCCAGGTTAAATAAAACCGACTCCACTTTGGAACCTTTAAGCCATCTCCTGCATTAGCTTCCTTAATAAAGTTATCCCAGCCCCAGCCATACCGGGTCACACAGAATAGCAGGTAGAGTAAAGAGCCTAGCGGAAGCAGAATGCTGCTCACGGTAAAATCCTCAAAATCCATGATGGAACGTCCCAAAATCTTAATATCGCTCCACACCGTAAGGCCAAGAACACAAGGCAGAGATAAAAGCGGCAGTGCAATGGCATTAACAGCTACTGCCTTTTTTAAGCTCCAGCCCCACAAATCCATACCGAAGGACAGGATATTCTGAAATACTGCAATTACTGTGGAAAGTGCTGCAAAAGACATAAACAAAAAGAACAGACTTCCCCACAGGCGGCCACCTGCCATCTCATTGAAAATATTCGGCAGAGTAACAAACACTAGCCCTGGTCCCTCGCCCGGATTAACCCCAAAAGCAAAGCAGGCCGGAAAAATAATCAAGCCGGCTACGACAGCTACAAAGGTGTCTAAAAGCATAACAGTTAGGGCCTCTCCGGTCAAAGAACGCTCCTTGCCAATATAGCTTCCGAAAATTGCCAGAGAACCGATACCAGTGCTCAATGTAAAAAAGGACTGCCCCATAGCTGCCATGATTGTTTCACGGATGCCAGCCTCTTTCATGTTTTCTATATCAGGAACCAGATAAAAGTCAAGTCCCTCCTCTGCTCCCGGCAGAGTCAGAGAACGTACCACCAATACCAGCATCAGCACCATAAGACTTAGCATCATAGCCTTGGTAATCTTCTCTACACCCTTTTCCAATCCCATAGAGCACACAAATAATCCTATCCCTATCGTTATCAGCATCCATATAAGATTCTCCCAGGTATTTGCCTGCATATCCGCAAATACCTGACCAACACCGGCGGTTTCCTTTCCTGCAAATTCTCCCCTTGCCATTTTAAAAATATAAGCAAGCATCCATCCGGCAATCGTTGTATAGCACATCATCAGAATATAATTTCCTGCCATCGCTGTATACCTGTGAAGATGCCATTTTGATCCCTTCGGCTCCAATACATTAAAAGAAGTAGCCACACTTTGCTGGCTGCCTCTTCCTACAGAAAACTCCATTACCATAACCGGAAGCCCCAGAATTACCAGGAAAAACAGATAAATCAGTACAAAAGCACCGCCACCGTATTTTCCTGTAATGTAAGGAAATCTCCATACATTTCCAAGTCCAATCGCACACCCTGCTGAAATCAACAAAAAACCAAGTCTTGTTGAAAACTTTTCTCGTTCCATAAAATCCTATCGTTATCCTCTCTTTTTATTTATTTTCTAATAATTTATCAATACTCACCAGCTTTACACAAAGTACAAATAAATCCGCTGCCATCGCGAGCTCCTCTGGTGTCGGGAAGGATGGTGCAATACGGATATTGCTGTCGTGCGGGTCCTTTCCATATGGATAGGTCGCACCGGCATCGGTCATAGTAACACCAGCCTCCTTACATTTTGCTACGATAGCCTTCGCACAGCCATCCATCGCCTCAAAGGAAATAAAATAGCCGCCCTTTGGTTTAATCCAGGTACCAATATCTGCCCCGCCAAGCTCTCTGTCAAGAACCTCTAAAACAGCCTCAAACTTCGGTCTCAAAATATCAGCATGCTTTTTCATATGAGCTTCCATACCTGCCAAATCCTTATAAAACCTCACATGACGAAGCTGATTCAGCTTATCGTGACCAATCGTCTGGATAGTCAACTGCTTTCTAATATCCACCAGATTTGCCTCTGATGCTGCAATCGCAGCCACTCCTGACCCCGGGAAGCTAATCTTGGAGGTGGAGCAGAATTTATAAACCATGTCCGGGTTGCCGGCCTTCCTGCATTCCTCCAGAATCTCTATCAAATAATCCTGGTCGTCCTCATACAAATGATGAACACCATAAGCATTATCCCAATAAATACGGAAATCCTCTGCTGCCGGCTTAAGTCTTGCAAAACGGCGTACCGTATCATCTGAGTAGGTGATACCCTGTGGATTGGAATATTTTGGTACGCACCAGATACCTTTAATTGCCCCATCCTCACTGACCAGTCTTTCTACCATATCCATATCCGGTCCCTCTGGTGTCATAGGCACATTAATCATCTCAATGCCAAAATACTCGGTAATTGTAAAATGGCGGTCATAGCCCGGTACCGGACATAAGAACTTTACCTTATCAAGCTTGGCCCATGGCGTACTTCCCATAACTCCGTGGGTCATGGAACGCGAAACCGTATCGTACATCACATTCAGGCTGGAATTACCATATATAATAATATTCTCTGCTGGCACCTCAATCATATCTCCTAAAAGCTGCTTTGCTTCAACGATGCCATCCAGAATACCATAGTTTCTACAGTCAACCCCTTCTTCTCCCTTCAGGTTGCTATGGCTGTTCAATACATCCATCATCCCCATAGAAAGATTCAGCTGTGCCTCTGCTGGCTTTCCTCTTGACATGTCAAGCTTCAGCCCTTTACCTTTAACGTCCTCATACTTTGCCTCTAGTTCACTCTTAAGTGCAAGCAGTTCTTCCCTGTTCATTTTGCTAAGTGATGTCATAACGGCCTCCTTAATTCATTTTCTACATTTTTATCATTTTAGGTTAAGTCCTTTTATTTGTCAATACCTTCGTTGTCAAATGCAGGAATAAAGCTTTCCAAAGCTGTACTGCCCTCCTGGATAAATCCATTCTCAATCCCCAGGAAAATAGCATAATCCACAACCTCATCATATTCCTTTTCCAAAAGTCTCTGGTTAAGCTCTGGATACGTTTTTTCACTCCCGGTTGGTGTATACTGGTTCATGATGCTGATAAGGATTTTATCTTTATAGGTCTTATAGAGGTAGGAAATTACCCTCTTTGAATCCTTCATCTGCCCCGGCAATACTAAATGCCGCACAATAATTCCCCTCTTCATTCTTCCTTTTTCATCAAAAACTGGTTCTCCCACCTGCCTGAACATCTCCTCTAAAGAAAGCTTCGCAAAGTGGGAATAATCGGCTGCTTTAGAATACTGGCAGGAAAGCTCTGTACTCATATACTTAAAATCCGGCAGATAAATATCCACCAGCCCAGCTAACAGCTGCAGACTTTCTGGCTTTTCATAGCCACCACAGTTATATACTACAGGTATAGAAAGTCCCTTTTTCTTTGCCTTTATAAGGGCACGGCGTATCTGCAGTATATAGTGAGTTGGAGTTACCAGATTAATATTGTTCGCTCCCTTTTCCTGAAGCTCCAGAAAAATCTCGGAAAGCCGCTCTATCGTAATTTCTTTTCCTGCCTTCCCATCGGAAATATCATGATTCTGACAATAAATACAATGCAACGGACAGCCGGAGAAAAATACAGTTCCAGAGCCCTCCTCACCGGAAATACAGGGCTCTTCCCACATATGAAGAGCAGCCCTTGCCGCCAGAACTTCTCCTGCCACACCACAGGCCCCTTTTTTCCCATGAGTTCTATCTACCTTGCACTCTCGCGGACAAAGAGTGCAACACTCCAGCATTTCCTCATCTAACAGCCCGGGAAGTTCAGAAAGCCCCTCCAGCTTCCTATACAGCAAAGGCTTTAGTTCTTCCTCCGGCTCAGACAAATCCGGCACCATAACCGGCTTAATTCCTGCCGCATAGGCAGCTTTTATTCCATTCGGCGAATCCTCTACCGCCAGACAGTTCTCTGGCTTCTCACCCAGACATTCACAGGCATACAGGTAAATATCCGGCATCGGCTTTCCGATCCTTACCATGGCCGCAGAAATCAGGTAATCAACCTTATCATATACACCAATTTCTTTTAAATAGGAAGCAGCACGCACCTCGTCCGTTGCTGTAGCGACAGCCAGCCTGATTCCCCGGCTTTTAATATCATCAAAGACTTCAGCCACTCCCGGCTTTTTTTCCACCCCATGCATCGAAAGCCACTGTGCCATCAGTTCCTTCCTACGTGTCCGTACAGCCATATAATCGAAAGCCTCGCCAAACATCCTTTTTGTTTCTTTAACCGCAAAAGGGACAGTCAAGCTGCGAAGTCTTAGACTTTCCTCAAAGCTCATAGAAAATCCAAACTCCGCAGCCGCCTGTCTCCAAAAAATACTTAGATATTTCTCTGTATTAATCAATACGCCGTCCATATCAAAAATAACTGCCCGTATCATCCCTTATCTCCTTTTAGAATCGTCCTACGGGTACACCACCACAGCAAAAGCCACCACCGCCACAGCACATATTGCAAAGCAGATTTGCAAGACACAATTTCCAGCAGAAGCCATTTCCATCCATGGTTTCTGTCTGGTAAGGTGCTCTCCTGTATTCATACCAGCTGCCTCCGCCCTCCATGCGATTTACCAGCTCCTGATACTGCCAGTTGCCCGGTTCCATGGAAAGAGCCTGCCTTGCATGCTCTAAGGCTGTCACATTATTTCCCAGGCCCCAGTTCGCATACCCACTGAAATAATACCACCTTGCACTTCGATTTGCAATATCTTTTAGCACGTTTAATGCTTCTTTATAATATCCATTGTTAATATAATTAGCTGCTGCCTGAAGCCTTACATCCTCTTCACCGCTTTGACCTCCCTGGGTACTGCTATACCCTCTGCCTCCAAAGCCTCCGTAGGTTCCCTGGCTTCCATAGCTTCCGCCTCCTGCACGCTCATTCATAATCTGCTCGTAGGCCTGCTGCACTTCCTTAAACTTATTTTCCGCAGCCTCCTTATTCGGATTATTTACGTTGGCATCCGGATGATATTTACGACTCAAGTTTCGATATGCTTTCTTTATTTCTTCCTCTGTAGCATCCCGTCTAATGCCCAGTATCTGATATGGATCACTCATGGTTTTCCTCCCGCTTTTTCCTTATCATATTATAACGGCTCCATACTCCCGAATACAAGATGTTTCTCAAAATCTCGACATTCTCAATAATAGGCAGTTTTTCAAATTCCCGACAGCACTCTGCCATCATCATAGTCAGAATTTGCTGGCAATCTTCTTCAAAGCTTCCCTTTTTTTGTAAATCCAGCAGGGGATTAAAATTGCCGTTTTTCTTATCGTCCTCAATATCCTCGTAAGCATCGCATAGATAAATGAATTTTCCAAGATAAAAGCCTATCTTCTTAAGATGCACCTCCCATTCATCCTTTTTCCATGCAAAAATTTCTCCCAGGATACTTCCAAAATAACCAGCCATCCTGTCAATATCCTGGCAGTTCACCACTTCTCCCTGTGAAAGCTCCTCCATTTGCACTTCTATCCTTACAAGCTTTTCCGGATATTTTTCCCGCAAACCTTCACAATAGTTGGAAAGCAGCTTATACAAGGCATATTTTTTTAATTTTCTATCATCCTGCCAGTCATCCCTGCACTGATAATAAGCCATTAAAAGATTCATATCTGCGACATAGGCGGTACATTCATTTCTCCTGGCCTCATGCCTTTCTAATGGATGTACAACACATTTTTCCATGTTCCGCTCTGTTTCAAGCTCATACAGGCTGCTTAATAAAAGCATTAGAAAGGTCATATCATAGGTCAGGGTAATCTGTCCTTTTAATCCGCAGACCTTTTTAAGCTCTCGGCATAGTCCACAATAATAGGAATGATAGACATCAAATTCCCTGAATCTTAATTCTCCTTTATTAATGATAATATATCCAAACATATAATACTTCCTTTATCAACTGCGTTTTACAAAAACATGAGAACATTTTGGACATCTTACCTCTATCTTTCCCTTGCCCCGTGGAATTCGGATTTTCTGCTTGCAGGAAGGACAGGTGTAGATATGATACTCCTTATGCTGCTTAGCAGTATTTTTTCCTTTTTGAAGAAAACGTCTTATTCGTCCCTTAAGCTCCAGATACTTTAAATTTTCACGATATCGCTTATTAATACTTCTGGAAAATATCCGAAAATAGGCATAAAACAAAATAAACCAGCAAAGTGCAGACAGCAGAGCATTTCTCACAAATATGCTGAGAATTGCCGCAACTAAGCCGGCACTTACTAAAAATCTGGAATATTCATCTACTCCATACCTTCCCTGCATAAACCTTATAAATCTCTGTTTCAAAGCAATCACCTCAATCTGTATTCTTACAGAATAAGATACCCTTACTGTTTCACAAAGTCAATGAAGGAAGTCTAAAATTAACTAAAATAATTATAAAATTAACTCCAATAATTTTCTTTCTTGCATTTTTCCTATCAAAAAAACACTGGAAATTCAAAAATTCCCAGTGCTTTAAAATTCTTATAGCTTTTAACTATTAAGCGTTCATCTGAGCTGCAACCTCTGCTGCAAAGTCCTCATTCTTCTTTTCCAGACCTTCACCAGTCTCAAAACGAACAAATCTCTTTACAGAAAGGTTCGCACCGTTATCCTTAGCAACCTGTGCCACATACTTACCAACAGTGAAATCGCCATCCTTTACATACTGCTGGTCTAACAGACAAACTTCCTTTAATTCTTTATTCAGACGTCCAATAATCATCTTCTCAATAATGCCTTCTGGCTTACCAGCATTCTTAGGATCATTCTTAGCCTGCTCTAAAAGGATTTCCTTCTCATGATTCTTGTACTCTTCACTTACTTCATCCTGAGATACATACTTAGGAGAAAGTGCAGCTATCTGCATAGCTACGTTTACAAGACACTCTTTAATTGCATCATTAACAACGTCGGTATCAGCCTCAACGATAACACCGATTCTTCCACCGCCATGTGTATAAGATACTACACAGCCGTTCTCAGAAACAACCTTCTCAAATCTGCGGATAGATAAGTTCTCACCGATAACAGCAATCTTCTCTACTAAAGCTTCCTTTACGGTCTTGGAGCTGTCTGCATTCCATGCCTCAGCCATAAAGGTATCCATATCTGCTGCATCAGAATTTACTGCCTGAACAGCAACCTCTTCTACGAACTTCTGGAATGTTTCGTTCTTAGCTACGAAGTCAGTCTCAGAGTTAACCTCTACAACTGCTGCAGTCTTATCATCTTTTACGATAACACGGCAAAGACCCTCTGCTGCAATTCTGCCAGCCTTCTTTTCAGCCTTAGCCTGTCCATTCTTTCTTAAATACTCAACCGCTGCATCCATATCACCGTTGGTCTCGTTAAGAGCCTTCTTACAGTCCATCATACCTGCACCGGTCATTTCTCTTAATTCTTTTACCATTGCTGCTGTAATAGCCATGTTTTCTACCTCCAAATAATTGATTATGTTTTGAAGAATTATGCCTCTTCAGCTACTTCTTCTACCTTCTCTTCCTCAGCATCTGCCATCTCTACACCCTGGTTAGCCTCAATAACAGCATCTGCCATCTTAGCAACGATTAACTTAACGGCTCTGATTGCATCATCATTACCTGGGATTACATAATCTAATTCTTCTGGGTCACAGTTTGTATCAGCAATACCGATCAGTGGAATACCTAAGGTATGAGCTTCCTGTACACAGATTCTTTCCTTCTTAGGATCTACTACAAAAATAGCATCTGGTACTCTCTTCATATCCTTGATACCGCCAAGGTTCTTCTCTAACTTCTCCCACTCCTTCTTGAGTGCGATAACTTCCTTCTTAGGAAGTACATCAAAGGTTCCGTCCTCAGACATCTTTTCAATTGCTTTTAATCTTGCAATTCTTCCCTGAATGGTCTTGAAGTTGGTCAGCATACCACCTAACCATCTCTCATTTACATAGTACATACCGCAACGCTCTGCCTCAGACTTAACAGAGTCCTGAGCCTGCTTCTTTGTACCAACAAAAAGTACAGTACCTCCATCTGCAACGATGTCCTTAATTGCATAATATGCCTCATCTACCTTACCTACGGACTTCTGTAAGTCAATAATGTAGATACCGTTTCTCTCGGTGTAGATGTAAGGAGCCATCTTAGGGTTCCATCTTCTTGTCTGGTGTCCAAAATGAACACCTGCCTCCAGTAACTGCTTCATTGAAATTACGCTCATGTTCTTTTCCTCCATTTGGTTATTGGGTCTTTGCCCATGCTTCCATATGCCTCTTCTCTCTAAAAGACCCCTGATTTCAAGGGCACCATTCTAGAAATCCGCATATGTGTGTTTTTAACGTACCGATTTATTCTAGCACAAAAATAACAAAATAGCAAGCACTATTTTGTTATTTTCTCAGCAATTTCTCTGAAATCTGCTCCTACTTTAATTTTAAAGGTACCAACAGAAATAAAGGATGCATAGCCATTATCACAAAGATATTCATCGAATTTCTCTGCACTGGATACCAGTCCAGCTGCCTCCATAGCCTTTGCCACATCCTTAGACCACATACCGCCCTTTATCGTAACTGTGACATATTCTGGCTCCTTTGGTTTTTCCGGCTCCTTTGTCTCCTCTGGAGGCCGTGTCTCTACTGGCTTCTCTGTTGCCACTGGAGTCTTTGTCACGTTTGGAGTTTCTGTTGCTACCGGTGTCTCTGTTACCGCTGGGGTTTCTTTTGGTTCCAGTCCTTCATCAGCTCGTACCATCCCAAGGAGACTTGCCCGGGTCATAATTTCTTCATCTGCCAAAGCTTCTTTTTTTGTACCAACGACCGTCATCATTAACAGGGTGGTAAAAATGATTCCCATTCCAAGTCCCCGTAAAAAATATTTCACTTTCATCGGCCTACCCCCTGGAATAAATCAATCACAAGCTTCACTTCACCTTGTCCCAGCCCCAGTTCACGAGAAATTTCCAGAATAGATTTACCTGCCTCGTAGAGCCTTAAAATCTGCTCATTCTGATTGCCCTCTACCCTTTCAACACTGTGAACCTTAGCTTCTATGTCCGTCACTTTCCTGGCAGTTTCTGTTTTTTTCTTCCGTGCAGCAGGCTTTTTCTTTGTAGCAGTTGCCATTGCCGCTGTTTCCAGACCAGAAGTCACTTCCTTTAATGCCAGAGGCTCCTCCTCTGTCGGCTCCGGTTCTAAAATCTCATTTGTTGGCGCCGGCACCTCGACTACAGGAACCGGTCTGCTTACTAGCTGCTTAAGTTCTTCTTCCTTTTCTCCCAGCATATTGTAGAGGAAAACGACCTCTGAATGATTCTGCTTCAGCTTTTCTAACAGCTGGTCAGAAAAATCACTGACTGCCATAATCTTTTCATTGGATATCTGACTCAGCTGATCATCTACTCTCACTACAGCCTCCTCTGTTTTTTCGGATAAAATGGTTTCAATTCGCTCTGAAACATTTTTTTCGTCCTTTTCGCTCCAGACATCCTTTATCTGCTGCTGCGGCGGCAAAGCTCCCTTCCCAGAAAGCCTTTCATCTACTTTTTCCGAAACAAAAAAGCTTACAGCTACCAAAACCAATCCTACTGCAATTAATACATAGCTAAACATAATTCCGTTTTTTCCCCTTTATATCCTTATATCAAAATTACTTGTTTTTATCTGCTTTGGGGTTTCTGAAGAAGCTTCCTCCTTCTTTTTCTTCCTTCCTCCGGAACCATGATAGGAGGAATTTCCCTTTTCTTTAGCATCATAGCGATATTCATTATTTTCACTTTTGGTCATCTTTACCGTCTGCTCACTGTTATGGCGAACCTGCATACCAAACTGAGCATTTATACTTCCCTGTGCATGGGTCTGCTTTGCATTATTTGCATTCTGCTGCAGAGATGCTTCCTGGGAACGATTTGGCATAACCAGCATATCAATCGGACGAATTGCCATAAAACTCCTCCTTTACAGGCTACTTATCTTAATATCACCTTTTTCTCTCATAAATTGGCCTCTGGCCAGCTCATCTTTTACAATATAAAGAATATTGGAAATATTAACCTTTACTCCCGGGAATGCTGTGTCAGTGAACTTAATTCTACCTCCCTGGTAGCTTTCTATTTCCTCCTTCAAAGCCTTACTGCGTGCTTCCTTTTGTGCCAGCTGCTTATTTAAATCCTCGTATTTTTGCTTCGCTTCCAAAAGCTTAAGCTTTACCTCACCAGTCATGGCCTCTCCCAGCTGTATCCGCTTCTTAAAAAGCACCAATACCTGGAGACTCTTTTCAATACTCTCGTTAAGCTCATCTATTTCATTTGTCACTTGGCGGTATTCCTCCATGACTTCTTCACCGATACCACTTTCCAGCAGAGTCGCAGTCCCCATCGTGGAACCTAATACTCTGGCTGAAATATTCCCTCTTGTATGAAGCTCACCGCCAGTAATCATACCCTTCTTACCACTTGCCGTAATGTCTCCCCGGGCTATTACCTTACTATGCATAATCGCATCTGCTGTCACATCCCCTCCGGAGGTTACATCACAGCTTTCCAGAAACCGGGATACGATATTGCCGCCAGCTTTTAAAACACCTTTCCCCATACCCTGCATACCACGCTTTAAGATAATCTGTCCACCGGCCTCCAGGGTCGCTGCTTCAACAACACCATTTACAATAATATCTCCCTTTGCTCTCACCGTAAAACCGGTCACGACATTACCTTTTACTTCTACATTGCCATCATAATCAATGTCTCCGGAAGCAACACTAACATCTGCAGGTACTTCATAGGTGTCTGATACAAAAACCTGATCTCCAGCCAGGGAGGCATGTCCGTTTACATCAGAATACATAATTGTGCCGTCCTCGGAAAGATGAATATTCTTACCATGACGCAGCTTTTTCTGCACTACCTTTTTCGGTTGTACAACAATTCCACGAACATCCATACCATCATCACCAAAATCAGCCGGCGTCAATGTAGCCAGAACATCTCCAGCTTCTACATGGCTGATCATATCCAGATGGTGAAAGTCTACAGAACCATCTTCATTTACTCTTGGTTTGGAATTAATATCGGTATTAAAGTGATAGGTAATAGTTGCACTTTTTCCTTCCCGTACCCGGGTTCCCTTTGCCAGTGGAATTCTAAGACAGAATTGTCTTCCTGCCAGGTAAGCATCTATAATCCGCTCCTGGATTCCATGCTTTACTCCTGCCATCGCAAGATCACTTAGGATTTCTTCCTTTGTCATCAGTTTCCCTTTATTGGAAGGTGGAAAAAAAACACCTACAGCCTCCATTGAATCAGGGCTTATCGTAATCGATAAATACTCATTCTCTGGAAGCTGCTCGTTACTATTCAGCTTAATTTCCATAGGTGCATCCTTCACCTTTATCAGTTCTTTATTTACTTCCTTGATATCACAAACTATTTTTTTTGCATCTAAATAGTTAAGTAGTAACTCTATGCTAAGAGGCTGTCCTCCTGCCATTGGTGGATATACCTTAACATAGGTTCCATCCTCTTTGTGCAGGAGCTGAAAAAAGCCATTTTTATATGCCATACCTTTTCTCCTCCTATAAATTGCTTAGTATTTCTACATTATCCCCAAGCTTTTTTCTCATTTTTTGTAAACCCTTTGTATGCAGCTGTGAAATCCGTGATTCCGACACCTCCAGAATCCGGCTGATTTCCTTTAAAGTAAGCTCTTCATAGTAATAAAAAAGAATTACTTTTTTTTCATTTTCAGTCAGAGACTCTAAGGCTTCCATTAGCATTTTCTTTAGTTCTTCCTTTTCAACTGCCTTTTCCGGCTCTTCGAACCGGGCACTGGTTATATTTTCCATCTTCCCTTCTGTGCCCTGCTCCATAAATTCATCTAAAGAAACCAGATTTGTGACCTTCATCTGGTTCTGCCAGGTTCCCAATTCTTCTACAGAAATCTCCAGCTCTTCAGCCAGCTCCTCTTCTGTCACTGCACGGCCAAGCTCTGACTCCAGCTTCTGACTGGCTACATCCAGTCGTTTTTGCTTCTGACGAAGGGTTCTGGGAATCCAGTCCATCTTTCGAATCTGATCCAGCACCGCACCACGAATCCTGAGGCTCGCATAGGTCTCAAATTTGACACCCTTTAAGGTGTCAAATTTGTCAATAGCATCTATCAATCCAAAGGTTCCATAGCCTACCAAATCATCATATTCTACTGTATATCCCAGATACATTCCCAATCTGCCAGCTACAATTTTAACCAGGCCGGCATACTCCAATATTAACCTTTCACGAATATCGGGTGATTTTGTACTTCTGTATTCATCCCAAAGCTTATTTCTGCCTTCCTCGTTCATCCTATTCCTCATTTCTGCATATCCTTATGCACAAATAATTGTTCCTCTATTCTGTTTCTGCAGAATCCGGATTTTTATTACCTTCGTCCGTCTCCTGCCCCTCCTCACTCTCTGCATCCGTCTCCTCAACGTATTCCTCAGGAGGCCTTCCATCCTTTTCCAGAGTTCTTGCAATCATCGCCTTTGCAATCAGCCCTATGATATAAAATACAATCAAAACTCCCAGTAAAAGCTTCAGACTGTAAAGCACGTCCCACTGCTTAATAATACTGGTAATGCTAACTACTGCCCCTGCTGAAAGCATAGTAACAGCAGGTATATATCTCGTTTTCAAATACCATACCCACCTTATATTATCGTTTTTGGTTTTCCTACCGCTTTTATCAGAAGTTCACCGGTTTCTGGATAAAACTCAATGGTTCTTCCGTAATTCTTACCAGTGTCTTCCGCCAAAATGCGGATGCCTAATTCCTTCAGCTTTTTCTTCGTTGCTTCTACATTTCGTTCTCCAATACGGAGCATATCATTGTTGCTTCCAAAAGCGAACATCTGAGCACCTCCGGCAATCTTCGCCGTAAGTCCTATTCTGCTGGCTCCCTTTTTTACCATCATATCAATACAGGCATCTATTCCTGTATCTGCAAATTTCGCAATATTATTATTATTACGCACCAGAGTACTGTCCGGAAGCATAATATGTGCCAAACCTGCAATTTTTCTGATGGAATCATATAGCGCAATCCCCACGCAGGAGCCAAGGCCCAAGGTAGTAATTGCATCTGGAGCTTTACAGATGTTATAGTCGGCCATTCCTACTTTTATCATCTCACTCATATTCAGCCACCCAACTTACAAGCCCAGAGAAGCCATAATCTTGGAATATGACTCCAGGGTCGGTATCAATACAAAATAACCATTTACAGCTTTATCATTTTCATAGACCTGGGTTTTAATAACCAAAGCCTTATCACTTACCTTGCCAAATTCAATCGCAGGAACACTCAGAATAGCACCTGCCATATCAATGGCCATATATGGAACAGAGGATGTAATCGTCATATTGGTCAAAGTAGAGATTGCAGAAAGATATGCTCCTGCAATAATATTGCCAATCTCATTTAACGCTGATAAATCCATCTCTGAAAATTCTTCAAAGGAATTGATATCCCGTCCCATAATCATATTAACTATATGATGTGCAGAATCCTGCTCCAGCATGAACATCATCATGCCGTCAATCTCGCCCTCCAGGGTAAGAAGAATACCAACAATTAGATTTTCCGGTCCGCCGATAATATCAGCAAGATCCTTAAATCCTAGTAATTCAACGTTAGGAACCTTCATGTCAACCTTGGCATTAATAAGCTGGGACAATGCTGTAGTAGCATTGCCCGCTCCAATATTACCAATTTCCTTTAAGACATCAAATTCCATTGCATTCAGTTCCCCATATTCAAAATCTGACATTGGCGTCACCTCATACACTTTCTTTTTATTTTATACGGTTTCCTTTTCAATAATTACATCTGCAATGTTAAGAAGAGAAATCAGCTCCTCGCCATGCTTACCCACACCACTCAGATACATACTCTTAATGTCTGCCGCATTATAGGTAGGCTTATCAATGCAGGACTCATCCAGGGTTACAACCTCCCTTACTTCATCAACAATAACACCTACAGAAGCCTGCTGCTCCAGCTTGATAATAATAATTCTTGTAGCATTGGTATATTCATCCGGTTCTAAGCCAAACTTCAGACGAAGGCTCATAACAGGAACAATTTCCCCACGCAGATTAATAACTCCCTTAAAATATCTCTGAGCCTTTGGTACACGGGTAATTTTCTGCATCCTGATAATATTATCTACATACTGGATGTCAATACCGTACTGTTCATCACCCAGCTTAACACATATATACTGCTTTCCATCTTCAATTGTTGTATTCATATCAGCCATTTTCCACTACCTCCTATACTAAAGCATTCGCATCAATAATCAGAGCAACTTCACCGTCACCGAGGATAGCAGCACCGCCGATTATCTTATCGTTGTTAATATACTTGCCAATGGACTTAATAACGATTTCCAGCTGTCCAATTAAGTTATCAACCACCAGACCAGCCAGCTTGTCCCCCTTGGAAACAATAACAACAGTTAAGCTTTCCGGAGCCTGTTCCCTAGGCTCTACATCAAGCACCTCATCCAGGCGAATCAACGGAATAACGGTACCACGCAGATTGATAACCTCTTTTGTCTGAACATACTTGATATCTGTATATGGAACATCCTCGATAGTCTGGATACATCCCAATGGAATCGCATACTTTTCATCACCGAGCTCAACCATAAGAGCCTGGATAATAGCAAGAGTCAGAGGCAGACGGATAATAAAATTGCTGCCTTCACCCAGAGTTGTCTTACATTCAATATCACCACCAAGTTTTTCAATCTTAGTCTTAACAACATCCAGGCCTACACCCCGGCCGGAAACATCGGTAATCTTTTCTGCAGTAGAAAAGCTCGGGCGGAACAGAAGGTCAATAATGTCCTTCTTCGTCATAGTCTCAGCCTGCTCCGGTGTAATAGTACCCTTTTCAATCGCTTTATTTTTAACCTTTTCGGTATCAATACCTTTACCATTATCACGAACCTCGATAACTACGTTATTGCCATCCTGATAAGCATCCAGCCATACAGAGCCTGCCTCCGGCTTTCCCAAAGCTATTCTTTCTTCATTTGACTCAAGTCCGTGGTCTGCTGCATTTCTTAACAGATGCATCAGAGGATCACCGATTTCATCAATAACGGTACGGTCTAACTCTGTATCTTCACCGCTCATATACAGTTCCATCTTTTTGCCCAGCTTTTTAGACAAATCGCGAATCATACGAGGGAATTTATTTACAACACTTTCAATAGGCATCATACGAACCTTCATAACAGACTCATGAAGATTGGTTGTTACACGCTCCAGATATTCAATCTGTTCATTGAAGGCTATACTTGTCTCACTGCTGACATTTTCATTACCACCAATAGAAACAAGTCCATTTTTTGCAATAATCAGCTCACTGACAAGATTCATCAGTACATCCAGCTTTTCAATATCCACACGAACAGAACGGTTAACAACTGGCTTAGAAGCCGTTGTCTTCTTTTCTGCTGTATTCTTTGCCGCTGGTGCAGGTGCTGCCGCTGTGGCTGTAGCTGCGGCTGTGGCTGCGGCTGCTTCCGCAACGGCCGGTGCTGCTTCCTCTGTATGTACTTGAGCTTCCTCTGCTTTTGCTTCTGGCTGCTGCCCGGTAATCTGGAAATCGCCTATTACAACATTTTTAATTTCAGAAACATTCATAATTGCAGCCCTTACCTTATCCATTGGCTCCTTGGATAAAAGAATCACGCTGAAATCAAAATCAAACTTCTCATCTTCAATATCCTGTACATCCGGGGAAGCCTTTACAACTTCACCTAATTCCTCTAATGCCTTGAATACCAAAAACGCCCTTGCTGCCTTCAAAATACAGGATTCCTGAATATAAACTGTAATACCGAATATATTCTGACCGTCCTCTTTTGCTTTTTCCATTGCATGAAGTTCAAAATCCGCTACTGAAAGCTTCGTATATTTAGCCTCCTCTGTAGTTTCTACAGTTGCAGCCTCCTTCGCCTTTTCTGCTGGAGCTGCAGCTGCAGCTTCATCAGAGCCTGTACCAAGTCCTTCACTCAGAATACGGTTCAGGGACTCCAGGATAGGCTCATTATCCTCTGTTCCTTCATCTGCTGTATTCTGAATATTCGCCAGATAAGCTTCCAAAGCATCCAGACCGCGGAATAATGTATCTACCAGATCTGGTTTTACCTTCATCTTGCCATTTCTAATCTCTGAAAATACATTTTCCATGTTATGAGTCAGCTTCTGCATTCTCTTATATCCCATGGTACCTGCCATTCCCTTTAAGGAGTGGGCTGCACGGAATATTTCATTGATGGTATTTGTATTATCTGGCTCCTTTTCCAGAATCATAAGCTCGTCACTTAAATTCTGTAAATGTTCCTTTGTTTCATCAATAAAAATCTCAAGGTATTGACTTACATCCATTTATCGCACCCCCACGTTCTGTGTAATAGCTCCGGAAACCAGCTTCAGAGGTACTACTTCATCAACCAGTCCTGCCTCTGCTACAACCTTTGGCATACCATATACGGTACAGGTTGCCTGATCCTGAGCAATAACATAAATGTTTTTTTGTTCCTTTAACTGCTTAATTCCCTGAGTTCCATCTCCACCCATACCAGTCAGTACCACACAGGTGATTTTTTCATATTCAGAGGAAACCAGAGATTCGTACATAATGTCTGCACAAGGCCGCAAACCACCTCTTGCAGGCTCCTGTGTCAGCTCAATCCTATGCTGGCCATTCGCTGTACGATTAAGACGCATCTGGCGACCACCCCTGGCGATATATACAACACCTTTTTCCAGGATATCTCCATCTTCTGCTTCCTTTACCCGTACATTACTTAAGTCATTTAAGCGGTCAGCCAGTGACTTTGTAAAACCTTCCGGCATATGCTGAACTAACAGCACAGGTGCATCAAGATTCCCTGGAAGCGTAGGGATTACCTGCTGCAAAGCCTTTGGTCCACCTGTAGAGCAGGCCAGGGCAATCAGCTTGCTTCCCTTTACTACCTTGCCGGGTGACTTCAAAGAGCCCCTGCTTGGCTCCACCTTTTCCACAATCGGCGAAGCTGCCAAAGCATCACTCAGACCCAGAGCTACACTTAAGCATTTTAAGACTCTTCCACGGAAGGTATCTCCCTTTGCCTCTATAAAGCTTCCCGGCTTTGTTACAAAATCAAAGGCCCCAAGCTCCAATGCCCGGATTGTCTCTTCTGCTCCTTCCAATGCCAGTGTACTTACCACAATAGTAATCACCTTTAGCTTCAGCTTATTCATCTGCTCTAAAAACTGCAGACCATCCATCTTTGGCATATTAATATCCAAAAGAATCGCATCAAAGCGTTTCGGAGCAGCCACAATAAGATCCAAGGCCTCGATTCCATTTGTTGCAAGTGCTTCCACTTTTAATCTTGAATCTGAGTTAATTATATCAGATATGGTCCTTCTCATAAGTGCAGAATCATCAACAATTAAAATTTTCTTCTTCAACTCTCCATACCTCTTTCCTTTCTTCGAATTCTTCTTTCTTCCTCAAAAATAAATTTCACAAGCTGTTCTCTTTTCTGCCTGTCATTATCTATAAACTCCACCCGGTTCTCATAGATATCATTTCTATTAGGAACCGGATAGGATGCAGTTACCTTTCCTCTCCACCGCTGTCCATGAAATCCATTTTCCATTTTTAGAAAAAATTCAAGCTCCAGCTGTGAACCTATTTGGCAAGCTACCGGTGCATTAAACCGGCAGCCTCCACCACTGATGTCCAATGTAACCCCTGTATTCCATGAATGCTCTTCCATCTTTTCAGAAGAAATTTCCTGGATTGCAGGCTCTTCCTTCCTTTCCCGAAATTCTATCTCCATAGAATAGGGCAGTCGGTAAAACTGTCTTCTCTGTACCCGCTCTAACTCAGAAGTCAGTCTGACTATCATCAGATAAAGATTTTCCTCCTTATAGCGTTCCAGAATTTCTCCCTGACAACGGTAAAGCCCTTTACTGGAAAAAAAGGTCAATTCAATTCTCCATCCCTTTGCCATAGGAATTACGATACTTTTTTCTATGGGAAGTGAAAGCTTCAGAGTTTCCTCATCCATAATATCCATTATTTTACTTTTATACTGATGTTTTTTTTGACCATGCTGTATATCTACTTTATTACCTACAGCAAGAATCTTGGAAATCATAGCTTCACCTGCCCATTTTACTTTGAATCAGATTATAAAATAAGAGTCTTATTCCATTTGGAGTTTTTTGTTCCTTTATTTTATTGTTACCAATCATGGAAGCAATTTCAAACAGTGACTGGGAAGAAGCGGCTTTTGGAAAGCTGATGGACACAGGTGACTGCTTTAATACTGCTTTAGAAAGCAGATTATCCTGTGGTACAGCTCCTAAAAATTCCACCTTTATCTTCAAAAATTTGTTTACCACAACACTCAGCTTTTCATAAAGCTCACGCCCCTCTGCTAAAGAGCCTACCCTGTTTGCCAGCATCTTTATTGTATAGTCTCCCGGTTTTCCCATCATCCGCTTATCCAAAGCCTTTAGTACAGCATAAGCATCGGTAATGGAAGTTGGTTCCGGTGTTACCACCAATATCGTTTCATCACCAGTGCAGGCAAATTCCATAACAGAATCTCCAATACCGGCTCCCGTATCAATAATAATAATATCCGCAATTTCATCTAAAAGACATAGAGACTGATTTAACCCCATAATCTGGTCATTTGTCAAACGGGTCAGTTCCTGAATTCCTGAACCGCCGGAAATAAAGCCAATCCCCTCCGGCCCTGGGGTAATAATCTCATTCATTCTTTTTCCTTTAAATATCAAATCTGCCAGATTATATTTAGGTCGGATTCCCAGCATAACCTCAATATTAGCCAGACCGAAATCAGCGTCCATAATAACAACACGGTTACCAAGCTTCTGCAACTGAATTGCCAGATTAACAGAAATACTTGATTTGCCAACGCCGCCTTTACCACTGGTAACCGTAATCACCTTTGCTGTTGGAGGCTGCTGGTTCTTTTTAATTATATTTCTCAACTGACTCGCCTGATCCATTAATCATTCCCTCCCAGCAGCTTCTTTGCAATACTCTGAGCATCTATAATTCCAATATCATCCGGCACATTCTGTCCGAAGGTGGTATAGGATAGTGGTGCTCCTGTGTACATTTTCAAGTTATATATATTGCCGATGCAGCTTGTTTCATCCAGCTTGGTAAAAATCAGATTATAATCTGCAACCTCGGAATAGCAGTCTGCAATCTTTAGCAAATCCCGATATTTTGTTGTCGCACTTAAAACCAGAAATACTTCCCGTTCCTCCTCAGGCACAGAGGAAATAAGACGGGCAATCTCCTCCTTTTGCTTCTGGTTCTGATGTGACCTGCCAGCCGTATCAACAAAAACCAGTTCCATATCCTTAAATTCCTTTTTTATCTTATCCATATCCTCTGCGGAATAGATTACCTGAAGAGGAATGCCAAGAATATTGGCATAAGTTTTCAGCTGCTCTACAGCAGCAATACGATAGGTATCTGAAGCAATAAACCCAACCTTTGTCTTTTTCTTCAAAGCAAAATCCGAAGCCAGCTTTGCAATTGTTGTTGTTTTTCCAACACCGGTAGGGCCAACAAAGAAAAGAAATTTTGGTCCCTTTTCCAGCAGCTCTATTGGCTTTCTTTGTCCCAGCTTTAATATAATCTTCTGATACACACTGGATAGAACATTATCAACCCCGGCTTCCTTTGAAATTCCCTTTTCTATCTCAGAAATAATCTGTTTCGCATATTTTTCATCCATCTCGTTATTTACTAGCTGATTATAAATCAGCTGGATGCAGGCTGCATTTTTTTCTCCAAGAGCTTGTTTTGTATCTTCTTTATCTTCAACAATTTCTTCAGTAATTTCTTTTGATTCTTCATTTTTTACCAGCTGGTTTTCCAACAGCTTCTGCAAGTCATTCAGCTTTTTTTCAATTGCACTTTCCGTCTCCTGCTCTTCCACCAGAATATTAGGATTCACTATCGGAGCCGGAGTCTGCTGCACCTTTGGTTTTTCCAGCGATGAATTATAATTTACGTTGTCATCTACTGCTGCTGTCACTTCTACCAACGGCTTCCGAAACAGGCCGTAAAATCCCTTCGGCTTAATCGTTTTAATATTCATTACGATAGCATCCTTGCCAAGCTCTTCTTTTGCCAGAATCATTGCTTCCGTTTCCGTTCCAGCCTGAAATTTCTTAATAATCACTAAATGCTCACCATCCCTACTGATTGTAATTCAACATTGGATTCAATCTCATTATAGGAAACAACAATCAAATCCTTAAAATAGTCCTCTGTAAGCTTTTTAAAATACATCCTTACAATCGGTGAAGTAATCACAATTGGATTCTTACCTAGATTTTCAAGCTTAGCAACCTCTTCTTCAACCGAGCTGATAATCGCCTTTGTCGTTTCCGGTTCCAAGGTCAGATAAGCTCCCTGCTCTGTCTGCTTCACCGCTCCCATAATTTCCTGCTCTATTTTCGGGTCAAGTGTCACTACACTTGTAGTCTCATTCTGTGGAAAATATTTATTGGAAATCGCCCGTTTCAGACTTTGTCTTACATATTCTGTCAGCACATCCGTGTCTCTGGTGGTCGGTGCATAATCTGCCAGAGTTTCAAAAATTGTAATCAAATCACGGATGGAAATGCCTTCACTTAAAAGATTCTGAAGAACCTTCTGAATCTCACCAACACCAAGAAGCTTTGGTACCAGCTCGGAAATCAAGGTCTGGTTTGCCTCCTGGACATTGTTAATCAGATTCTGTACATCCTGTCTGGTCATCAGCTCATCCAAGTGGTTACGGATAACCTCGGTCAGATGCGTTGCAATAATAGACGGTGGATCAACAACTGTATATCCCATGGACTCAGCTCTTTCTCTCTGACTTTCCGTAATCCAGATTGCCGGTAGGTGGAAGGAAGGCTCAAAGGTCGGAATGCCTGTAATCTCCTCTTCAACATAGCCCGGATTCATCGCCATGTAGTGATCAAACAGGATTTCTCCCTCACTGACTGGTATACCTTTAATCTTAATCACATACTGGTTTGGATTCAGCTGGATGTTATCACGCAGACGAATCATCGGCACGACGCAACCAAGCTCCAGTGCAATCTGTCTACGAATCATAACAACACGATCCAAAAGGTCTCCTCCCTGATTGACATCTGCCAGAGGGATAATTCCATACCCAAATTCCAGCTCAATCGGGTCAACCTGCAAAAGAGAAGTAACATTTTCCGGACGGCGTATCTCCTCTGCCGCCACTTCTTCTGCCGTTCCTTCTGTTTCGATGGCTGCCACCTCTGTCTGGGCAGCTATCATACGACCTGCCAGAATAAAAATAATACCATAAGCACTAAAAATCACAATGTTCAATGGAGTGGTCACTGCAAGAAATACCATAGCCCCACCAACCATATAAAGTACCTTTGGAATACCAAACAGCTGCTTTAAAAGGACATCTCCGATATCCGCCTCTTTCGATACCTTAGTTACTAAGACACCGGTAGCCAGAGAAATCATAAGGGATGGAATCTGGCTTACCAATCCATCACCTATCGTAAGAATGGTATACTTCTGCAGGGCATCCATAGCCTCCATACCGCCCATGGTACCGGTAATCATGCCACCGGCAAAGTTAATAAGCGTAATAATAAGACCGGCAACCGCATCTCCTTTAACATACTTGGTAGCACCATCCATAGATCCAAAGAAGGCTGATTCATCCTGAATTTTCTGTCTCCGGCCCCTCGCCTCTTCATCGGTAATTGCTCCTGTATTCAAATCTGCATCAATTGCCATCTGCTTACCAGGCATCGCATCCAGAGTAAAACGTGCCGTTACCTCAGCAACACGTTCAGAACCCTTGTTGATAACCAGAAACTGAATTAAAATCAACACAACGAATATAATAGAACCAATAACCAGATTGCCACCACCTACGAAATCACCGAAGGTTTTTACAACAGTACCCGGGTCACCGGTCTGAAGAATCAAACGTGTAGAAGACACATTGAGAGAGATTCTGAAAAGTGTCGTAAATAAAAGAACTGATGGAAAACTGGACATATCCAGTGCTTCCTTGGAAAACAATGCATTAAATAGAACAATCATAGCAATGGAAATATTTAATGCCAAAAGAACATCCAACAAAACAGAAGGAATCGGCACAATAAAAAAGATAACTGCCAAAAGCAAATATAAACCAATAACAAAATCTCTTCTTTTCATCTGTGTATCCTCCTTTCCTTATCTGATGTTCTTATGAAAGCTTACCTTTAAGCCTATATACATAGGCAAGAATTTCTGCAACCATCTGGTAGAGCTCCTGCGGAATTTCCGCATCCAAGTCTACGTTATAATAGAGCATTCTCGCTAAAGGCTTGTTTTCTACTATTTCTATATCATACTCCCTGGCGGTCTCCTTGATTTTCTGTGCCAGGTAATCAGCACCCTTTGCAATCACTACAGGTGCCGAGCTTTTATTCTTATCATACTTAATTGCAACTGCCAAATGCGTCGGGTTTGTAATAACCACATCTGCCTCCGGAAGTGCCTGCATCATACGTCTCTGGGAAACCTCCCGCATCTTCTGCTTGATTTTTCCCTTTACCTGAGGATCTCCCTCTGTCTGCTTAAACTCGTCTTTGACCTCCTGCTTGGTCATCTTCATATCTTCCTTAAACTTACGCTTTTGATACAGGTAATCAATCAGGGCAAAGCCTAGAAAAAAAACACTGATTTTTACACCTAGATTAATAATTGTAGTTCCAATCAATGCAATCGCATCCATAAAAGAAATGGAATACAGATTCAAAAGCATGCCCCACTCATCCTTCAGGGCGTCATACACAATATAGCCAAGAAGCCCAATCTTAACAATAGCCTTTAAAAATTCAAAAGCCTTATCCTTGGAAAACATCTGCTTAAAGCCTTGAATTGGATTAAATTTATTGAATTTAGGCTTTAGAGGCTTGAGCGTCGGCTTCCACTTAACCTGAAAAACATTGACAACAAAGGCTACAACAACAGCCCCCACAAAAAAGGGAAGTGCAACCATTATAATCCGTAAAAGTGCCTCACGCATCAAAGAAGAGGATGTATTAAGTGTAAAGGTATCTCCTGCAATCCCTGGTATCATTTTGTAAAACAACTGATAGTTTTCAAGAAAGGTCTTACCAATATACCCAACTGTTACCTTAAGTGTTAAAAATAATGTCATTAAAATGGCTGCAACCAAAAGATCCTGGCTTCGTGCCACCTGGCCCTCTTCTCTGGCGTCATTTAACTTTTTCGCCGTTGCATCCTCTGTTTTTTCTCCACCAGCACCTTCCTTTGCAAAAAACTGAAGGTCATAGGATAAATAATATTTCATAAATCAGCCTCCTAAGAGGATAGAACCTTTAAAACCGCTGTTACCATACCTCGCATCTCTGTAAAAATAAAGTCAGATACTTCAGGAACCATATCTACTACCATCCAAAGAATCGCCAGACCTACGATAACCTTAAGCTGCATACCAACAACAAACATATTCATCTGTGGAGCCGCCTTCGCTAAAACTCCCAGCACAACATTTACCAGGAGCGTAGCTGCAAAAATCGGAAGAATAATCCGGAAACCAATGATAAAATAATCTGCCATAAACTTCATAAAGGCTTCATATATATTAGCTGGAATATTGACTCCGCCAACCGGAACTGCCCGGAAGGAATCCACAATAGCCCGAATCAAATAATAATGCATATTTGTTATCATCAGCATCAGCATAACCAGATAGCTGTATAAATTACCAGTAATCGTTGTCTGGATTTTCGATACTGGGTCAAATAAATTTACCATAGAAAAGCCGATTTCCATATCAATCAGCTGCCCGGCAAAATTAAGAATATACATACAAATGTTGGAAGAAAAGCCAAGAATTACTCCCAGCATAAGTTCCTTAATTATCAAACCACCAAAGCCAATGGTTCCGGCATATTCCAGTGGAGCATAATTAAGCATGCCGGCAACCATAATTCCCAGAAAAACTGTTATTCCCGCCTTTACCCGAAGGGGTACCTGAGAAAGATTAAAAAAAGGTGCTGTATAAATAAAGCCTGATATTCTTACAATTATCATCAGATAAAATTCAAGATTTTCAACTGTAAAGCTCATATCCTATCCTCCGGCCGTTATATATAGTTTCCGAAGTTAGAAAACAGCTCTACCAAAAAAGCCACCATTGTCTTCATCATCCAGTTTCCCGTCAACACGATAACAAGAAAAATCGCCAGAAGCTTTGGCACAAAGGTCAATGTCTGCTCCTGGATTGAAGTAACGGTCTGGAAAATACTGATAGCCAGACCTACCATCAGAGAAACCAGTAAAAGAGGAGCCGATACCTTAATAATAATCCACAGAGTTTCTCTCGCAACATCGATAACCTGTCCCTCTGTCATATCCTTCATCCTCCCTTACAAATATAATTGAAACCCTTTATCCACCATATCCGGCAAAGGTTGAAACAACAGAACCAATCACCAGATTCCAGCCATCCGCCAGAATAAATAAGAGTATCTTAAAGGGCATGGATATTGTTGTCGGCGGCAACATCATCATACCCATGGACATCAGGGTTGATGCCACTACCATATCAATGATAATAAATGGTATATAAATCAAAAAGCCGATTGTAAAAGCTTTTCTAAGCTCGCTGATAATGAATGCAGGAATTAGCACCGTTGTCGGAATATCCTCCAAAGAGTTAAGCTCCTCTTGTGGAATCTCAGCAATACCTAAAAACAATTTCAAATCCTTCTGTCCACCTTCGGAACCATCCATCTGAGCAAACATAAATTCCCGGATAGGTTCAACACCTGCTTTTATTGCTTCCTCCTGGCTAATCTCTCCCTTTGACAATGGCTGCACTGCGTCGGTATTAATCTTATTAAAGGTCGGTGCCATAATAAAAAAGGTGAGAAATAAAGCAAGCCCAATCAGAATCTGGTTAGGCGGTGTCGTTTGAGTTCCCAATGCCGCTCTTACAAAATGAAGCACGATAATAATTCTTGTAAATGACGTCACCATAATTAAAATAGATGGTGCCAACGAAAGAATTGTCAGCATCAAAAGCATCTGAAGCGTGGCTGACAGACTCGTACTTCCTGCATTGGAAGAAATATTTAATTCAAAACCATTCGGTATATTCGGTGTCTCTGCTGCATAAACCTTTACAGCACAAATAAAGGTTAATAAGCACATCAGCAGTGAAAAGCCCATACATCTTGCTCCCCATTTCTGCAACTTCGTTTTGTTTCTTCTCATGATTACCAACCTTTACTTTGTTTCTTTTTTCTTTATAATTTTTGAAAAAACTTCTTTAAAATCTCCATTGGAAGAAAACTGTCTCTCCCCTGCTCCTGGCAAAGACAGTTTTTCTTCATCAATTTCTGTCAAATATTCTACATGATCCTTGCTGACAGCTATCGCTACATACGTATCTCCCAACCGGACAATCTGAATGAATTTATTTGGTGTCAGTCGGAAGGTTTCAATTACCGAGATATTCTTATTTTTCTGACCCTCCATTGCTGTATTACCTACCCATTTTGTTACAAAATAGGCTGCAGCCAGAATCAAAATAAAAACCACCAAAAGACCGATTAGCTGAAACACATTCTCAATCGTAGAAAGTGCAGATGCCAAAAACATATTAGCCCACCGCTTTTTTAACAGCCTCTAATACACGATCTGCCTGGAATGGCTTAACAATGAAATCCTTTGCTCCAGACTGGATGGATTCAATAACCATCGCCTGCTGTCCCATAGCAGAACACATAATAACATTTGCACCCGGATCAGATTCCTTAATTTTCTTTAAAGCCTGGATTCCATCCATCTCCGGCATGGTAATATCCATCATAACAAGATCCGGCTTTGTTTCATTGTATTTTTCTACTGCCTTCATTCCATTTTCAGCCTCACCAGCGATATTATAGCCATTCTTGGTTAAAATATCTTTAATCATCATTCGCATGAAAGCTGCATCATCACAAATTAAAATATTTTTTGCCATAGTTTTTCTCTCCTATCTCTTTCGATTTATCTGATAATCTCGGTAACACGAATACCAAAGTTTTCCTCGATTACCACTACTTCACCTTTGGCTACAAACTTACCGTTGACCAGTACATCGACTGGCTCACCTGCCAGCTTGTTAAGCTCAATAATAGTTCCTGGTGAGAAATCCAGAATTTCTTTTATGGACTTGTTGGTACGTCCTAACTCAACTGTAACCTCCAGCGGCACATCCATAATTAAATCGATATTTTCCTGCTGGATAATTGGATTTACCATAGTTCCAAAGGCCTGGAACTGTGCCGGAGATACGTTAACATCCGGCTGCATACCATATGGTGCCATCACAGGCTGTCCCATACCGGCCACTGGCTGCTGCATCATTGGTGCCGGCTGTGGAACCGGCTGTGGTGCAGGCTGGGTCTGTGCTGCCGCAGGTGCTGGCTGCTGTACCGGTTGTGAAGCCGACTGCGATGTGTCACCTGCAAATTTACGGTATAAATCCTTTGCAAAATCAAAAGGATACAGTTGCATAATCTGGCTATCAATTAAATCACCGATTTCCATATGAAAAGCCACCTGGACAAAATTGCCCTGTAAGAAATCCGACAGCTTGGTATCAGTTAAACTGTCATTTAAATCAATCAGGCTGGCAATCGGCGGACTGATATCAACCTTCTTCTCAAGCAGAGAAGAAAGGGATGTAGATGCAGAACCCATCATCTGGTTCATCGCCTCGCTGATAGCACTTAAATGAAGCTCTGTCAACTCACCACTGATATTGGTTCCGTCTCCACCCATCATCAAATCTGTAATTATCTTAACATCGTTTTCTTTTAAAATCAACAGGTTGTTTCCATCCAGACCATCAATATAAGAAATCTGTACAAAAACACAAGGTCTGTCATACTTTTCTGACAGCTCATCTACATTTGTAATTGAAACATTTGGGGTTGTAATTACTACTCGGTTATTTAACAAAGTAGAGAGAGTGGTCGCAGCCGTCCCCATACAAATGTTGGAAACCTCACCAACCGCATCCTTTTCAGCATCATTTAACTGCAAAGAAGAGTCTTTCGCAGGCGAACTGCTGCTGTCACTGTCCATTCCACCCAAAAGAGCATTGATCTCTTCCTGGGATAACATACCATCCATCGCTTTACTCCTCCCTTATCACTGAAGTTACTCTGACCGCATAGGTATCCTGAAAAGCTCCTGGCAATGCGGTAAACTTCTTAATATTGCCTACATAAATATCCAGCTCATCATCCACCCTGGTATCAAGCCGGATAATATCACCTGGCTGCAGATTTACAAAATCATTCACCGATACGGTACTCTTTCCAAGAAGTGCACGAATCGGTATTTTTGCTTTGGAAATAACGGATTCAATAGCCTCCTGATAGATACCATCATCCTTCACCTGCATTGTAGAATACCAATACTTTGTATTCAATTTGTCAATTACAGGCTCTACACAGGTATATGGGATACAGATATTCATCAATCCCTCTACATTACCAATCTGAATATTCATTGTAATAATCGAAGTCATCTCACTTGGAGAAATAATTTGTGCAAACTGAGAGTTTGTCTCTATTTTCTCCAGCCGTGGCTTAATATCCACTACGCTTTGCCATGGTTCGATTAGAAGATTCGTGCAGGTATTTAATACCCGTTCTAAAATAATCAGCTCTATTTCCGTAAAATCCCTGGACTTTTCTAAAGGCTGTCCACCACCGCCTAGCATACGGTCTATAATCGCATATCCTAAATTGTCTGCAACTTCCATAATAATGTTGCCCTCCAAGGGGCTGAAATTGACAATTCCAAGAATCACCGGATTTGATAAGGCATTGGAAAACTCTGAGTAGGTAATCGCCTCAGAGTTCATGACCTCTACCTGTACACTCTTTCTAAAATAAGCCGGAAGATTTGTCGAAAGAAGTCTTCCATAATTTTCAAAAATAATCTCAAGTGTTCTGAGGTGATCCTTAGAGAACTTGGAAGGTCTGGCAAAGTCGTAGTTCTTCACCTGCTTTTCAGAGCTTTCCTTCATCTCGTCGGCATCCAGCTCACCACTGCTTAAGGCAGCAAGCAGATTATCTATCTCACTCTGCGATAAGACATCACCCATTTCCCCTCACCTCTTTTGTCACAATTTTATCGTCTCTTACCATCATACCATATTTAATCCACAAGATAAAGCAAAAATTAACTAAAGAGCAGATTGCCAAAGGATACGCTGATAATGAAATCAGAAGAACCAAATACCTTTTTCAGTTCATTTAATAAGTCTTCCTTCATCTGTTCTCTTCCATCTACAGTTTCTTCATAGCTATATCCAGAAATAACAGTCTCAACCTTATCAAGAATCACAGAATTATAAGTACCGGCTGTCAAATCCGTATTATACTGCTTGTATTTTTCAGAATCCGGATTTACATATACGGTTACATAATCAAGAATTGCATAATGATCCTTACCATCATCACCGGGAGCTAGATTCATCTGCTTCTTCTCTTCGATCTTATATGGTTCCGCTCCTGTTATGTCATACATCTGTCCATCGCCCTTGAGCTCCAGCTCAATTACCGAAGCTACCTGGGTAATCAGTTTATCTGTCTTCTGAGATGTTGGTACAATAACAAATACCATAGTGCCTGTCAAAATCAGATTAATCAGGCATAACGCCAAAATAACTACTGTCAGCATATTTTTCTTCATAGTACTTACTCCTTACTGTAGATTTTAATTTCTACACGTCTGTTTTTTGCCCGACCACTTTCCGTTTTGTTATCAGCAATCGGATTATATTCGCCTCTGCCGGAAGCCTCCATGCTCTCCGGATCAAGTTTCTTTTTCTCTGTCAGATAAGCAAACACCTCTGTCGCTCTGGCAGTCGAAAGCCATACATTATTCGGAAATCTATTGCTTTTAATTGGGATATTATCGGTATGTCCCTCAATTTTAATCAAATGCTTATCGTAGGTTTTTAAAATATCACCTATCTTGCTTAAAATCGGAATAGCACCCTCCTTTATCCTATCACTTCCAGAATCAAAAAGAATCGCTCCGTTCATAACAATCCTTACATACTGGTAGCCCTCATCTACTGCTACCTCTACAGCATCTTCAATATTTTTTTTCTCTGCAGCCTCTACGATTTCCTCATAAATCATCTCCGTAGCCTTTTTCTGCTCTTCTGCCAGCTGCTCCTTATATTCTGATACGGAGCCAGTACCCTCTTCCATAGAATCATCCTCACCGGCTGCTCCCATCTGGTTAAAATACTGGCTTAAATTATTAAGCTGACTGGCACCCTGGGACACCAGCTTACCCTCGCCAATCGCCTGGGCTCCTCCGGAAAAGATGCTAAAGCTGTTGTTAAAGGATGCTGCAATATCTGCAAAGGCCTCCTCATCAACACTGGACATTGCAAACAGCAATACGAAGAAGCAAAGCAGAAGATTCATCAGATCCGAAAAGGTCGCCATCCACGCCGGTGAACCACCACCGCCACTTTCCTCTTTCTTCTTTCTTGCCATTATGCTTCACCGCCTTCATTTCCTTCGCCAACACTACCTCTGGCAGAAGGTGCCATAAAGGATTTCAGTTTTTCTTCAATAACACGAGGATTCTCGCCTGCCTGAATCGACAGAAGTCCTTCGACCATAACCTCTTTCATACGAACCTCAGTTGCGTTGTTCATCTTAAGCTTGTTTGCAACCGGTGTTGCAATCCAGTTTGCAATCAGAGAACCGTAGAAGGTCGTTACCAGAGCAACCGCCATATTTGGTCCTACACTAGCCATATCACTTAATTCCTTTAGCATGTTAATCAGACCAATCAAGGTACCAATCATACCCCATGCAGGGCCCATAGCCGCCATATTCTCCCAGAATCCAATAATCGATCCATGACGATCCTCAATGCAGGAAAGCTCTGTTTCCAGAATACCACGCACCAGCTCCGGGTCAGTACCGTCTACAATTAGAAGAATTCCTTTTTTTAAGAAATCATCTTCAACACCGTTAGCTGCCTCTTCCAGAGCCAGAAGTCCCTCCTTACGGGCTACGTTGGAAAGATTGATAATATTCTGTATTGTCTCAGCCTCATTCGACTGTACCGGCTTCAGTGCCAGACCAAAGGAACTCAAGGATTTTACAAAGGTACCGATATCCTTTGACTGTGCAATCAGACAGGAAAAGGTACCACCAATCGTAATCAGAATGGAAGGTGGATCAATAAAGTTCATAACCGCCGAAAAGGTTTTTCCGAATACCATACCGAAAATCATCAAACCAAATCCAAGAACCAATCCAATTAATGTAGCTATATCCAAAATTCTTCACCGCCTATGTATTATAGTTTATTTATCTACAGCTACAAAAAAGATTTCTTTTTTGTAAGCTATTATTCGATTTCTAATTTCCTTACTGCTTTCTCTCACAACGAGCTTCTTACCAGTAGTAAGGGTCAGGACCGTATCTGGTGTCTCCTCCACGGTCTCTATCAGCTCTGCATTTACCATATATTTTGTATCATTCATCCGCGTTACTTCAATCATACCAAATACCTCCCTACTATTATATATAAAATTTTCTCTATTTACAAGAAAAAACAACAAAATAATGTAAATTTCGGGATAAAATATTTTAAGATAGGAAATCCGTCCTAAATTACATAAAAAGTGAATAGTGAAGATAACCTCCCTGTTCCTTCACTATTCACTTAAGCTAGCCTTATCTCTTCAGATTAATCAATTCCTCTAAAAGAGTATCTGATGTTGTGATAATTCTAGAATTTGCCTGGAAACCTCTCTGGGTTGTAATCATCTGGGTAAACTCAGAGGATAAATCCACATTGGACATCTCCAGTACACCGGTAGAAAGCTTTCCACCTCCCTGGGTCGGATCCTGTCCTACTCCATCAAAGGAGCCGGAGTTTTGTGTCTCAGCAAACATACTGTCACCGACAGCCTCCAGACCCGATGGGTTAGCAAAGGTGGTTACCGCCAGCTGCCCCAGCAGCTTTTTCGTACCATTATCGTAGCTTCCAAATATCTTTCCATTTGTATCAATGCTGACTCCTGTCATATTGCCTACCGGAAGACCGGCACCCTTGCCATCTAAGCTTCCCTTGGTAGGCTCGATTTTAGAAGTACCACTGGTGGCATACATGGTAAGAGATGAAAAATCAATGTCAATGCCCTTATATTCTGCATCCTTTGTTTGTTTTCCATCTGGATCTGTTATTATCTTGTCAAATACTCCCGGAACAGTACCTGTTGTCTCAATAGTAAGCTTCATGGAATTAGGAAATCCCCCATCATTATTTGCTCCAATTGATTTAAAGCTACCATTGGAAGGGTTAAAGGCCAAATCTACTGCATTATCCGGAATTGTTCCATTTGCATTAACATTCAGATCCTTTCCACCGAACTTCAGCTTTGCTCCACCTGCTGCCACACCACCTGCTTTAAAAATAGAGCTGTCACTGCTATCAACAATATCTACAAGACTTACTGTATAGTTTCCCTTTTTTGCCTCCTCGGCACTTGGCTTTGCCGGTGCTCCAGCTCCTGCCTTTGCCGTAACCTTAAGCTTTGCCGTATAGCTGTTACCCAGGTTATCAAAAAAGCTTACCTGTACCGGAAGTCCATCAGCACTCAAAAGCTGTGGATCCATCTGGTCAATGTTACCACTTAAGTAGGTAGCTGTTGTCAGCTCCGGCTCTGCATACAGGTTCTCCGGTGCCATGATTTTCAGTGGAGATACCGCTGCCTTTACGATATTGCCATCCTTATCTACCTGCCAGCCCATAACATTAGCACCGGTAGAGGTACAAAGAGTACCGGCAGCATCAATATTAAATGCACCATTCTTTGTAAAATAATTGGTGCCACCACTGTTTACAATAAAAAACGCATCCCCATTAATCATAACGTCAAAGGGATTATCCGTTCTTTGGGAACCACCGGTCTGGGTAATGCTTGCTGTAATAGATGCCAGATTGGAACCAAGACCAATCTGCATAGCATTACGTCCGGCAGCCCCGGTAGCTGCATTTGGTCCAGTAGCATACTGGGTAGTCTGATAGAAAACATCGGAAAAATTTACGCTGCTTCCCTTGAAGCCTACGGTATTTACATTTGCAATATTATTACCAATAACATCCATCTTTGTCTGATGTACCTTTAGACCGGAAACACCAGAAAACAATGATCTCATCATAATGAAACGACCTCCTTAAAATTAAGTTCCGGCTCCGTCTGTCAGTCGGGAGCCACCCGCTTCCTTATCAAGGTCCGGCGGGTTTTCTTACATAACTATCAGCCAATAACCGCTCCGTCAATGTTGGTGAAAACACCATCCTCGCTGTTATTTACTGCAGTCACCACTGTGTTATTCTTTACATTTACAATAAATGCCAAATCGTCCACCATCACCAGGGATTCCTTGATTCCTTTCTCCCTTGCTTTGTTGGTTCCCTGCTCTAACCGCTCCAGCTGAGTCTTTGACAAGTCAATGTTCCTGCTCTGTAATCTCTCATTCGCATGCTTGGAAAACCGAAGTCTCCGACTCTCCTCTGTCGCCTTTGTCTTCTCTAAGACCTCCTGGAAGGAAATTCCCTGTCCTTTTGAAAGAGAAGCCGCATTTCGGGTATTTGCCTGGCTATTATGAAGCTTTCCTGTCATCTCCTCAATGGAGGAGAATTTATTTCTCATAATGTTCATATATTTCACCCTTTGCATCCATGCTTATGCGTTTCCAATATTCTCTGCTTTATCTCCCGGCTCAGTTACATTCCCACTGTCATCTCCGGTGTTTCCTTCGTCCTTTGGAAGCTCTTCCATCTGCTTGTCTCCGGTAATCTTAACTGTTACCTTATTCGTTACCGTCGTAGTCAGCGGATCATTAAAGACAAATGCTAAGGAATGATTTCCAGCATCGGTTGCAGCAAAGGCTTCCTTGTTAATTGTAACCTTACCATCTTTATAGGAAAGATACTTATTAGCTACTACTTGTCCATCCAAAAGTACAACAACAGCGGATGCCTCATATTCATCCTTACCCAGGGATACCTTAACTATAATATCCTCCGGCTTCTGGTGATCATACTCAAAGCTCTGGGCTTCTACTGTTGGAAGCTTCTGGCTGACAACATAATTAGTACCTATCACTGTATAGAGATCATCCATGGAGTAAAGCTTATCCTTAATAGAGAGATAAGTTTTACTGCCCTTAGTCGTAACGTAATCTACCATACCCTGAATCAGATTTTCCCTGCCATCCGAATTTTTCGTTTTGATAATAACCTCTTTATCCACAAGAGAGAATGCCTGGGTATTGATTGTCGTAGCATTTAAGTTCTGCATCTGCTCTAACTGGGAAAAAGTAGCCAGCTGCTCTACAAACTGGGTATTATCTGTGGGATTTAGCGGATCCTGGTATTTCATCTGAGTAACCAGAAGCTGTAAGAACTGCTCCTTTCCCAACTCACTGGTTCCTGTCGTTTTCTTACTTGTGTTGGTGGTTTTCGTAGTTTCCCCGACAACCTGTCCCTCCTTAATTGGAAGTATTAAATCACTCATCCTTTTCCTCCTTCCTTTATCGCCTAAGCTATGTAATCAACCTGGCTTCCACTCTGAGTAATCGCTGCCGTGTCAATTGTCTCTTCCTCACCGTTGATATCCTCACCAAAGGCCTTCTGGATATCCTCTGTGGTGAGCCTTCTCTCCTTCGACTTTGACTGACCATGATTCTCCTGTCCGCCATTCATCTGGTTTCTTTCATCAAAGGCGAAGCTTTCAATATTGACCTCAATAGCCTCTACCTTAATGCCCTGGCTGTTTAAGCTTTCCTTCAGAGTCTGCATCTGGCTTTCCAGTGCTTCCTTTGTTACCTGATTCTGTGCGGTAAAGCTGGCGGTCAGATGACCCTCCTTGGAAACCACAGTAAGACTTACCTTTCCAAGATTCTCCGGATTCAGGGTAAGCTCCATGCTGGTAGTCTCCGGCTTTATCGTGATACGAATCTGCTCCAATACCTGATTTACAATGTCCCGCATTGCCTCAAGTCTTTGAGCCGCTGTCATACTCACCTCATCTATTGGCATATGGCTGCTCAGATTCTGAAGAAGCACATCCATAGGATTCTGACTCTTTTCACGGTCGAAGCTCTTTAAGCCTTCTTCCTTTGTATCGCTGCGGTTCTGAAAGCCTTCCCTACTGTCCTTCTTCTGTGAAGTCTCCTCCAAGTGCTTTTCTGGTTTAACTAAGCTTTCTGCTTCTTCACCAGCTTCCGATGCCTTAGGATTTTCCTCTTCCATCGATACCTCTGGCTTTTTTTCAGCTCCGGCTGTCTTTTCTGCCACAAGCTCTACCACAGGTCCGCCTTCCTCTGTTACCTTGCTTTGAATCCCTTCTTCATCCTTTACCGACGTTTCCAAAGCACCCTCCAAACCTTTAAGAAGCTCCGGCAGTTCCTCCATTGATGCCTGAATTCCGTTTTCAGAAAGAATTTCCTGGGTACCAAGCAAAAGTGTATTCAGCTGACTGCTTAAGCCTTCATCAGTGAGAAGCTCCATTGCATCGGCTTTATTTACCTCTAAGACCAGGGCCTGCATATTTTCCTGAAGTAAAAGCTTCAGATAATCTAATCCCAGGGCTGTCATTGCTGCCTCCAGTTCTTCTTCTGTAAGCCCCAGCTCTTCCTGCAGCAGATCCCTTACAGCTGCTTCCATCTTCTTAGTAAGCTCTGGTACTTCCTGACTGACTGCGGACTTTTCCTGAGCTACAGAAAGTGTCTTTGCCCTATCGGTTATCCCCTTGGAAGTAAACTGTCTGCCACAGGAAGGCTTCTGTTTTACTGCCTGAAGATCATCCTTCTGCCTTCCCAGCTGGTTATTCAGACTATCACCCATTACCTGTCCAAAGCTATTCCCTGTAGCAGTTCCAAGCTTCGCCAAAACCGTATCCCTGCCACTGGAACCCATCATTTGAATCGCCTGCGTCAACACGTTTGATGCTGTCATTGGTTTCCTCCCTTCTATTCAATTGTATTTATTACAAACAAGGTGCCTATTCTTGATCCATCAGGGTCATTTTTTTAGTTACCTTGGCTGCAAACTCACTTGACATATTTGCAATGATTTCAGCACTCTGCTGTGTCTTCATACTCTTTAGGATGCCACATACCAAATCCAAATCTCCAGTCATCTCACTTAAAATCTGCGCTGCTGTCGCAGGCTCCATCTTAGCAAACCGCTCACCCTGCTCCTTCATATTAGCATCCACCTGCAGCTGCTCAACTACCTGCTGATAAAGCTTCGCTGCATTTTCTTCATTAATACCTTCATAAAATTTCTTATATTCTTCAATATCCGGTGCCTTATCTGAAAATACAACCTCCCTATCAAACTCGGCTACCCTTTCTTCAAAAGTCTTCTGCTCTTCTTCAAAAGTCTTAAGGCGTGCAATTTCAGCCTCTAACTGTGCTATGTAATCGGAATTGGCTACCCCTGAGCTGTTCATGGAATCCAGCTGAAGCTCCAGCTCACTAATCCGTGCCATCGCTTCATCCAGGCTCTTATAGGTGTTACCCTCGCTGTCAGTGTAACCACCGCCACCCGGCAAAATCTTATTAATAATCGGAATATCCTCTAAAACCGGGGCCAACACCCGGCTTCCAAAGCCACCAACATCCATCTTTATCAATAGGGCAAAAACCGCCAGCCAGATAATCACGATTACTAAGGCAATCAGAAAGGATACAATCTTACTTCCCCTTTTTTCTGTCTCCGCTCCAGCCTCTGTGATATTTTCTATTTCATCCTTCTTTTTTCTAGCCATCTACTCTTCCTCACTGTCACGGTACATGAAGCTTACTCTTTCATCTACCTCTTTTTGTTCTTCTGCCTTCAGCTCCTCCATAAAAGTAAGAAAAGCCTGCTCTCTTAGATTTTCCTGTATCTTTCGCTCCTGAATTGCCTCATTCAGCTTAACTCTGGCTAATTCCAGCTGCTGCATTGCCGTAGTCACTGCAATACTCTGTATGCGAATTTTATATTTCATAATTTCTACAGCCTCTTCTGTCTGACATATTTCCCGGATATTAAGCTTTCCGGCTATACTTTCTGAGAGCTGCCTTTCATAGCTTTGCTTTTTTCCTTCCAGCATGGAAAGCTTCTCCTCTTCCTGATTAAGCCTTGCCCTTGCCTCACCAAAAGCGTTTTTTGCCTGCTCCTCCAGCTTCAGCTTTATCGACAGGAGGTTCTGCATCTTATAGATAAATTTTGCCATAATCAAGCATCCTCAAAAATTTGTTTCAGAAGCTCTTCCTCTTCTTCATACTCCAGCTTCTCATCTGTCTGCTGCCGCAGATACTCATTTACTGCATCAATTTTTTCAATTGCATAATCTATATTTTTATTAGAGCCATTTTTATAAGCTCCGATATTAATCAAATCCTCCGCCTCCGTATAGGTAGCCATAACGTTTTTAAGCATACCGGCATATTTCTTATGCTCACTGGAGGCTACACTGCTCATAACACGGGAAATACTCTGTAAAATATCAATGGCCGGGTAATGATTCTTATGTCCCAGCTTTCTGGACAAAATAATATGTCCATCTAAAATACCACGGGCAGTATCACTGATTGGCTCATTAAAATCATCACCGTCAACTAAAACTGCATAAAGACCGGTAATAGATCCTTTATCTGACCTTCCGGCCCGCTCTAAAAGCTTGGGCATCTCAGAATATACACTCGGCGGATATCCGCGGGATACCGGTGGTTCACCGGAAGCAAGGCCGATTTCTCTCTGAGCCATCGAAAAACGGGTCAGATTATCCATCATTAAAAGGACATCCTTACCCTGATCTCGGAAATACTCAGCAACTGCCGTTGCCGTCATCGCTGCCTTCTTACGAATCAGTGCCGGCTTATCCGAGGTAGCTACTACTACTACTGAACGCTTCATGCCCTCTTCTCCCAGGTCCCGTTCGATAAATTCACGAACCTCCCTGCCTCGCTCTCCTATCAGTGCGATTACATTAATATCAGCCCGGGTATTACGGGCAAACATGCCCATCAAGGTACTTTTTCCAACACCACTGCCGGCGAAAATTCCAATTCTCTGCCCCTTTCCCAGAGTGATCATACCGTCAACAGCCTTTACTCCCAAAGGAAGTACTTCGTCAATCATTTTTCGTTTCATCGGATCCGGTGGCGGTGCATCCAGCGGGTATGCTCTATCACAGGCCAGGGTCTCACCGGAAAGAGGACGTCCCAATCCATCCAGAACCTGCCCTAGAAGATTAGCACCTACCATAACCTTCAGGCACTCATCGGTATTTTCTACCCGGCTTCCCAAGCCTACCCCCTCAACACTTCCAAAGGGCATTAAAAGAACTCTGTCATCCCGGAAGCCAACTACCTCTGCCATAATTTCATTGCGTCCATCGGCAGAAATAATCTTACACAAATCATTTAGCTTAGCACTTGGTCCGATAGATTCTATCGTAAGACCAACTACCTTAACTACCTTTCCCAGGTGCTTTACATAGGACTTTTCCAGAAGCCGGTTATACCTCTGAAAGATAAATTCAAAATTTTCCATAAAACACCTGCTTTCCATAGTTAATATATCGGCACTTACAGCTCTTTGCTTAATGCCATGAGCCGGATATCCTCTGAAAGATTCTCCAGCTGAATATCCAGACTGCTTTCAATAATCGCTGTATCTGTTTCTATTACACATTGATTTTTAGTGAGCCCCTTATCCTCACGGAAGCTTAACTCACCCTGACCATCTAAAAGAGCCAGAAGCTCCTCCTTATGACTCTCTACCAGTGGATAATCCTCCTGGGAAATCCGAATCACAAAGCGGGTGCTTTTTCCAGTCTGCTCCAGTCCACATCGCACCAGATAAAGAATAACATCCTTTTTCCCTTCTACAACAGTACCTGTCAGCTTTTCCACAAGTTTTGCCATAAAATCAGCTATCATAGGCTCTATGCTGCGAAGCCTTTCCTGATAATCCTTTTCAAGCTCCTTTTGGTATTCCTGAAGCTTTTCCTTTTCTTTTTCAAGAATTTCCAAAGCCTCTGCCTGACCAGATTCCCTGCCGCTTTCATATCCGCTCTCATAAGCATCATTTTTTATATTCTCCGCGACACATCTGGCCTGACTAATCAGCTCGTCAGCCTGTCTTCTGGCTTCAGAAAGAACAACATTTTTCTCTGTCTCTATCTGCTCCCGCTCTTTTTTAAGAAGCTCATCGTAATTTACGGCTTTAACTCCCTCATGGAAGCCTCCGGCCTCCATATTTTCTCCTTTATTACAGGCCATTCCCGAAGCTGGCTGCTCCAGGAATGGATTTTTTTTGGAATGGTCTGAATCAATAATCCGCCGGTTCTCACTTTCCAAATTTATATAATTCCATTTAATCAGATTAGACAATCAGCTCGTCACCTCCGCCTCTTGCAATTACAATCTCTGCGGAATCCTCCAGCTTACGGATGATATTAACGATTTTCTGCTGTGCCTCCTCTACATCCTTAAGACGTACCGGTCCCATGAAATCCATATCCTCTTTAATCATGGTTGCCAGACGCTTGGACAGATTGTTAAAGATAACTGTCTGTACCTCTTCGTTAGATCCCTTAAGTGCAACTGCCAGCTCATTATTATCAACCTCACGCAGTACACGCTGGATAGAACGGTCGTCCAGAGAAAGAATATCCTCGAATACAAACATCTTCTTCCTGATTTCATCTGCCAGCTCTGGCTCTTCGATTTCGAGAGTTTCCATAATATGTTTTTCGGTACCACGGTCTACCGTGTTCAAAATCTCTACAATAGAATCGATACCACCAACAATTGTGTAATCCTGGTTTACCAAAGAAGACAGCTTCTGCTCCAATACCCGCTCTACCTCCTTGATTACATCCGGAGAAGTACGATCCATCATCGCAATACGCTTTGCAACATCCGCCTGCTTGTCCGGTGTCAGAGCTGACACAATCTGTGCCGCCTGCCCAGATGGCAGATAGGATAAAATCAAAGCAATTGTCTGTGGATGCTCATCCTGAATAAAGTTTAGAAGCTGGCTGGCATCAGTCTTTCGTACAAATTCAAAGGGACGAACCTGCAAGGAAGCCGTCAGCTTTCCAATGACATTCATTGCCTTTTCGGTACCCAGGGCTTTTTCCAGAAGCTCTTTCGCATAACCAACGCCACCTTCTGCAATATACTGCTGTGCCAGACAAACCTCATAGAACTCATCGAGCACCTCATCTTTTAAAGCTGGAGACACACTCCTGGTATTGGCTATTTCCAGAGTAAGCTGCTCTATTTCATCTTCCTTTAAATGTTTAAATATATTAGCAGATTTTTCCGGTCCCAGGGCAATTAAAAGAATCGCTGCTTTTTGTACACCTGTCATTTCCATATTTGCTGCCATTCTGATTACCCCCAATCATCCTGTAGCCAGTTGCGAAGCAAGGTCGCTACCGCTTCTGGATTCTCGTCTACAAACTTTTCTATCAATCGTCTCGTTTCGGACTTTTCGCTGAATTCGATATCCTCCAGAGACTGGTTTTCCTTGGTTGTTGCCAGAAGCTGTTCTACAGAAAGCTCCGGCTCCATCTCTGTTACCTCGACTGGTGCTGTACCACGGAATACTACAAAAATCAGCAAGGCTACAATCAGCACCGCCAGGATAATCATCAGGTAATTGGTAATGTCAAATGGTTCCCTAACCTCTTCGTTAAATACCGGCTGGCTGTATGCCATAATTGTAATATTTTCTACTGCAATTCCGGTAGCAGAAGCAATCAACTGATAATACTGCTCATCTACTGCAAGAGAAGCCCTTGTATTATTTGCCAGGATAAAATCCTCAAAGGTTGTACCATCCAAAAGCCCCTGACGCTTCAAGTCTTTTTCATTATACACAACATATTTTGTCAGTACAACCGACATAGAAGACTCCCCTGGTACAACAGCACCGATTTCATACTCTATATTTTTAATTCTTTCATTCGGAAGATAATCATACTTATCCAGCGTAATCTGTGTATCTGTAGTCCCTCCGGTTTGAATCATATAATCGGTATCCTCATCGTTAGACTCGGTTCCAGGAATACCACCAGAACCAGACGAACCCTTGGAAGAATACTGGTAGCTATGGGAATAAACACCCTGCTCCTGCCCTTCTGTAGGCGTATACTCAGTGTATTGCTCAGTAATCTTATTGAAATCATATTTCATATTAGAGGTGACATTGACATCATCAAACTCTGCCTTGACCATCATAGTCTCAACATCATAATTGAGCTGGTTCGTAAGCCTTCGCTTATATTCCTCCTTATCTGCAATCGCCCCACCCAGCAGCTCTTCCTGCTTGCCGCCAAACAAGAGATTTCTCTGACTGTCCATAATAACTACGCCATCTGCGGTCTCAGAACCCATAGCATTCGCCACCCACATAGCCATATACCGAGCCTGCTCGTCGGTTATCTCCTCAGATAAATCCAGGATAATGCTGACAGACGGCTCCTTTTCCTGTTCAAAAATTGTATATTCAGAAGCCGGCTTATCAATAATAACGGTCGCATCCCGGATGCCCTCCATCTTTAAAATATTATTCCTAAGCTGGGTCTGTGTCGCCAAGGTAATCTTCTGTTCCTTCTCTTTTTCTGTCGTTGACATAGAATTGTTAAAGGCGAAGTTTTCCCAGCCCATCTCATCTGTCAGAATATCATTGGAAGCCAGAAGATTAAGGCCCTTCGTATAATTTTTTTCCTCGACATATATAATTTTCCCATCTCTGGACTGCTCATAAGGAATCCCATTGCCCTCAAGAAGAGTTATAACCTCTGTCGCTTCTTTGCTATCTTCAAAGCTACCAAGCACCGCATCATATTTCGGTCTTGTAAGAAAATACGCCAAAAGGACAATCGTAAAAAATATGGCACATACCACACTAATTATGATTGTCTTCTGTCTGGTTGTATATTTATTCCAAAACTCCAGAAAACGCTCTGGAATCTTTTTTAAACGCTCCTGCATGCTGTTCTCTCCCGTTATCGTATACCGTATTTTAAGATTTGTTCCTTACTTAGAACTGAAGGTTCATAATCTCTTTATAAGCGTCCAGGATTGTATTACGGACTGCCACTGTATATTGCAACGAGATATTGGCCTTCTGTTGTGCAGCCATCAAATCAACCGGACTGTCTGAGGCCCCCATCGCAAAACGGATTTCTTCTTCCTCTACCTTATTCGTTAAATCATTGGTTTCATTTATCATATCCAGTGCTGACTGGAATAAAGTTTCAAAGGTCTGGTTCCTGGAAGGATTTACGGCATTCGCCTTATCACCCCATAATATATTCTCCGGAACGTTCCCGATAGATGAAATAGTGCTCATCTTTTATCCTCCTACTGTTTATTTGCCCATCTCCAATGTTTTCATATACATAGACTTTGATGCATTAAAAGCGGTTACATTCGCTTCATAAGCACGGCTGGCATCGATCAAATCTGTCATCTCCTGCACCACATTTACATTAGGGCAGGTAACATAACCGTCCTCATCTGCATCCGGATGGGATGGATCATAAACCATTCTTCCCTCCGAATCGTCCTCTACAATCTTTGATACCTTTACTCCATCAAGTCCGATGCCTGTTGCACCCATAGATAAATCAAGTGCCATTGCAAAGCTGGTTACACTTTTTTCTTCAAATACAACATTTTTCTTTTTATAAGGCTTTCCATTGGCGTCTCTTGTTGTATTAACGTTTGCAATATTCTGCGAAATAATATCACGTCTTACGCTCTGGGCAGTCATACCCGTAGCACTGACATTCATTGCTCCAAATACTGACATATATTACCTCCCCTTTTAGCTGTTACGGTTCAATACCATCTTAATCCGGCTGAATTCCTGACTCATCGAATCAATCAGAGTATAATAACGAAGCTGGTTCTTTGCAAGCTCCGCACTTTCCGTATCAATATCCACGTTGTTCCCATCCAGTCGGTAGCTCAATCCTGAATACTCCGTATAAGTGGTCGGATTCAAAGCAGATAAATCAATATTGTCGATATTATCATCCAGACTGTCACCGCCTGCTACTGCCGTCATAAGATAGGACTCAAACTGGACATCCTTTCTTTTATAGTTAGGGGTGCTTACGTTTGCAAGGTTGTTGCTGATTAATTCATCTCTCAGCCAACTGGCATCTGCCGCTTTGCCCAGAACATTGATATAATTGTATGCATTGGAACCAATCATCCTTCACACATCCTTTCTTTGCTATTATATCTTTTTTTTTTACAAAAAACAAGGAATATTGATAGGAAAATAGCCCTATTTCTACAACAAAAAAGGAAGTTCTGTATCAACTCCCTTTGTCGTAAGCCATCCAGGTCCTATATAGTTAACACATCTTGTTCTTTTTAATCTGTTTTAATTCATCAAAAACCACATCGTTGATGACCTTAATATAGGTCCCCTTCATACCAGAGGATCTGGACTCAATAACTCCAGCACTTTCAAACTTTCTAAGAGCATTTACAATAACAGAACGGGTAATACCAACACGGTCAGCAATCTTGCTGGCTACCAAAATTCCCTCTGTTCCATCCAGCTCATCAAAAATACTGGTAATCGCTTCCAGCTCAGAGAAAGATAAGGTGCTAATCGCTGATTTAACAATCTGTACCTTACGGCTTTCCTCTGCACTCTCCTCATTTACGGAGCGAAGCATCTCAAGCCCTACCACCGTAGTTCCATACTCACTTAGAATAATATCATCTATTGTATACTGAGACTGGTACTTGTACAGGAATAAAGTTCCCAGTCTCTCCCCTGCAATCTCAATCGGTATAATAATTGCCTGATATTCATTCACATTATCAAATTCAAACCCCAATGTCATCAGGTTAACATTTTCCTTGGTGGAAAGAATATTGAGAAGACGCTCATTCAACAGCTCGTCAATATGTCCCCCTACACTGTCCTTAATCAGCTCCCGAATCTCCGGAATATCATCCCGGTTCTTGATTCCCAGAACCTTTCCCTTTTTACTGATAACAAGGATATTGGATTCCAGTATTTCACTTAACACCTCACAGATATCATTAAATACCACCTTATGTGAATTGTTATTGTGCAACAGCTTATTTATCTTCCTTGTTTTGTCTAACAGCTGTACACTCATAGCGTTCCCCTCCTCCAACAGTCATACTTTACTGTACCATATGAGTGAATTTTACCACAATTTATTTGAAAATTCAATAGTTTTGTAATTTTTTATACAATTGTAGTTACAAAGCCACAGGTTTCGCTCATGCACACCAGTTTATTTCCTTTTTCTATCATACCACTGCCGCACTTTGGACACTTTTCTTTTGATGGCTTCTGCCAGGACATAAAATCACATTCCGGATTATTCTCACATCCAAAGTAACGTCTGCCCTTCTTGGTCTTACGGATAACAACTTCCTTTCCGCATTTCGGACAAGGTACTCCAATTTTTTCAAAATATGGCTTGGTATTCCGACACTCTGGAAATCCCGGACAAGCTAAGAATTTTCCATGAGGTCCGTATTTGATTACCATGTTTCTTCCACATTCCTCACAGACAACATCTGTCACTTCATCTTCAATCTTAATCTTTTCCAGAACCTCTCCTGCATGATCAACAGCTTCCTTTAAATCCGGATAAAAGTTGCGGACAACCGTCTTCCAGGCTACGGTACCATCTTCAACACAGTCTAAAAGCCCTTCCATGTTCGCTGTAAAATTGACATCTACAATCGTTGTAAAAGCCTCCATCATAATCTGATTAACTGCTTCTCCCAACTCTGTTACATAAAGATTTTTATTCTCTTTTACGATATATCTTCTCGCCAAAATTGTTGTAATTGTTGGTGCATAGGTACTTGGTCGTCCGATTCCAAGCTCTTCCAAGGCCTTTACCAGGGAAGCCTCGGTAAAATGTGCCGGCGGCTGGGTAAAATGCTGGCTTTCTTCCGTATCAGCAAGGATCAGCTTCATTCCATTTTCCAGATTTTTAGACAAAGTCGTTTTTTCGGCCTTATCCTCATCCGTGGTATAGACCATCATAAAACCTTCCTCTACCAAACGGGACGCAGCTGCAGTGAAGCGATAGCCATTCCCGTCTATCTTAACTGAGGTTGTCTCATAAAGAGCAGCTTTCATCCGGCTTGCTACAAAACGCTTCCAAATTAACTGATACAAACGGAACTGATCTCTACTCAAGGAATCCTTAAGCTTTGCCGGTGTCAGCTCCACATAGGTCGGACGGATTGCTTCATGAGCATCCTGTATCTTCTTACTGCTCTTTTTAGCTGTTTCCTCTTCTCCATTATACTGTTCTCCATAATTAGCACTGATAAATTCTCTGGCAGCGGCCTGTGCTTCCTCTGAAATACGGGTCGAATCCGTACGCAGATAGGTAATTACGCCGACAGTTCCGTTTCCCTTGACAGCAATACCCTCATACAGCTGCTGTGCCAGACGCATGGTTTTCTGCGTCGAGAAGTTCAGCATCTTAGCCGCTTCCTGCTGCAATGTACTCGTAGTAAACGGCAACGGTGCCCGCTTGATTCTTTCCCCTATCTTTACATCGCTAATAGAAAACTCTGCTTTTTCTATTTTTTTCAGAATTTCCTGTAATTCTTCCTCTGAATGAATATTCAGTTTTTCATCCTCTAATCCATAGAATTTGGCACGAAGAGGCTTTTTTTCTCCCTTCACTTTAAAGTCAGCCTCCAGAGTCCAGTATTCCTCTGGTACAAAAGCATCAATTTCCTTCTCTCGATCGCAGATGATACGAAGAGCTACCGACTGTACACGTCCTGCACTTAAGCCTCTTTTTACCTTTTCCCACAAAAGCGGACTAATACTGTAGCCCACCATGCGGTCAAGAGCACGCCTTGCCTGCTGGGCATCTACCAGATCCATGTCAATGTCTCTCGCCTGCTTCAAGGAATTCTTTACCGCATTCTGGGTAATCTCATTAAAGGTAATCCGGCTTGCCTTTTTCTCATCCAGCTTCAGGGCATGAAAAAGATGCCAGGAAATCGCTTCTCCCTCACGGTCCGGGTCCGTTGCCAGATATACCCTGTCTGCTTTTTTTACTTCCTTACGAAGCTTTGCCAATAAATCTCCTTTTCCCCGAATTGTAATATACTTTGGTTCAAAATCCTTTTCTACATCAATTCCCATCTGGCTCTTCGGAAGATCCCTTACATGTCCATTGGACGCCATAACCTCATAATTTTTTCCAAGAAATTTCTTAATTGTCGCAGCTTTTGCTGGTGACTCTACAATAACAAGATTTTTTGCCATTTCGATACCCTCACATCTGCTGTATTTACAGCACTATTACATAATATCCTCCACCGGCATCTTTTATTCTGCCGGATAGTTCCAGATTCAAAAGAGCTCCCATCACCTCAGAAACACTCCATTTTGTTTCCTCTACCAGAGTATTTAAGTGCTTGGGCTCCAAACTCAACCTACTATACACTATTTTTTCCTTTGTTTCAAGTGGAATATTATTTTTTTTATTTTTTCTTAATTTATACTTTTCTGAAAAACCATATTCCCTAAGTATCTCCTCCGGTGATTCTACCAGTGCTGCTCCCTGGCGGATAATCCAGTTACACCCCTTACTTAGCATATCTGTGCTTCTTCCCGGCAGAGCAAAAATATCCTTTCCCTGCTCCAGCCCCAGACTTACAGTAATCAGAGAACCACTTTTTTCCCTTGCTTCTATTACAAGGATTCCATCACATAGTCCACTGATAATGCGATTTCTCTGCGGAAAATAAGCCGAAAGCGGTGGTGTTCCCAGCTCATATTCCGACAAAATTCCTCCTTGGGAAAGAATTTTCTCATATAGCTTATAATTTTCCTTGGGATAGCAGATATCCGCTCCACAGCCCAAAACAGCAAAGGTTGCCCCACCTGCCTCTAATGCTCCCCAATGGGCATAGCTATCAATCCCCCTCGCCATTCCACTGACAATCTGCACCCCTGCATATGCCAGCTCTCTTCCAAAATATTTTGCCATCTCGCTTCCATAAGGAGTACAATTTCGTGCTCCCACAATAGCTATCGTAAGGATATCCTCTCTGGGAAGCTTTCCATTTACATATAGCCGCTCCGGTGGATTGGCAATATGCATAAGCTTCCCTGGATATTCTTTATCCTCTTTCTCTACCAGATATATGCTCCCTTTCATAATTTCACTCCTCCTTATCTCCAGTATTTTCTATCCAGGCTCCGGTAAAACACCGCTTCACTCAAATGACTGATTTCTATCCTATCCTTTCCTTCTATATCCGCGATAGTTCGGGCAAGCTTCAAAATCTTAAAATAAGCCCTGGTAGAAAATTCCTTCCGGTCAAAGACCTTTTCCAGAAAAGCTTCCTCCTTTCTCCTCAGGCGGATATATTTTTTCAAAAGGCTACCGGACAGTTGCCCATTAAACCGTATTTTCTCCCCTTCATATCTTTTTTCCTGTATTTTTCTTGCTGCCAGGATGCGTTTTTGTATCTGTGCAGAGGTTTCATCTCCTCTTCCCTGCTTTATATCTGAAAATTCTACCCTGGGAACCTCAACACAGATATCAATTCTATCTAAAAGCGGTCCGCTTAACCGGGACAGATAGCGTCTTACCTCGCTCTCACTACAGCTGCATTTATCCCGTTCCGGATAATAGCCACAGCTGCAGGGATTCATAGCTCCGATAAAAAGAAAGCCAGCCGGATAGCTGCAGCATCCGTGAAGTCTGTCTATCTGTATCCGCCCCTCTTCCATCGGCTGTCGCAGCACCTCCAGAGTAGACTTTTTAAATTCCGTCAGTTCATCTAAGAAAAGTACTCCGCCATGAGCCAGACTGATTTCTCCTACTCTTGGACGTGCTCCACCACCGGCCAGTGCAGAAGCCGTAATCGTGTGGTGTGGTGAACGAAAAGGCCGCTCTGTTATAAAATACGGTTCTCCCTTTAAAAGTCCAGCCGCACTATAAATGCGGGATATCTCCATAGCTTCCTCCTTTGAAAGCTTAGGCATAATCGTTGGAACTCGCCGGGCAGCCATCGTTTTTCCTGAACCGGGCGGCCCAATCATCAGCACATTATGCCACCCTGCTGCACTAATGGAAAGTGCCCTCTTTAAAGCCTCCTGACCAGCTATCTCCGCAAAGTCACTCTCTGACACTTCCTTTTTCTTATTGTCTGCTATTTCATCCTCCCGAGCCTCTCCAAGCTCTTTCCTTCCATTCAGATAGTCAACACCCTCCCTAAGATTTTTTACCGGAATAAGCTCTATTCCCTCCACATAGGCTGCCTCCTTGCGGTTCTCAAAGGGAAGCATACACTTTAAAAATCCCCTTTCTTTCGCTGCAAATAAAATTGGCAGAATTCCATCAACAGCACCTACGCTTCCGTCCAGAGAAAGCTCTCCTACAATTATAATATTTTTCAAATACTCCTGTGAAATATGACCGAATGCGGTCAGAATAGCTATAGCTGATGGAAGGTCATAGGACGTACCCTCCTTACGAATATCTGCCGGAGACAGATTCACTGTAATATGCTTTGGTAAAAGTGCGTAACCCGAATTCTTTATAGCAATCCGAACACGCTCTCTGGCTTCTCTCACCTCTGAAGCAAGATAACCAACCATAGAAAAGAGAGGTAACCCGTCGCTCACATCTGCTTCTACACAGATAATGGTTGCCTCTATTCCAAATACTGCTGCACTATAAATTCTATAAAACATCGCTTTGTTGTCAGAAATCGCCTATGCCGACATTATACCATAAGTCCTGCATTTGTCAATTCCTCCTGAATGTGCTATACTATAAAAAAATACTAAAGAGATACTATTTATATGGAAGAAACAGCATCAGAAAAATCAAAATCCCTGGTTGTATTGACCGGGGACTCTATTTTCATGGGGATCCTGCAGTCAGTAGGCGACAGCCAGCACCCACTCCAGTATGACATTAATCACTTCTTCTGTAATTAATGTCATACTGGATCTTTTATTTATTGGTGTCTTTCGTATGGGAGTTGGTTCTACGGCTGCTGCCACTGTAATTTCCTTATTTCATCAGCTCTTCCATTTCCTGAATCAGACTGCCGAAAATCTGCAGTGCCTCATGAATTGGCTTCTTGGTTGTCATATCTACACCGGCATCCTTAAGAAGGTCTGTCGGAGACTTGGTACAGCCGCCGGATAAAAACTTAAGATACCGCTCAACTGCCGGCTGTCCCTCCTTTAAAATCATCTGGCTGAGTGCCATAGAGGCAGCAAAGCTGGTAGCATACTGATATACATAGAAATTGTAATAAAAATGCGGAATTCTTGCCCACTCAATGGCAATCTCCTCATCTACTACCATGTCCTCACCATAATACTGTACATTTAAATCATAATAAAGCTTCTTTAAGCTCTCAGCCGTCAGGGACTTACCTTCTTCTACCATCTTATGGGTCAGCATTTCAAACTCTGCAAGCATGGTCTGACGGTACAGGGTTGTTCTGAACTGCTCCATGAAATAATTTATCAGATATGCTCTCTTTTTCTTATCCTCCGTATGATTTAAAAGATGGTTCATAAGCAGAGCCTCATTACAGGTGGAAGCTACCTCTGCTACGAAAATCTTATACTCACTGTCCATTATGTTATTATTCTTTGCTGAAAAATAGGAATGCAGGGCATGTCCCATCTCATGCACCAAAGTAAACTCAGAATCCAGATTATGCTGGAAATTCATCAGGACATATGGATGATGGCTGTAATTACCTGCGGAATAAGCACCACTTCGTTTTCCTTCATTTTCATACTTATCAATCCAGCGGTTCGTAAAGCCCTCCTCCAAAAGGCCCACATATTCATCGCCCAACACCTTAAGGGCCGCCTTGATTTCCTCCTGTGCCTGTGGATAATCAATCTTAGCATCCATTTCTCCCACGATTGGTACATATATGTCATACATATGAAGCTCATCTACCTTTAAAAGCTTCTTTCTGAGAGCCATATACTGGTGCAGATAAGCCATATACTCATGAACGGCCTCAATCAAGTTAAAATAAACCTCCTTTGGCACATTGTTGACATCAACCGCCGCCTCCAGAGCAGAATCATATTTTCTTGCCTTTGCATAAAAGCAATTCGCCTTTACCTTTCCTTCGTACAAGGCTGCAAAGGTATTTTTATACTGTTCATATCTTCCATAATACGCCTTAAAGGTATCCCGGCGTACTCTCGCATCCGGGCTCTCCAACATCGGTACAAAGCGTCCGGTAGATACCTTTACCATCTCACCCTTTTCATCTGCTACCGTTGGATTTTCAAAATCTGCATTACATAAAAGCGAAAAGGCCTTCTCTGTGCCGCCAGCCATCTCCTGTGAGGAGGCTAACAGCTCCTCCAGCTCCGGCGTCAGAGTATGCGGACGCAGTCTTCTCGTATTATCTATGCTTACCTTATAATTTTTAAGCTCTGGAGCCTCTGCATAAAGCTTCTCCAGTGCAGCATCCTCTATTTTAGCAATAAGGGTCTCAATCGGTGCATTTTTCTCCAGAAATTTATTGTATACACTGGTCATCTTACCACGCAGCTCCTGATAGTGGGCATTGGCTGTATCTACATCTCCATTTCTCGAAGCATAAGCAAAGGTATCATCCAGAAGAAGCCACACCTCCTCCAGCTTTTTATAATACTCTAAAACCTTTGTACCCCCCTGGCTCAAATACTCCCCGGTAAATACCGAAAACTCTGAAATCAGCTTTTCCAGCTTATCTACCGCATCAAAAAACTCCTCTTCCGTTGCAAATAAATCCTCAATAGCCCAGGTATCTTCCCTTTTTACCTGCTCTCTCTTTAATAATTCCTCTGCCATTATTTTATATCTCCTTTTTGTCACTTATTTCCAGTATCTTTTTTATTTCATCCATAAAGGTATTTGCATCCTTAAACTCCCGGTAAACCGAAGCAAAACGGACATAGGCCACCTGGTCAAAATCCTTAAGCTTATCCATAACAATCATTCCAATCTGACTACTTGGAATCTCCTTTGCCTCCAGATTAAAAATCGCTGCCTCTATCTCATCCACAAGCATATTAATCCGCTCTACAGAAATCGGCCGCTTATGGCAGGACCTGAAAATACCGGATTCAATCTTTGTTCGGTCATAGGGCTCTCTATCCTGATTTTTCTTAATTACCACCAGGGGAATCGCTTCTACCTTCTCATATGTCGTAAATCTCTTCTTGCACTCATCGCACTGCCTCCTGCGTCGAATGGAGCTCCCATCCTCTGTTGGCCTGGAATCAATAACTCTTGTGTTTTCTTCCCCACAAAAAGGACATTTCATATTGCTACCTCCTCACCTGCACTAAATATATCCTTTACTAGCTTACCACATTCGGATTCTTAATTCCAGAGAAAATTTCAAAGCATTTTCCTCCCTATTTTTTCTACTCTTCATAAGTTTACAGAAAATCCAAGAGCGACATCTGATTTGATATCGGCAGTCCCTCCAGAATTCCCAGCTCTACCATCTTATCTACGATTGTCGTGCTGACCTTGCTCCGCTGACGGAAATCATCCTGGGATAGGAACTTTCCTTCTGCTGCCGCATCGACCACCGCCTCTGCCGCCTTATCTCCCATACCATCAATCGAGCTTAAGGATGGCATAATTTTCCCATCAATAATCTGAAAATGCCGGGCCTTGGCACGATACAAATCAATCGGCATGAATTCAAAGCCCCGAGCATACATTTCCTGGACGATTTTCATGTCCTTTACAGTATCCTGCTCCTTCTTGCTCAGCTCGTTACTACGGCGTTTGAAATCTGCCAGATAGTACTCTAATTTTTCTCTGCCCTGGCACATCAGCTCATAGTTGAAGGCCGAGGCACGGATGCTGAAATAAGCTGCATAATAGGCCAGTGGCTCATATACCTTAAACCAGGCAATACGGAAGGCCATCATAACATAAGCCGCTGCATGAGCCTTCGGGAACATATACTTAATTCGCCGGCAGGATTCCATGTACCATTCCGGCACTCCTGCTGCCCGCATGGCCTCCTCCATCTCCGGCTTCAAGCCCTTTCCCTTACGGACACTTTCCATAATTTTAAAGGCAAGTCCATTTTCTACCCCGGTATGAATCAAAAAGGTCATAATATCGTCACGGGTACAAATCGCCGTGGACAGCGTACAGTTACCCTGACTGATGAAATACTGGGCATTGTTAAGCCATACATCCGTACCATGGGACAGCCCGGAGATACGCACCAGATCCGAAAAGGTCTTTGGTTTTGTATCTCTAAGCATCTGCATAACGAAATCTGTACCAAACTCCGGTATTCCAAGACTTCCCAAATCACAACCATCCAAATCTCCCGGCGTTATTCCCAGTGCTGACAAATTATCAAACAGAGACAATACCTTTTCATCATCCAGACGGATTGACTTTGCATCTACTCCGGTTAAATCCTCCAGCATACGAATCATGGTAGGATCATCATGACCGAGAATATCAAGCTTTAATAGGTTATGATCAATGGAGTGATAATCAAAGTGGGTGGTTATCGTCGAAGTCGTCATATCGTTGGCCGGATGCTGTACTGGTGTAAAGGAATAGATTTCCTCTCCATGGGGAAGTACGATAATTCCACCCGGATGCTGGCCTGTTGTCCTGCGTACTCCTACGCAGCCTTCTGCTTCCCGTTCCATCTCAGCCCGTCTCCGGTGCTGCTCCCTTTCTTCATAGTATTTATAAACATAGCCATAGGCTGTTTTCTCTGCCAGTGTACCAATGGTTCCTGCACGGAAGGTCTGTCCCTTACCAAAGATAACCTCCGTATAATCGTGGGCATGACACTGATATTCACCAGAGAAGTTAAGGTCGATATCCGGCTCCTTATCGCCATAAAAGCCTAAGAAGGTTTCAAAGGGAATCTCATGTCCATCCTTACTAAGAGGCTTTCCACAGACCGGACACAGCTTATCCGGCATATCGCAGCCGGAACGGCCGGCATAGGCCTTGACCTCCTCCGAATCAAAATCTGAATAAAAGCAGTTGGTACAGTAATAGTGGGCAGGAAGTGGATTTACCTCTGTAATACCGGACATAGTAGCCACAAAGGAGGAGCCTACTGAGCCACGAGAGCCCACCAGATAGCCATCCTCATTGGACTTCCAAACCAGCTTCTGGGCAATAATGTACATTACAGCAAAGCCATTTCCAATGATGGAATTTAGCTCCTTTTTCAGCCTTGCCTCTACAATCTCCGGCAAATTCGGCCCATACATGGAATGAGCCTTATCATAACAAATCTGAGTCAGAGTCTCAGCTGAATTTTCAATCACCGGCGGGCACTTATCCGGCCGTACCGGCGATATCCGCTCAATCCTATCGGCAATTATATTGGTGTTGGTGATAACCACCTCTCTTGCCTTTTCCTCTCCCAAATAGGAAAATTCTGAAAGCATCTCCTCTGTTGTCCGAAGATACAAGGGTGCCTGCATATCAGCATCCTTAAAGCCCTTACCTGCCATAATGATACGACGGTAAAGCTCATCCTCCGGATCAAGAAAATGCACGTCACAGGTCGCTACTACAGGCTTGTTAAACTCCTCTCCCAGGGCAACGATTTTTTTATTAATCGCAATCAAATCCTCTTCAGACTGTATATCATTATATTTTTCCTCCCGCACCATGAAGGCGTTGTTGCCAAGAGGCTGGATTTCCAGATAATCGTAAAAGTTTACTAAGCGATTGATTTCCTCCTGGGACTGTCCTCTTAAAATTGCCTGATACAGCTCTCCCGCCTCACAGGCAGAGCCAATCATAAGTCCTTCTCTGTTTTCCTCAAAGACGCTCTTTGGAATCCGGGGTCTTCGGCTGTAGTAATCAATATGAGACAACGAAACCAGCTTATAGAGATTAATCCTTCCGGTATCGTTTTTTGCCAGAATTACAGCATGATGGGTTGGAAGCTTTTTAATCACCTCTGGTGAAGCCTTACTCAGCTCATCTAACTGAGACAGCGTGAAAATTTCCTGTTCTTTCAGCATTTCTATGAATTTCACAAAAATTTCCCCTGTGGCTCCGGCATCATCTACCGCCCGGTGATGATTTTCCAGAGAAATATCCAGAGCCTTTGCCACTACATTCAGCTTAAATTTATTTAAATCTGGTAAAAGAGCTCTTGCCATGCCAACAGTATCCACTACAGTAAAATCAGTAGAGATTCCCAGCATCTTTGCCTTCTGGGTAATAAAGCTTACATCAAAGCCTGCATTGTGAGCCACCAGCACACAGCCCTCACAAAAGGCCAGAAATTCCGGCAGAATTTTATCTATCATCGGATAAGGCAACACCATTTCATCGCTAATACCGGTTAGCTGCTCAATTTCAAAAGGAATCGGCCGGTCAGGATTAACAAAGGTACTGTATTTTTCCGTAATCTGTCCATCTACTACCTTTACTGCACCGATTTCAATAATTGCATCCTTCACCGGGCCAAAGCCGGTGGTTTCGATATCAAAAACAACACAGGGTGCATCCAGAGACTGTCCCCTGTCATTTTCCACGATATTTTTTAAATCGTCTACCAGATAAGCCTCACAGCCATAAATAATTTTAAAATCATCTCCCTTATCCAGGGAATGGCTGGCATCGGTAAAGGCCTGTACTACACCATGGTCCGTAATAGCAATGGCCTTATGCCCCCAGGCCTTGGCACGCTTTATCATTGTTTTAACGTCTACAACAGCATCCATATCACTCATCAGGGTATGGGCATGAAGCTCCACACGCTTCTCAGTACTATTGTCCATCCGTACAGAGGTAAAATCAGATATCGTCTTGATACCGACAATCGAACTGATTCCTACCTCATGGTCATAGCGATCCAGCAAGGCCATTCCTTTCAGACGGATAAAGGCTCCTTTTGTAAGCTTCTCTGTCACTTCTGCTGTCTGCTCATTTTTTAAAAACAGCTTACCTGCAATCGTGTCTGTAAAATCCGTTACATTAAAAATCAAAAGGGTCTTTTCATTTCGAAGTTCTCTGGCCTCCACAAAGGTTACCTTTCCCTGGATAACCACCTCACCGACCTCATCCTGAATATCACGGATTGGTGTCGTTTCTCCGTCAAAGGGCCTTCCGTAAAAGATATCGGGATCCTCCGGCAGCTTACGGAAACTCCGTTTGTAAGCAGGCTTTTCCCCTGAAACCTTTTTCGGTTCAAAGGTTTTCTTATCATCAGAAGCTTCACCTGCCGTATTTTCAAAATTACCTGCACCTGAAGAAGCCGTATTCCCCTTAAGTCTTTCCCTCGCCAGCTCTCCCCGCTCCTGCATCAGACGTCCAGGAGTATAAAATACCGGCTCCTCCTCTTCCTTTTTCTCTGGCTCATAATAATCATAGACAACCGAGATAGAAAAGCCACAGCGGTCATTAAAGATATATAAAAGCTTCTCCTTTAGCTCCGGGGTCTTCTGCTTAATCACTGAGTTGTCCTCGCAGGTCAGATGAAGCACATCCCCTTCAAAATGCCATTCGGCACTTCTTAAGATATTGGCTTCTAAGATGCTTTCCTCCTTAAGCTCCTCTATCATACTGTCCAAGTACATCGGCATCAGCTTTTCTGGAGTATAGCTTTCCGAAAGCGTAAAGGCCGGAATCAAAGCCACACTTTCCGGCGTACCTAAAAAAAGCTGCTTTTTCATCTGGTATTCCATCGTCTTGATATTCCGATAGGATAAAAGCCGCCTGTGCTTTATATGTATTTTAATAAGGTGGTGACTCCTGGAAGCCACCACACGCTCTACCTCTGCCTCTTCAAAAAGCCGATGGAGCTCCTCACCCACATGCAGCTCTTCAAATGCCTCAAAAAATAACATCCTAATCACCTATTTCCAGTGTAAAAGCTCCTGTCGCAGAGTCTCCAACAGCTTCTGCTCCGGTACCTTTTTTATAATTTCACCTTTTTTAATCAAAAGTCCCTCACCATGACCGCCGGCAATTCCGATATCAGCTTCCTTTGCCTCTCCCGGACCATTAACAACACAGCCCATAACAGCCACCTTAATATCCAGATCAAAATCCTGAATCATATCCTCTACCTGATTAGCCAGGCCAATCAAATCAATCTGTGTTCTTCCACAGGTCGGACAGGAGACTACTTCGATACCACCCTTGCGAAGTCCCAGAGTCTTTAAAATCGTCTTTGCTGTCTTTACCTCCTCCTCCGGAGCTCCGGTTAAGGATACCCGGATGGTATCGCCAATACCGGCAGAAAGAATTGCTCCCAGGCCTACTGCAGATTTAATATTACCGGAATACAGCGTACCAGCCTCTGTAATACCTACATGCAGAGGATATCTTGTTTTCTCTGCAATCAGCTGATGAGCCTTAATACACATTGGTACATTAGAGGACTTGATGCTGATAACCAGATTATCGTAATTCATCTCCTCTATGAGGTGTACCTTATCCAGAGCACTTTCTACCAGTCCCTCTGCGGTAACACAGCCATATTTTTCGATCAACGACTTTTCCAGGGAGCCACTGTTCACTCCCACACGAATCGGAATATTTCGCTCCTTTGCCACATCTACCACAGCCCTTACCCGCTCTGTGGCACCGATATTTCCCGGATTAATCCGAATCTTATCTGCACCGTTTTCCATCGCTGCAATCGCCAGCTTATAATCAAAATGAATATCCGCTACTAAAGGAATCGATATTTGCTTTTTAATCTCTCTTAAAGCCTTTGCAGCCTCCACCGTTGGTACGGCACAGCGGATAATTTCGCAGCCAGCCTTAGTAAGTCGCTGAATCTGGGCTACTGTAGCCTCTACATCCTCCGTTTTTGTATTTGTCATTGACTGAATCAGTATCGGATTACCACCACCGATTTTCCGGTCTCCAATCAAAACCACCCTTGTATTATCACGAAACATAGCTTTTCTCCTATAAAATCCTTGCAATATCATTGTACATTACGAATACCATGAAAAGCATCAGCACTACCAGTCCGGCAAAGTGTACCATTCCTTCCTTTTCCCGGTCTACCGGCTTGCCCCGGAGGGCTTCAATCAAAAGAAAGACCAGACGTCCACCATCCAGTGCCGGTATCGGCAGAAGGTTCATAACACCAAGGTTGGCACTAATTAAGATGCTCATTCTTAAAATAACGGCAACGACATTTAAAAGCCCATAGCTTTTACCTGCATCCACTGCTGTTCCTACCATATTTACAATACCAACTGGCCCGGATATCTCCTTAGCACTGACCTTTCCGGTAATCAGCTGTCCTAGACTCTTGATTGTCAATTCAATCCAGTATCTTACCTCCGTCAGACTATATTTTACTAATTCAATAGGATTTGCCTTTTCATAAGTGCCTCCATAGCCAAAGCCCAGACGGTAGCTTCCATTTTCATCCTTTACCGGAGTCACTAGCGTTGTATGCTCTTCCCCATCACGGACAGATATAATTTCTACCGGCTCCCCGGATAAAGGCTGAAACTGCATAACACTGGAAATGTCCCGGGAGATAACAATGTTTTTCCCATTTATCTCCTTAATCACCTCTCCCACCTGAAAACCAGCCTCCTCCATCGGCATCCCCGGCTCCAGCTGTCCAATTACCGGCTTATCATATCCGGCAATTCCAATAATAATAAAAGAAAGTACAAAGGCCAAAATAAAGTTAAAAAACGGACCTGCAAAGATAACGGAAATTCTCGCCCAGACCCCCTTATTATTAAAGGCATCCAAAGAAGGGTTTGCCTCGTCCTCTCCCAGCATCATACAGGAACCCCCGATTGGAAACAGCTTCCAGGAATATTTAGTAACATCCTGCCAATCCTCCCGGTTCTCAAAATTCTCTTGAGAGATAAAAAATGCGGTCTTAATTCCTTCCTTTGTCTTAGCCAGAGTGATAATTCTCGTGCCCATGCCCACAGAAAATTCAATAACTCCCACACCATTCTTCTTTGCTAGAAGAAAGTGTCCCAGCTCATGAATTACGATAATCACCGTAAATATTAAAATTGCAATTACTATATTCATCTATTTCTCCTCATTTCCATCCGACTTAATTCCATTTTTCATCCAGCAGCCGATAGGTTTCCTTCTCAATGGAAAGAATTTCCTCAAAGGTTGGATTTTCTATACGAGTGTGCTTATTAAGTGCATACTCTATCATCTCGTAAATCGTCAGATATCCAATCTCCTTATTTAAAAATCTGGCTACTGCCCTCTCATTTGCTGCATTGTATACGGTAGGCACACTGCCACCCGCCTTTCCTGCCTCATAAGCCATTGAAAGACCTCGAAAGGTCTCCATATCCGGCTTCTCAAAGGTAATTCCACCCATACTCCCAAAATCCAGCCTGTCACCACTCAAAGGGCTTCGGTATGGATAATACAAGGCATACTGAATCGGCAGCCGCATATCTGGTGTCCCCAGCTGTGCCATAACAGCTCCATCTGTAAATTGTACCATGGAGTGAATAATGCTTTGTGGCTGCAGCACCACCTGGATGTTATCAAAGTCCACATCAAACAACCATTTTGCCTCAATAACCTCCAGCCCCTTGTTAACCATAGTGGACGAATCAATGGTAATCTTTCTTCCCATCGCCCAGTTTGGATGCTTTAGAGCATCCTCTACCTGGATATCTTTCAAATCAGAAAGCTTCCGTCCTCGAAATGGCCCGCCGGAGGCTGTCAAAATAAGCCTTTCAACCTCTTTTTCTCCATGAAGTCCCTGCAGGCACTGGAAAATTGCAGAATGTTCACTGTCCACCGGGAGAAGCTTCACACCCTTTTCCTTCACCAATGGCATAATAATATGTCCTGCTGTTACCAGTGTTTCCTTGTTGGCCAGTGCAATATCCTTGCCGGCCTTTATCGCCTCTATTGTAGGAAGAATACCAATCATACCAACAACGGCTCCTACCACAATATCTGCTGAGACCTCTGTCGCACAGGCAATCATGCCCTCCATACCATTTACAACGCCGATTCCCGTATCAGAAAGGCGTTTCTTAAGCTCTAATGCCTTTTCACTATCCCAGACACACACAAGCTTTGGGAGAAATTCTCTCGCCTGTACCTCCAGCTTATCAATACTGGAGCCGGCTGCTAACGCTGTTATTTCAAAATCCTCCCTATGCTCTCTTACTACTTCAAGAGTCTGACATCCAATAGAGCCTGTTGAACCTAAAATTACGATTCTTTTCATCCTTTATCCCCATTCCTACAATAATTCTGCCAGAAAGTACACAATCGGTGCCGTAAAAATAATACTGTCGAAGCGATCCAGAATACCACCATGTCCCGGTATCAGATGTCCATAATCCTTAATATTATGATTTCTTTTAATCGCTGAAGCTGTCCAGTCACCCAGCTGGGAAATCACAGAGGAGGCTCCTCCAATAATAGCGAAAATAAGCTCCGGATTTTGCACTCCTGCAATCCCATTTTTTACTAACAGGGCATACAAAAAGCCTAACAGAGCGGCTCCAGCCACACCACCAATACAGCCCTCGATACTTTTCTTTGGGCTAAGGGCCGAAAGCTTTGCCGGCAGATGGTGCTTTCCAATCAGCATGCCCACACAGTAAGCACAGGTATCAGACCCCCAGGCACCAATGAAAATCAGCCACACTAAAAGATGTCCGTCCTCCAGCATCCGCACCCGGTAAATATAAGAAAGCATCACCGTTACATAAAAAATACCAAAAAACGCCATCGTTACATGCTCTGAATTGTACCTCGGATAGGCAAGCACATAAATAATTAAAAATAGCATCAAAAGACCAATGATTAAGTGCGTAATCCCCGACTCTTTACTAAAAAGAATCAAAAGGTCAAAACACAGGCTTCCCAGATAAGCCACATAGCCCATGAAGGATTTATGAATCCCAACGGTTCTGTATAATTCAAATAGGCCTATCAGTGAAATCACTGCTACTGTCCAGAAAAGAACATCTCCTCCCAGCACCATAACAGCTACTGTAACAATCATAAGTACTATTCCGCTTATCAACCGCGTACCAAACATGTCATTCCTCCCGCTTACTTAACGCCTCCGAATCTTCTTTCCCGCTTATTATAATAATCGATAGCCTTTTCAAGCTCTTTTTTATCAAAGTCCGGCCACAAAACATCTGTAAAATAGAACTCCGTATAAGCCAGCTGCCAAAGCAGATAATTGGACAGGCGAAGCTCTCCGCTGGTGCGGATTAGCAAATCCGGATCCGGTATTCCTGCCGTATCCAAATAATCAGAAAAGCCTTCTTCATCCAGCTCTTCTTTTGTTATCCTGCCGTCCTCATAATCTGTCAAAATCTTTTTTACTGCCCGTAAAATTTCATCTCTGCTTCCATAATTCAGGGCCACCTGAAAATTAAGTCCTGTATTCTCAGAGGATACTGACTCTAGCTCCTTTATTTTTTTCTGCAATTCAGTATCCAATGCCGTAATATCTCCCAGCACCCGGACCTTCATATTATTTTTTTTACTTGTCTTCAAACAATCCTTCAAATAACTGGAAAGAAGCTTCATTAATGCATCTACTTCTTCCTGGGGCCTTGACCAGTTTTCCGTTGAAAATGCGTATACGGTCAGATATTTTACCCCCATGTCATAGGCTGCCTGGCAGATTTTCTCTACCGCCCGGCTTCCCTGGGCATGCCCAACATTTCTTGGAAGACCTCTTTTTTTTGCCCAACGGCCATTTCCATCTAAAATAATCGCAATATGCGTTGGAATTCTTTTTTCCACTTCTGCCATAATCAACCTCTTTTCAAAGCACTTATAGGGGCTCAAACAAAATATATATCATATTCTGCCCAAGCCCCCATTGTCTTTTAAACCGTAAGAATTTCTTTTGATTTTGCTTCGATTTCCCTATCAACTTCCTCGATGTACTTATCTGTCAGCTTCTGAATCTTTGTCTCAGACTGCTTTAATTCATCCTCTGAAATCTCACTGTTCTTGTTTTCCTTCTTCAATACATCATTAGCTTCCCGACGGATGTTACGAATGGCAACCTTTGCTTCCTCACCCTTTTTCTTAACATCCTTTACCAGTTCTTTTCTTCGTTCCTCGGTAAGCTCTGGAAATACAAGGCGAATTGCCTTTCCATCGTTGCTAGGGGTAAGTCCTAAATCAGAAGCCAAAATTGCCTTTTCAATATCCTTGATAATGGAGCTTTCCCAAGGCTGAATCATAATAACCCTTGCCTCTGGAACGGAAACATTAGCTACAGACTGCAGCCCGGATGGCTGTCCATAATAATCAATCTTAATTTTATCTAACAGATGAGGATTCGCACGTCCTGCACGGATAGCTCCATACTCCTCTTTTAGGTTTGCCACTGATTTCTGCATTTTGTCTTCATATTTTGCTATTTCCATTGTTTTTCCTCCTAGAATTCATTTTAAATTTAATTAAACCGTTACTCTTGTTCCTGATATCTCGCCTCTTGCTGCACGGACAATACTGTTTTCCTCCTGAAGAGCAAATACCAGAAGTGGCATCTTATTCTCCAGACACATAATTGTAGCTGTCAAATCAATCACCTTTAATTTTTTATCTAGTACCTCCTGCATGGAAATTTCATCATATTTCCTTGCCATAGGGTTCTCCTTCGGATCACTGTCATATACCCCGTCAATCGCCTTTGCCAGCAAAATAATATCAGCTTCCATCTCAATAGAACGAAGCACAATACCGGTATCTGTAGAAAAATATGGATGTCCAGTACCACCAGCAAAAAATACTACCATACCCTTTTGAAAGTACTTATTAGCTCTATCCTTAGAAAAAAGCTTCGTCATGGAGCCACACTCAAAAGGAGTAAGAATCTGGGTTTTCATACCTACATACCGGAAAATCTCTGATACATAGATACAATTCATAATTGTAGCCAGCATGCCAATCTGGTCGGCCTTTGTGCGGTCAATCGTCTCACTGGTTCTTCCTCTCCAGAAGTTGCCACCACCGATAACGATACCCACCTGAATACCATCCTCCGTAAGCTGTTTTACCTGTTTTGCTACCTGGATGCAGGTAGCCTCATCAAAGCCCTGTTTCTTTTCGCCAGCCAGGGCCTCACCACTGAGCTTTAACATAACCCGGTTATATTTTTTCATCATTCTAGTTCTCTCCACTAAAGAAATTATCCAGATCTACATCTGAGTAGGACAGAGAGCAATATCCGTCAAGAACTGCTCCATTATTAATCTGTACGGATTTTGCATTAATATTTCCTTTTACAATAGCTGTAGAATCTACAATAACAGGTCCGTTTACATCAACCTCACCTTTAACAGCTCCTGCAATCACTGCAGAGGTTCCACTGATATCACCCACAACAATCGTACCTACACCAACCTTGACACTGCCTTGGCTGTTTAAGTTACCCTCCAGGCGGGAGGTATTAACATAAATTTCTTTTGCTGTAGAGCTTCCAGATACCGTACCTACAATAGAAAGCTTTCCGAGACATTCAATATCACCGGTAATTGTTCCAAAAACCTCCAAAGAGCCATCGGAAGAAATACTTCCGTTAATTGTTGTTCCTTTCGTAATAATAGTAGTGTTTTCACCACTTTCCGGTGGTGTCAGAGTCTCCTCCTTAACCAATTCTTTTTCTGCCGGCACCTCCTGCTCTTCTTCCATCAGCTGCTCCAGCAGATCTTTCTCTACATTGCTGTCCTCGTACATTTCCTTTTCTCCCATTTTTATATCCTCCTCAGGCTCGTTCTTAATTTCTTCTATTTTTGTTTCCTGGGCAAGCGGTTCTGCTTCTACCCATTTTTCCTCTTCCTCTTCTCTAAGCATCCGTTCTATTTCACGAAGCTCTTCATCCTCTTCTTCTTCAACAGCCTCCTCTTCCTCCGGCTCTACCGACTCTTCCTCAGAGTCCAGCCGGTCAAGAGCCTGGAAAAATTCATCTTCAAGACTGATTTCATCCTCCCCAGGCTCCTCTGTCTCTTCCTCCTTGTTTTTCTCCAAATTATTAAGCAGCTCATCCTCAGGTAAAAGTTCATTTACTGCTTGAGACCAGTCTTCCTTTAAATCTTTTAAAAAGCCCATGTATGTTCCTCCTGTATGTAAATTCTATTTGACGCTATCTGCCTTTATATGCTGAATCGGATTGGTATAATCACTGATCGGCAAAATCACATAGCCTTCTTTTTTTAGCTTTTTAATCAGCGTTGGAAGTGATTTCACCGTTGTATCCCTTGATACGGTATCATGCATCAGTACAATAGAATTATTGTTCTTGTGAACCCCTTCCATAACGGTAGTAACCATCTGCTTTTCTGTATAATTCTTACCTGTTGCATCTCCATTTACTACATTCCAGTCAAAATAGGTAATTCCCTTCTGGTTTAGATAAGAAATACATTTTTTAATAGAAACCTTGCTGACCTGATTACTGCTCCCACCCGGGAAACGATAGTATTTCGGCCGAACTCCGGTTGTCTTATATAAAAGATCACTCAGCTTCTCTACATCCTTTTTAAAGCTGTCCAGATTCTTATAAATCTGTTCGTACTTATGAGTATAAGTATGCATTGCCAGTGTGTGTCCTTCATCAACAATTCTTTTATAAATCCTTTTTGATTCTCTGTCAGTTCTTCCTATCACAAAAAAGGTTGCCTTTACACCATATTCCTTCAATATATCCAAAAGTTCATCTGAATACCGGCTTGGGCCGTCATCAAAAGTAAGATATACCTTTTTCTTTTCCGTACTCTGCTCTAACAGCTCCTCTGGTGTAAGCACTTCTTCTGTAGATTCTTCCAAAACAGGCTCCTCTGCCTCTGACACATCTGCCATAGTGGCTTCATCCTCTACCTCAGCAGCATAAATAACCTGTGAGCCTTCCTTTGTCTGGGTCTCTTTACGTTCCTTCAGATAGGCCTGATACTCCTTATCATGCATCTCCACCAAAGCTTCCACCTGTTTTTCCAGCCTGTTCACCTTTATAAGCATCATAAAGCAGCAAACCGTTGGTATAATAAGCAGAAGAAAAACAGCCGCTATAATCACATGCTTTATCCTTTTAACTCTTTTTCTCCTGTGTTCTTCCTTACTATTATGACAGTAAGTAGCATTTACAGTCATTTTATCATTCCTTTACATAATCATACAACTCTATTCTATCACACTTAACCTCATTTTCCAAATAAAAATATTGGAAATTTTAAAAAATTTTTATTTTATGTTTTTATTTTTCTTTTTTACGGTTGTTCTTTTTCTATTTCCATGCTATATTTATTTTGAATATTTCTGGAGGAAAGGCTGGTTTCATCATGAAAATTGGTTTTGATAACAAAAAATACCTGCAAATGCAGTCAGAGCATATAAAAGAACGAATTGCCGCCTTTGATAACAAGCTCTATCTGGAATTTGGCGGCAAGCTTTTTGACGATTATCACGCTTCCCGTGTACTTCCCGGCTTTGCACCGGACAGTAAGCTAAAAATGCTTTTACAGCTTAAGGACCAGGCCGAAATCGTTATTGTCATCAGTGCTGAAGATATGGAAAAAAACAAGATCCGCGGCGACTTAGGCATCACCTATGACCAGGATGTACTGCGTCTGATAAATGCCTTTGAAGGCATGGGACTTATGGTAGGCAGTGTCGTAATTACAAAATATACCGGACAGTCGGCTGCAGACCAGTTCCGTACCCGTCTTACCAACCTAGGCATCCGTTCCTATCTTCATTACAATATCGAGGGCTATCCAAGCAATATTGCTCACATTGTAAGCGATGAAGGCTATGGTAAAAATGACTATATCGAAACAAGCCGCCCTCTGGTTGTCATCACAGCACCAGGCCCGGGCAGCGGGAAAATGGCAACCTGCCTGTCACAGCTGTATCACGAGCATAAACGCGGTGTCAAGGCCGGCTATGCCAAATTTGAGACCTTTCCAATCTGGAATCTTCCACTAAAGCATCCGGTCAACCTTGCTTACGAGGCCGCAACTGCCGATTTAAATGATGTCAATATGATTGACCCCTTCCATCTGGAGGCCTATGGAAAAACTACGGTAAATTATAACCGTGATGTTGAAATTTTTCCTGTGCTCAATGCCATGTTTGAGAAAATTCTTGGCAAAAGTCCATACAAATCTCCTACAGATATGGGAGTCAATATGGCAGGAAACTGTATTATTGATGACGAGGCCTGCCGGGAGGCTTCCCGACAGGAAATTATCCGGCGTTATTACCAGTGCCTGTGTGATATCAAACGGGGCTTAAGCTCCCGTCAGGTTCTTTTAAAGCTTGAGCTTCTAATGAACCAGGCCAATGTCACCATAGAAGACCGAGGCGTAGTAAAAGCGGCTATGGAGCGGGAAGCGGCTACAGGGCATCCCGCAGCTGCGATTGAGCTGCCAGATGGACGTCTTATCACAGGAAAGACCTCTGACCTTTTAGGAGCCTCTGCTGCTGCCCTTTTAAATGCAATAAAAGCGATTGCAGGCATTGACCACGATACCCATCTGGTATCACCCCAGGCCATTGAACCAATCCAGATTTTAAAGACCTCCTATCTGGGAAGCCAGAACCCACGTCTTCATACAGATGAGATTCTGATTGCCCTTTCCGCCAGTGCTGCTTCAAACGATGCTGCAAAGCTGGCCTTAGAGCAGCTTCCAAAGCTCAGGGGCTGCGAGGTTCATTCCAGTGTTCTTCTTTCCTCTGTAGATGAAAGAACCTTTAAGAAGCTGGGTGTCCACCTGACCTGTGAACCAAAAAATGAAGAAAAAGAAAAGTAGAAAAAAGTCCGCTGGTTTTTGTTTAAACCAACGGACTTTCTATTATATATATTTACTGTTCTAAGGATAAATCTGCCATTACAATACCGATAATCCTTCCATTCATACGAATTGGTACAGAAAGTGCAATACAGTACTCGTTCGTATCGATAGAAATATATGGCTCTGACTGATAATTATGTCCTTGAATCGACTCCTTAAAATACGGTCTGTGAGCAAAATTTGCATATAGCTCTTCTCTTGGTCCTTCATCCAGAGTAATCCCTATCGTATCACCCTTGTCATCCATAACTGTCAAAAGGCAGAAGATAGGATAGTGATGAATGTATTCCCGAAGGGTTACATTACAACGTTCTTCCTCCAGAGACATAATTGAGCTTTCCGCTGCAATTTTAGTCAGAATATCAACGGCACTTTTAATATACTGCCGTGTCTTATCATCCAATACAAAATTCTTTGCAAAAGAAGAAACCGTCCCTGCCATATCCTTATTCATAGAGCCAAGCTCCTTGATATTACCAGCCATTTCACTGATAACCTCCAGCTGCTGCCGGGAACGCTGTGCAGAATCTCTTACTTCTTCTGTTGTATTGATTACAAAATCAGAAATTGAATTAATCGCTGCCTCAATATTTTTCAGCTTTTTCTCCTGCTGGTCAATCGCGGCTGTAATATTTTCAATCGCTGTTAAGGTCTGTTTGCTATTACCTTCCATGCCTACAAACTTTTCGCTGGTATTTTTCGCATATTCATAAGAATCCCGCATTACCTCAAGGTTGGTTTCCATCGTATCTGACACTTCAGAAATACCATTTTCTACCTTATTTGTAATCCGCTGAATCTCCTCTGCCTGTACAGCACTCATTTCAGCCAGCTTACGAATCTCTTCTGCAACAACGGCAAAGCCTCTTCCTGCTTCTCCTGCTCTGGCAGCCTCAATAGAAGCATTTAGGGAAAGCAGATTCGTTGTCTCGCTGATATCCTTTACCGTATCGGAAATCACCCTGATTTCCTCAGCTCTGGCATTTAATTCCTGAAGCTTTCCTGCCAGCCTTTCCTCCAGTTCAAAGGAACTCTGTATCTTTTCCATCAGGTTATCAAACATAACGTTGCTTTCCTTGATGGAATTTTTCATATCCACGGCAAACTGCTCCAGCGTATTTGCATTATGTACGACATCCTCCTGCTGACCGACAATTTCTTCCATGTCATCCTTAACTACAATCATCTGCTCCTGCTGACTGTCCATGTGCCTGGAAATCGTCTGGATTGCAGTTACATTATCCTTTACATTCTGCTCGATATTGTACATCTTTCTATTTAAATCCTCGCAGTAGTTAAGAATCTTATCGCAGATTTCGCTAGATTTTCCAATCAGCATACGAACATTGCTAATAAATACATTGCAAAAATGTACCACTTTATTAATTCCCGGGGCTTTAGTTCCCTTGATTTTCTTGGTCAAGTCTCCCTCTGCAATATGCTCCATTCCATCCTGAAATCTTTTTGATGTTCTGATGTAGGCAAGCAACACCAGCAACAAAAAAAGCGATGTAACAAAAAATACCACGCTTAAAATAGTAGTTAACATAAAAATATCTCCTATCCTCTATCTGTGAGTGGCACGACTGCAAAAAATACAAGCTCAGCATCACTATCATTTATCAGGCTATGGGCATGTCCCTTTGGACAGTAATGGCAGACTCCTGCCTCCACCCTTTCATAGCTGCCATCATAAAGCACCTTTCCACAGCCCTCCAGAATATAAATAATCTCACTGCTGGTATCGTGGGTATGTAACCCAATTGTCGCTCCCGGCTTAAGCCTTCCCTTTAAAATTTTATTGTGATTATCCACAAACATCTTTGCATAAAGCTCCTTTTCTCCACCAACAAAATGCTCCAGCACCTTTTCTTCCATTTCATTATAATTGAGTATCATAGCTTTACCTCCTGTTTTCCTTTATTTATTTCTTCCTGTCGCCGCCTTCTTCTGACCCGGTTTATATGTCTTTCAAAATCTCCGTTATTGATAAATTCAGCAAGAACATACTGTTCAAAGGCAGGCACCGTACAGGAATAGAAACCTATTTTACTTAAAAACACCTCTACCAGCTCACTTGGCAGCACCATGTAGCCGATTCGCATGGATGGTGCTATCGTTTTGGAAAATGTATTTATATAAATCACACTGTGCAGGGGCTCCAAGGAAAAAACCGTATCCTCATGCTTCGTCGATACCGTAAATTCAGAGCCAAAGTCGTCCTCTATTATAATTCCATCCCGTTTTGCAGCCCATTCGATGTATTCATTTCTTTTGGAAGCACTTGCTGTCACACCACTCGGAAAGCTTTTAAAGGGTGTAACATGAAGAACTGATGCCCTTGTTTTATTCAATTCCGCAGTGAGAATTCCATCCTTTCCCATTTTCAGCATATCGCATTCAATGCCGTTTGCCGTATATACAGAATATATCTTATCATAGGACGGATTTTCAAGGGCATAGATTCTGTCACGCCCTAAAAGCTGGACAAGCAAGCTATATAGATACTCTGCTCCTGAGCCTATTACAATCTGATGAGGCATAACCTTAATTCCCTTGCTTCTGGCAAGATAATCGGAAATGGCACGCTGCAGCTCATGACTGCCTAAGTTAGGTGGCTTTATCAATATCTGCTCTCCATATTTAGAGAGTACATTTCTCATCGTTCTGGCAAAAACAGAAAACGGAAAGCTCTCATCCCGGTTATAATGACTGGGTGTTATCTGTACTTCCTTTTCCTCAGCCTCAAGCACAGGAAAGAAGTCCCTTTTCTTATAGGTAACATAATATCCGCTGCGTTCTCTTGCTTCAATATATCCCTCATCACACAGGATATTATAGGCATGCTCTACAGTCACTACGCTTGTCATCGTTTCTGCCGCCAGAAAGCGTTTTGATGGCAGTCTGTCACCATACTTGTATAAGGAATTTGTAATATCATGTCTTAGCTGAAGATACAGCTGCATATAAGCACTCTGGGCAGAGCTTGCATCTATAGAATATTTCATCTGGTTATATAAAAATCTCCTCATCTGATAATTGCAATACTATCACCTCATATTATAATAGTTTTATATAAAGATGTAAAGGAGAATTTGAATATGAAAAATGAACGCTTTGAATTAAACAAAAATCTGGCACAGATGCTGAAAGGAGGCGTTATCATGGATGTCACCACACCAGAGCAGGCTAAAATTGCCGAAAGTGCCGGGGCCTGTGCCGTTATGGCTCTTGAAAGAATTCCTGCTGATATCAGGGCTGCCGGTGGTGTATCCAGAATGAGTGACCCTAAAATGATTAAGGGAATACAGGAGGCTGTAAGTATACCTGTTATGGCAAAGTGCAGAATTGGTCATTTTGCTGAAGCACAGATATTACAAGCCATCGAAATTGATTACATAGATGAAAGTGAGGTATTATCCCCTGCTGATGACAAATACCACATTGATAAAACAGCCTTTCAGGTTCCCTTTGTCTGCGGTGCAAAGGATCTGGGCGAAGCCCTTAGACGAATTAATGAGGGTGCTTCCATGATACGAACTAAAGGTGAGCCAGGCACAGGTGATATAGTCCAGGCAGTCCGCCATATGCGGCTGATGCAGGCAGAAATCTGCCGACTAGCCTCCATGCGTACAGATGAGCTTTATGATGCAGCAAAGCAGCTACAGGTACCATACGATTTGGTTTTATATGTACATGATCACAAAAAACTTCCTGTCGTTAATTTTGCCGCTGGTGGTGTTGCAACTCCTGCGGATGCCGCTCTCATGATGCAGCTGGGAGCAGAGGGCGTGTTCGTTGGCTCTGGAATATTTAAGTCTGGTAATCCAGAAAAACGTGCAGCGGCTATTGTGAAGGCTGTTTCAAACTTTAACGATGCTAAAATGCTTGCAGAGCTTTCCGAGGATCTTGGAGAAGCAATGGTAGGCATTAATGAGCAGGAAATCGAGCTTCTTATGGCGGAAAGGGGGAAATAATTTGACAATTGGAGTTTTAGCTGTACAGGGAGCTTTTATTGAACATGAGAAGCTGCTCTCCGAGCTTGGTGTTTCCTCTTTTGAAATCAGACAAAAGTCTGATTTGAGAAAATCCTTTGACGGATTAATCCTTCCTGGCGGCGAAAGCACCGTTCAGGGAAAGCTTTTGAGAGAGCTTAATATGCTTGACGAGATAAAGCATGGCATTGAGCAAGGGCTTCCTGTTTTCGGAACCTGCGCCGGACTGATTTTGCTGGCAAAAAACATAGCAGAGGAGGATCCACATCTGGGAACTATGGATATCCTGGCAGTAAGGAATGCCTACGGCCGGCAGCTGGGGAGCTTTTATACCAACAGCCATTTTCAGGGAATCGGAGAAGTTCCTATGACCTTTATACGGGCTCCGTATATAAAATCAGCAGGTCCAGATGTTGATATTTTAGCCGAGGTCGACGGAAAAATTGTTGCCGCACGACAGAAAAATCAGCTTGTAGCAGCCTTTCATCCAGAGCTTAACAATGACCTGAGGATACATAATTATTTTCTTGACATAATACGGAAATGATTTAGTTCCTTCTAAGAAGGGAGCATCTTCCCTGCGATGCTCCCTTAATTTTATCTCTGCTTAAACCATAACTTCATTGTATCCAATACCTTGACCAGCTCTTCCTCCGTAATCACATATGGAACCATGGCATATAGGTATTTCAAAAAAGGCCTGCTAAACACTCCCCGTTCATAAGCGAATTGCTGATACCCTTTCAATGTATCAGCATCCTTTACTTCCACACAGATGCAGCCACCCATTATTCTAACTTCTTTTATTCTTGAATCAGAAAATCCTTCCATTTCCCGATGGGTAACTTCCTCTATTCTTTGAATTTTTTCCATATAACCCTGGCTCTCAAAAATCTCAATCGATTTTAATGCTACACTACATGCCCAATGTACCCTCCAGTCAGTGCCTTTCCAAGTACCAGAATATCTGGCAGAACCAAATCTGCCACAAATCGGTTGCCAGTACGTCCAAAACCAGTTGCTACCTCGTCAAAAATCAGCAACACTCCATACTGGTCACAAAGTTCTCTGGCACGCTTCAGAAAAGAAACATCGTACATTCTCATTCCTCCCGCTCCCTGAAGCAACGGTTCCACAATAAAGCAATTTAATCGGTCATGATATTTTTCAAAAGCCTGTTCCAGTGCCTCTACCTCCGTAGGAATATGTACTACGTATTTGCTAGAGCCGTATGCTTTCAAAACAAAAGGAATAATTCAAATCACCTGGAAGAAAGTTTTGCAGCCTTTCTGACAGTTTCTGTACTGGTTCATGGGTCAAACCACCTAACATCACATGAGAAAATTTTTCCACCTGTGAAATAAGTGCCTGATTTAATTCTGGATGTTTATAGCCATGAATAACACTCCACCAAGAAGATACTGAATCTATTAGTTTCTGTTCCTCCGTATACAAATAGACCCCCTCTGCATTTACAATTTTATAAGGGGCTTTCATTGTTTTCATTTGTTCATATGGATACCAAATCACTCTTCTCCCTCCTCATACAACGACTTTAACAAATCTACCGATATATCCAGATCTGTAGCTCCCTCCTGGACACAGGCAACCACCTTTACACCAGTCAAATATTCACACATTTTTAAATTGTCCTGCTGCATCGCATCCTGCGGTTGAAAATGATTGAAAATAATTCCCTTCAGAGGAATATCATGCTCTTTCATATAAAACGCAGTCAGTCCCACACCATTAATAGTACCAAGTCCAGCAACTGCTACAAGCAAGCATCCCACATTACAGGCCTTAATTACATCCGAAAGCCATATCTTTGTTTTATCAAAACAAATGGGACAGAGAATGCCTCCCGACCCCTCTATTGTAACATATTCGTAGCTTTTACAGGCCTTCCGAAATCCATCTAATACTACCTCCAGCTGCACCGGATTTCCTTCCATTCTGGATGCTAAGTGAGGAGAAACTTCATTTTCATAAATATAAGGACACATTTCTTCTACAGGCTGGCTAATCCCATATATCTTTGACACATAAACAGCATCCCCTGGTTCCAGACTACCGTCACTTCTTCGCCCATTACCACTCATAGCAGCCTTGTAATAAGCTGCAGAAGCTCCATTTTCCTTTAGCTTTTTTAGTATCAAGCCAGATATATAAGTTTTTCCAATATCCGTCCCTGTTCCCGTAATAAACAAATTCTTACTCATTTCCATACCCCACTTCATATCCCAGCCCTCTTAATAGCTTCATATCTGTTTCTACTGTAATTCCTGCTGTAGTAAGCATGTCACCGGAAATAGCTGCATTTGCTCCAGACTGAAAACAGCTTTTACCTTTATCTGCCAGCAGTCCCCGTCCTCCGGCAAGACGAATTGAGGCATCTGGCAGAATAAAACGATATATTGCCACAATTCGACACATATCCTCTGATGTCATCCTTTTGTTGTTTTCAAAGGGAGTGCCAGGAATCGGATTTAACATATTAACAGGCACACTTTTAATTCTCAGTTCTCGTAAAGTAAAGGCCATGTCAATACGATCCTCTGGTGTTTCCCCAAGTCCCATAATACCACCACTACACACAGACAATCCGGCAGCCTGTGCGGCTTTAATTGCATTTATCTTATCCTCAAAGGTATGGGTAGTACATATATTAGAAAAATTCTTTCGAGAAGTTTCCAAATTATTATGAACTCGTGTTACTCCAGCCGCTCTCAATTTGCGATACTGTTCTTCATTTAGAAGACCAAAAGAAATACAGACTGCAATACCTGTTTTCTCTCGTATCTGTTGCACCGCACCACACATCTGATTTATCTCCTTATCAGATAGCCTTTTTCCGGAGGTAACAATAGAATATCGAAGAACTCCTTGCTCATCATTTTTTTTCGCCTTTATCACAATCTCTTCTGTCGGAAGCAATGGATATTCTTCCGCATTCGTGTGATTATGAATTGACTGGGCACAAAAACGGCAGTTTTCAGAACAGCGACCGCTTTTCCCATTGATAATCGTGCAAATATCAAATCTATTAGAACAAAAGTGTGCCCGGATTTCATCTGCCTTTCTGCACAATTTTTCTAGTGGCTGCTGATATAACCAAACAGCTTCCTCCAGGGTAATTTGTTTCCCCTGCATAACCCCATTTCCTAAGCTTTCAATGTCCAATATTTCTACAACCTTCCTCCGTTAATTAATGCTATCAATCTTTTCCCAAGAATTGCTCCGATAATACACAAAAGAATGTCTCCTGGAACTGCTAAAATAAAGCAATATAAAAACAACGGCCATAACCCAATTGGATTTCCCAGATAAAATCTACTAATCAAATAATAATATAGCCAAAGCTGATTGTCAACTATATATTTATTCAAGTTGACAATCAGCTCTCTTTTATATACTCTATCCAGTTAAAATTCTCTCTTTCATCCTGTCTATCCTCTATGCTTCATCCAGATTTTTTAATCCAAGCTCACGAACTACAATCTCAGCCACCTTGCCGGCACAAAGACCGGTAAAGTAAATACACTGCTCTTTGTGCTCGCCCTTACCCATATCAAACTCTTTCGTCAATATACGACAACAGACAGAATTTTTTCCGTTTACTTCCCTGAACCAGCTATGTAGTTCTTTGACAAGCTCCATACATTTTACAACCTTAGGATCCTTCGGACCATTTTGCTCCGTTCTTCCAAAAAACATGCCTAATGCCAGAATACCGCCATTTACGGCACCGCACATACAGCCGGAACGTCCTGCTCCTACAGCCATACCGGAAGCCATGGCAATGACCTCCTTTGGCACATCCAGCTCAAAGTTGTCCCGGACTGCTGCCATAACTGCCTCACAGCAAAAATAGCCGTCTCTGAAATAAGCCTCTGCATCTTTACCTACCTTCGCTACACTTATCTCTTGTTTAATATTCACTTTAACTCCCTCTTTTCCAAGCATTCTTTTCTGCACAATTTATAATTACTTTGCCAGTATAACACAGAAATCCGGAGTTTTCTATGCTCAAAGAGCTATTTTCCTATCGTTATTTTTTATATAATTTTTATATTTATAGTTTTTTTCTATATGTCCTATGTATTTACCTCCACTCTTTTCTATCCTTTCGTCCCGAGTTTGCCACTTGCCAAAATTAAATATTACCACTTCCAGAACGAGAAAATGTTGAAAAAATGTAACAGTTCAGCCTACCAGCTGAATTAAATAAAAAAGTTGTTGTAAAAGTGCTGAAATTTTTGGGGGTTCTCACTAATTGTTATCCACAGGAAACTTTGGGAATTAGGCCAATTATAAATGATTTTTAGCGCAAAATGGCAAAATTTTTGCGTAGAAAAAACACTTATGCCAATGCTGGTATAAGCACAAGATTTCTGATTGTAAGACCAGCAGCAATAACTTCTTTGCCGTAAGCTGTCGGAAAGTATTTGTAAGTTCCTTTTACCCGCTCAATGATTCCATGGAGACGAAGCCGCTTGAATATTCTGGACATGGCAGACGAACTGATATCGCCCAGATACTGGCGAATGTCTTTTCCCTGCATACCAAAGCTCATGTATTCACCCCGGCTGATTGCCTCCAGTACCTGGAGATCACGTTCTGCAAAGAAATTGAAGCCACGGTAAGAACGTTCACTTTCCATAACAGGACTGGTAACTTTTCTCAGATTTCTGTTTCCATTACTGTGGTCATCAAACGATGAGATGAATTCCAGATACCGGTAGTTGGCTGCTTTCATAATCGTGAATAGCTGGTAAAGGCTATAAATGCTCTTTTTCAACGGGGCTTTCTGTTCCGTAGAACTGCCGTCCCGGTGATCTACCTGCCGTTTTACCCGGAAAGTTCCGATATCATTACAGGTGCTTTCTATCCGTAAGACACAGCCGAACTTATCATACATTTTGATTGATACATCACCCATATGGTGTTTGATCCTCGTCCCGAGAATCCTCTGGTTATAGTTGGTTCCGACTTCTTTCTTACAGTTATAGGTAATGTGCTGTCCCAGAAAAGTGGCAATGTTATCCGGCTTTACTGTAAAGATTGCTGTCCTGACAATCTCATCATAAAGGGGTGCCAGGTCATCCGGATGTTTGAACATGATATCGGTTGCACACTCGATCTGCTGAACCGTCCAGGTGTAACTGAGACCAAGGCTGTCAGCCACAGGACAGTAGCGTCTGGCAAGGACATCAAGGACTTTGTGCAGGTCTTCCGGATTGATCCTGTCGGAGAGCTTCTGTGCAGTCTCAACATCAGCGATTTCAAGGAAAGCGTTGTCATGCATATGGTAAGAGATATCTTTTTTCTTTAGCTTGTGGGCAAGGAGGTTGTGTCCATTCATATAGAATTG
>NZ_LNAM01000001.1:66714-69763 GCF_001461035.1 Acetivibrio ethanolgignens | reverse complement strand
GGCGTTTCTCTGCAATGCACGCAGCGCCTTTGCACATCTGATAATGCTGGCATCCTTCACGTGCGAGTGGCATATGTTTGACTATTTCATCCGGAGCTGTTGTTACCGCCAGATGTGTTCCTTGGTGTCCATTCTGACCGCCAACCTTTTTACCGGATGGCTTAAGGAGACTCTTAGGAGCAGGCTTTTTGAAACCATCACTTGATGGCGGTTTGGAGCTGTTTTGGAAATTCTTGTTAAGTTGTTCCTTTAGTTCCTGGATAGTCTGATTGAGCTGAGCGATTAACTGTGTTTGCGCATTGATCGTAGCATTCAAGGAATCTACAGTTGATGTTAATGAGTTAACCTGCTGTAATAACTGCTTATTCATTTCATCTTTTGTCAATCAGACCACCTTCTTCCGATAAAAATTGATACTTCTATTTTAACGGAAAATAGGTCAAAAAGTGAATCGTAACGTTTTGGGGTACTGTCAAAATGACGGTGGATAAACAGAAAAAATCAAAGCATTACTGCTAAAAACAATCGGATATGATCCACAAATAGTATGTTATTTAGCTGTAATTGAGGATTTATGGTTCAGTAATCCACAGGCAAAAAGTATTTGGCAGTTATTGTGAAAAGTTATCCACTTTTTGCAATAAAGCAATGACGAAACAGAAATTTTATTTTCTCTGCTTTGACCAAAAATTAATGTATCCTAAATGGGGTTCTGAATAGTTACGTTTATTGTAAAATAAAATTACCGAAAGTTGCAAAGCTTTTTCTCAAAGCTCTTAGGAACGATGCAGCGTCTGAATAGTAGCCATCAAGTATGAGCTTTTTCATAAAAGGATCCATTGCGGACATAACCTAAAACCATTAACCTTGTTTTTGTTGTAGCAAACAAATAAAGACAATAGGCAATTGCGAAACAATTTCATAATCTTGCTTCAGACAGTGGAAACATCCGGTTTTACTGGTTTTTAAGTAGGATAATACAGAAAATAGGATTTTAAGACATGGAAAACAAAGCAGATAAAGATATCTGCCTGTGGAACGGTATTAGGCATATAAGCTTATGCAATTAATGGTTTTAAACTGCGGATATATTCATGTTTGTGAATTTTATCGGCAACCAGCACTGTAATAAGCTGCGTAATCCCGGCAAGTATCAAATCGGCGTGCAAAGTTTTTTCGTTCTGAGTTTTACGCCCTGCAACGCAAAAGCTGTCCTTGAAGTGGTTGATGGATTTCTCCACATTTACACGTATTTTATAGGTGGAATCCCATTCCTGTGTACCACGGACTGTTCCGGGATATGCACGAAGATTCTGCTCTGGATATATGTAAATCATCCTTCCACAGGAAGATGTTGTGCAGGGATTATCACAATGGCATACACGTCTGGATTTCCTTGCCACGTTGTCCCATTCCCATTTCATTTTGGGACAGACAAATTTCATGGTGGGAAGTCCACATCTCAAGTGTGATTTGCTTCCCTCGCGCTTCATTGCAAGCGAAGCATCATGGGGACAACAGGGAACTCCATCTTCATTGATGGTATAATCAATTCCTTCGATTTTCAGCTTGTTTTTCAGTGGGATATATGCTTTTTCAAAGGAAGTTTCCTGTAACAGGTATTTATAAATTTCGATGGAATCGAAAGCGGCATCTCCCAGAAAAGTTTTTGGATTAATGAGTGGATGTTTCCTGAAGAAATCCTTTAATGTGGGAATTAATGCTTTAGAATCCGCAAGGCTTTTATCTTCATCCGGGGAGTCAGATTTCTTTTCAACAACAATTTCGGGATGAGATTTGAGAAAGTCTTTATTATAAAAGCAGATATCCCTGACAATGCCGAGTCCGTTTGTAACAATGCCAAATTTATAAGCATAACAGAAATGACCGTTTATATACATTTGCTGTATTGCAGGATTAGAGGCAGCGTGTGAAGGCATAGCTCCATAGGCGGCTTTATAGGGGTCATAAGAATCATCCAGCCCATTAGCCTTTTTAAATGCCTTGAGCTGTTTAATAATGCGGTTGGCATATTTGGGATTATTTTCTGTTACCCATGCTTCAATGCCGGAGGTATCAAAGAGTAGCATGGATGCGTTCTGCTTATCAATTCGTTGGCATATCGGTTCGGTCAGATCGACCATATGATCGAACATAGATTGTAAGTCCGACAGAAAATCCTGTTTGAAGCGGGTAAATTTAGAGGCATCAGGAACAACGTCAAATCCACAGAAATCTCTTAATTCCTGAGAATATTTTAGGAAAATAATCAGGAGAGATGTAGTTGGAATTGAGAAAATAAGCTGTAATAACAGAGCCTTAAGTATCGGATAAAGAAGATGCTTGCGGGGTCTGCCGGTGGAAGCAGTAAAATGAGAAATGAAAGACGCCGGAACAATTTCATCAAGGTTGATGGTTTGATCAAGTAAGGAAAGGAACGCATATTTATCGTTATCAAATTTATTTTGGCAATCGGTAAAAAAATCTGCCAAAGAAAGCTGTTTGTATGTTATCATATAGATACAACTCCTTTACTGGTGGATATGGTTAATTGTTGCTTGACATCTCAATTGTACCATAAATCAGTGAGGAGTTGTTTTATTTTATGACAAAAATAATCCCGTATTTATGCGGGGTGTGGCGTTTCGCAAATGCCTATCATTGCTTCAGGACGAAAGGAGAACAAACAGCCGGGACACAGATATGCAAAGAAGGATGAAAAATCGCTGTTGAACCGTCTGGAGAAATACATGGATAATCATCTTTTGTTCCTGCATGATTTCAGTGTGCCGTTTGACGATAACATGAGTGAGCGTGACCCGAGAAAAGTCAAGAACCGTCAGAAGATGGCAGGAGGATTCCGCAAAGACAGTGGACATGAAATGTACTGCGCAATCCTGACAATCATAGAAACCCTGAAAAGAAGAAATATGGGGTTGATAGAAAATATAAAAAAATTATTTATGGGGACATCGGCTATTTTTTAGCCGGTGCTGTACCCATTTGTTCTATTAAAAGGCTGAACTGTTACGTTTGTCGTGATGATTTC
>NZ_LNAM01000001.1:0-66704 GCF_001461035.1 Acetivibrio ethanolgignens | reverse complement strand
TTATTTTATGACAAAAATAATCCCGTATTTATGCGGGGTGTGGCGTTTCGCAAATGCCTAAATAAAGACAAGGAGGAAAGGAGAATGTCAACTACAATGGATCAGATACATCATATCAAAGATATGTTCTATCAACAAGATAAGAACCTTTCTGAAATCGCATCTGAGACTGGTCTTAACTGGAAGGCGGTCAAAAAATATGTGGATATGGAGGACTTCAATAGTCCACCACCCATACCAACAACATCAGAGATTCATAAATCCAAACTGGACCCGTTTAAGACTCTGATTGATAAATGGCTGCAGACAGACAAGCTTGCACCACGAAAGCAGCGGCATACAGCCAAAAGAGTCTTTAAGTGCCTTAAAGATGAGGCAGATGACTTCGACTGCAGTTATCGGCTTGTCGCTTTATACGTCAAACAGAAGAAAGAGGAACTACGGTTAAAGAGAACCGATGGCTACATTCCTCTTAAGCATCATCCTGGTGAAGGTCAGGCAGATTTTGGAACTGCTGATTTTTATGAAAACGGCAAACTTCATCATGAAGCCAAATATCTTGTGCTCAGTTTTCCCTTCAGTAACGGCGGCTTTCTCCAACTTAATTACGGTGAAAATATGGAGTGCCTTCTGGAGGGGCTGGTTGCCATATTTGAACACATTGGTGGAGTTCCAACTGAAATCTGGTTTGACAATACCAGAACCATAGTTACCAAGGTTATTAAAGGTGGTGGTCGCGATGTAACAGAACGTTTTCAGCGTTTCTGTGAACATTATGAATATTCTTGCGGCTCGAAATCGCAAATCCGGAAATTTGGAAATCGGAGTTCCGGTACTCGGAAATCGTCTTTTTTGTGCTTAATTACAGTTCCATTTCTATGGGAATATTTGTCAAGGTCTTGCCACATTTGCGGTGTGTGGCAGCCTTTACGAATATTCCCGTAGAAATTATGATTCAGTATGCACAAAAGCGAATCTAAAAAGTGATTTCCATACGCCGAACAGGTGATGGATTTCGCTCCGGATTATTCACATTACCGCATCAAACCGGTATTCATGAATCTTGAATCCGGATGGGAAAAGGGAAACGTAGAAAACAAGGTTGGTTACCTGCGTCGCAACGAACTTGTACCGGTGCCCCGCTTTGATGATCTTGCAGAAGAAAACTGTCATTTTCTTAGACGCTACGCAACTGATATGCAACGTGAACACTATGATGACGATGAAAGCCGCCTTATCAGTGAGCTGTTTGAAGAAGATAAGGCATATTTGCTGCCACTTCCCTCCGTACCATTTGACACAGCTCTTTACACAACAGTAAAAACAGATAAATATGGCAAGTTTACCCTTGATGCAGGAAAGCACCGTTATTCCGCTTCACCGGCGTTTTGTGAGTCCATCGTAAATCTTAAGATTACATCATCTGCTTGATTTACAAAATGCAAAACAAGAAATTGAAACCAAACAGGTCATGGATGCATTTAAGAAAAGTGGCAAAAGCATGCACGAACTAATGGTATTTCTTGAGGACTAAATGTACTGCTCCGCAAGGGGCAAATAGCATTTAGTGTAACTTTTATGAAAAGTTGACGTTAAAATGTAAGATGTAATATAAATATAAGATACTTGCTTGAGAATAAATAAAATACTAAGTAAGAGGCTTAGTGAATTGATTATAGAGGAGGCTCTATCATGCAATTTCGTGATCTAAAAACCCAATATCAAACCTTAAAACCTGAAATAGACCAGGCTGTCATTGATGTCATGACAGCTTCCAATTTCATTTCCGGCATTCAGGTAACAGAGCTGGAAGCTCAGCTTGCTTCCTATGTAGGAGTAAAGCACTGTATCACTTGTGCCAACGGTACCGATGCCTTAACTCTTGCTTTGATGACATGGAATATTGGTGCTGGAGATGCAGTTTTTGTACCGGATTTTACTTTCTTTGCTTCTGGTGAAACGGTAGCCTATGAAGGGGCTACACCAATTTTCGTGGATGTAGAGGAAGATAGCTTCAATATGTCCCCCACTTCTCTGGAGCAGGTAATTGAGGCTGTGTTAAAGGAAGGAAAGCTTACACCAAGGGTGATTGTAGCGGTTGATTTGTTTGGACAGCCCGCGGATTATGTGGCTATCAGAAAGCTTGCAGACAAATATGGACTTTACATATTAGAGGATGGAGCCCAGGGCTTTGGTGGAAGGCTTCAAATAGATGGTGTAGAGCATAGAGCCTGCAGCTTTGGAGATATTTCCACGACTTCTTTCTTCCCTGCAAAGCCATTGGGCTGCTATGGAGATGGTGGTGCTATTTTCACCGACAATGATGCATGGGCAGAGCTGATTCGTTCCCTGCGGATTCATGGAAAGGGTTGGGACAAGTATGACAATGTACGGATTGGCATGAATTCCCGCCTGGATACCATACAGGCGGCTATCCTACAGGTGAAGCTAAAGGCATTTGCAGAGTATGAATTAGAAAATGTGAACAAGGCAGCAGCTATTTACACCAGAGAGTTATCTGGGAAAAAGGAGCTGGAAGGGCTTTTGAAAGTGCCTCTGGTGAAGGAAGGCTTTTATTCCAGCTGGGCACAGTATTCTATTTTGCTGAACAGTGGGGAAGAAAGGGATGGGTTACAGGCTTATTTAAAGGAAAAAGGAATCCCGACTATGGTTTATTATCCAAAGCCGATGCATGAGCAGACTGCCTTTGCTGGAGTGGACTGTGTAAAGGTGGATTTGGGTGTTTCTGCCGGGCTTTGCAAGAAAGTGCTGGCGTTACCGATGCATCCGTATTTGAAGAAAGAGGAGCAAAAGCGGATTGTGGAGGCGATTGTGGAGAAGCTGGGAAGATAAAGGTGTTTTGACATTACAGGATTCTGAAAATTTTGCTTTAATGAATCAAGTGGGGCGATAAGTAAACTGGCGATGAAATATCTTGCCAAATTTCTTTCTGCCATGTATAATTAACTCACTATCAACTTTTATGGGGGAAATGTTAGAAATTTGGAAGGGGGATATTTATGGAAGAAACACAATTAATTTTAACACAGCTGAGGACAATAACTCAGATGATTGGTAGCATGGGACAGAGAATGGAAGGCTTGGAACAAAAGGTGGATGTTCTGACGATGGAGGTAGCCGAGCTGAAGGCTGATGTGGCAGTCCTAAAAACAGAGGTAGCCGAGCTGAAGGCTGATGTGGCAGTCCTAAAAACAGAGGCAGCTGTTCTAAAGGCTGATGTGGCCGAATTGAAAGTCAATGTATCTGATCTGCAGTCCGATGTTGTGAGACTACAGGCTTCTGCTTTGGAAACACAGTACAAGGTAGACATGAACCGAAGTGTTTTGAACACACTGCTTGAGTGGGCGGATCAGATGCATATGGTTGACAGAAGATTTCCAAGGCTTGGAGTGCAGGAAGTTTAGAGTAAAATTGCATATAGGAGCAGTTGCAAAATAGATGAATAACCTATGATGAAGAAAAAGAGAAGAACGAGCCACCTGGAAAGGTGCATTCTTCTCTTTTTTGATCAAAATAACGCTGCCGCTTCACATATTATTGGCAAGCTCCCGAACTGCCTCTGAAAATTGTGTATATTTCCTGTTCTGATTCTCTTCAGAGCTGCCAAGAATTCCGAAATAGAACTTAATTTTAGGCTCTGTGCCGGAGGGCCTTATACAAAGCCAGCTCCCGTCCTCCAATTCATAATACAGGACATTGGAGGACGGCAGATAATCCCGGAGTGCTATTACCGGATAGCCGCAAAGCTTCTTTGGTGGGTTCTTTCTTAAACAATCCATGATATGGTCTATTTTTGCAAGCCCCTCGATTCCTTCCAGAGTAATAGATACTGCTCCCTCTTTGTGATATCCATAGGTCTCATATAGTAAACACATAGCATCCCACAGGGTCATGCTCCGGGTCTTGTAGTAGGCGGCGGCTTCACAAAGGGCGGCTGCTGCCATAACAGCATCCTTGTCTCTTGCGTGGGTGCCTATGAGACAGCCGTAGCTTTCCTCAAAACCAAAAAGGTAAGTTCCAGAGCCCTTTGCTTCAAATTCTGAAATTTTTTGTCCTATGAATTTAAAGCCGGTTAAAACCTCGATAAGGTGGAGACTATAGTGGGCTGCAATGGTTCTGGCCATCTTAGAGCTGACGATGGTTGTAATCAGAGTGCCGTCCTCAGGCAAAGAACCGTAGATTGCTTTATGCTGGCTGACTTCGTAGTCTGCTAAAAGACAGCCGCACATATTGCCTGTCAGAGGAATATAGGTCCCGGTTTTTGTGTCCTTTACATAAGCACCAAGACGATCGGCATCCGGATCCGTAGCCAGTACAAGATCAGCATCCTTAGCCTCGGCAAGTTTTAAGGCTAGTGCAAAGGCATCCTCAGATTCGGGATTGGGGTAGGCTACTGTTGGGAAATTGCCATCCGGTTGTTCCTGCTCTGGTACAACATACAGGTTTTGGAATCCAAGCTCCTTTAAAATTCTTTGTACCAGTTGATTCCCTGCACCATGAAGAGGCGTATAAACGATTTTTAGCTGCCCGCCCTCCTTCTCTATACAGTCCTTATGCAAAATCTGGCTTTTCAATGTCTCTATGTAGGAATCATCGATCTCTTTTCCGATGCTATGAAATAAGCCGGCAGATATAGCTGCTGCCTTATCCATGATTTGTATTGCAGTATAAGAGGAGATTGCTCCTATCTCATCCATAATACCCTTATCCTGAGGGAAGGTAATCTGTGAACCGTCCTCCCAGTATACCTTATAGCCATTATATTCCGGCGGGTTGTGGCTGGCAGTGATATTGATTCCTGCAATGCAGCCAAGCTGCCTTACCGCGTAGGAAAGTAAAGGAGTGGGACGCAGGTCTTCGAAGATATAAATTCGGATGCCATTGGCACAAAGACAAAGAGCTGCCTGTGTAGCAAATTCTTCTGACATATGCCGGGAATCGTAGGCGATTGCTACACAGGGATTATCTCGTCCCTGCTTTCGGATGTAGTTTGCCAGACCCTGGGTGGCCTTTCTTACAGTATAGATATTCATGCGATTGGTGCCGGCACCGATAATTCCCCGGAGGCCTCCGGTGCCAAATTCCAATTCTTTGTAAAATCGCTCGGTTAGCTCCTTTTCATCTGCGGCAAGCTCTTTTAATTCAGCCCGGGTTTTTTCATCAAAATAAGAATTTTCACACCAATCTCTATAGCGTTCTCTCCAATCCATAATGTCCTCCTTTTTATCATTAAAACTCAAAATCTGTTGAAGCTCCATAAATGACCTTTGTATGCTGATAAATGACCTCTGTAGGAAAATCCGGGTATTCAATGCGGAATAAAAGCTGTCTGACAAGACGCTTTCCCAATGCCCTTGTATCAACGCAGGCGGTAGTCAGAAAGTCCGGTGAATCAGAATACTCTGCCTGACCATCAAAGCCGGAGACAGCAATGTCAGATGGAACCTGGAAATTATGCTCCAGTAAATACTTCAGTACAAAATGTGCAACATAGTCACTGACGCATACAAAGGCCTGCGGCATTTCCCTTACATTATCTAAAAATGTATGAATTACCTCTGCATAGGCCTCAATACCAATTGGTGCAGTCAGGCATAGGCTGGGGTCTGCTGCGATGCCATGATGCTCAAGAGCCTGTAAAAAGCCCTCATACCGATGGAAATTGGTCTGTGCGTAGCCGATGTCACCGATAAAACCAATCCGCCTTCTTCCTTTTTGAAGGATACTTTCAGTAATCTGATAGATGCTGTTCTTTCCCTCCAGTAAAACAAGGTCACCACTAAGCTGCTCAGAAGACATTTGTGTTACGGTATCCAGGAACACTTTGGGGATTGTTAGCTGGTTGATGAGGGTAAGGATATTTAAATCATAAACGTTTAGCACGATGATACCCTGGACAGTCCCATCGCTTAGGACAGAGGGGAGCCGGTAGCCGTCTGTCATACGGGAAGGCAGGTAGGTATAAATCAGATTGATAGAGAACTTATTCAGCTCCTTTGCAATCTGATGGATAATGTTCATCCAGAAAATAGAGGATTCTGGTCGTGATACTACAATGGAAACAGCAGTTATATCTTTGGTGCCGGAGCTGCCGGTGTCCTCTGAAGAAAGAAGGGATGGCACTGTCTTGTGGTAGCCAAGCTCCAGAGCTTTATTTATAATTTTTTGCTCCAATGCCGGGGATACTCCTGGCTGCCTGTTAAAGACTTTCCAAACGGTCACTCTGGAAATATGAAGTTCATCAGCAATATCCTGCATAGTAATTTTTTTCATAGCAGTTTCCCTTTCTGAAATGGTAAGCATTTATTTAATGGTAAAATTGTAGCATAAAATCAAGAAAAGTGCAATTAAAAATTAACAAAATTAACATTGGTTTTAACAAATTTTTTTGAAATATTAAAAAAGTATTGAACTTTTTAAAGAAATATGTTAAGGTTATATCATAGAAATAGATAAAATGATGAGAAAAATAAAAATAAGGAGGGATTTTTTGTGCAGGATAGCATAAATAACAAAAATCAAGGGAAAATAAAAGTTAAAAGAAAGCGTTGGAGAAGAGACGATACAGAACTTACTTTGCTGGCTCTGCCGACCTGTATCTGGTATTTTTTGTTCTGCTATATGCCTATGTTTGGTGTAATTATTGCTTTTAAAAATTACAGAATTACACCTGGAAAGAGCTTTTTGTATAATTTGCTTCACAGTGAATGGGTAGGATTTAAAAACTTTGAATTTCTAGTCCGCTCCAATGATATTTGGATTCTTTTGAGGAATACGATTTGCTACAACCTCGTATTTATAATCCTTGGTACTGTAATTCCGGTTTCACTGGCCATTGCCATCAGCCAGCTTTACAGTAAAAGAAAAGCAAAGGTATACCAGACGATGATGTTCTTTCCGCATTTTATGTCCTGGGTTGTAGTCGCTTATTTTACATATTCTTTTCTGAGTGTAGATAAAGGCTTGCTGAATGGAATTCTGGGAGCCTTGGGAAAGGAGCCGATTCAATGGTATATGGAAAAGACCTATTGGCCATTTATCCTTGTATTCATGGCGATGTGGAAAAGAGTAGGCTACAGCATGGTAGTTTACCTTGCCAGCATTACCGGAATCGATGCTACCCTGTATGAAGCCGCAGTGATTGACGGAGCAAATAAAAAACAACAGATTCGCTATATTACACTGCCATGTCTTAAAACTATAATTATTATGATGCTGATTTTAAGTGTGGGAGGAATTTTCTATTCTGATTTTGGTCTGTTCTATCAGATTAGCCAGGGAGCAAAGGGATCCATTTTCTCTGTAACGGCGACTCTGGATACTTACATATACAGTGCATTGAAGTCCTCAACCCCAATTGGTATGACGGCAGCGGCCGCTCTGTTCCAGTCCGTGGCATGCTGTATTACAATTTTAACTGCAAATTGGTTTGTAAGAAAGGTGGATAGTGACAGTGCAATTATATAGAAGGAGAGTGAATGATATGGGAAAAAGGAACAAGGAACAGGAACAAGAGGGGATGAATCGGCTGAATCGAATCCAGCCGATGACAAACATATTATTTAACATATTGTTTTTGCTGTGTTCTTTGATTTGTATATTACCGGTAGTTTTTGTGTTTATGATTTCTATCACATCAGAAGAGATGCTGAAGCGATATGGATATTCATTTATTCCACAGGCATTTTCTCTGGAATCCTATCGTTTTTTGTTTAAACAGGGGGCAACGATTTTGCAGGCCCTTGGGGTTTCCTTGTTTGTAACTGTTTTAGGTACTATCATCGGGATTATTCTCACCACAACCATGGGATATGTCCTGTCAAGGCCAAACTTTAAGCTGAAAGGCTTTTTAACAATGGTAGTATTCATTCCGATGATATTTAATGGAGGTATGATTGCTTCCTATGTAGTAAATACCAATTTTCTCGGTCTGAAGGATTCTATCTGGGTATTGATTTGGCCGTTGGCCGTATCTTCCTTCAACGTCATTATCTGCAAGACCTTTTTTAGGACGACAATACCGGATTCGGTTATGGAGTCGGCCAAGATAGACGGGGCAAGCCAGCTTACCATATTTACCAGAATTGTATTACCGATTTCTAAGCCTGTAGTTGCCACCATTGGATTATTTTTAAGCTTTGGCTATTGGAATGACTGGTTTATGTCATCCCTTTATATTAACTCGAAGCACCTGTTTTCTCTGCAGGCATTACTAAATAATATTTTACAGAATATCCAGTATCTTGCTAAGAATCCTGCGTTAGGAGTGAGCATACAGGAATATAAAAATTCGATGCCGGCAGAAGGGGCAAGAATGGCAATCGCCATTGTGATTGTCGTTCCGATTGCCTGTGCCTATCCATTTTTCCAGAAGTACTTCATTTCCGGTTTGACAATTGGAGCTGTAAAGGGATAGAACAGGTAGAAGCGAAAAGATATGAACCAAAAGGTTTATATAAAGCAAATTCATTTAAGGAGGAGACAAGATGAAGAAAAGCAAAAAACTCATAGCGACAATGCTAATGCTGACCATGGCAGCTTCTATGCTGGCAGGCTGCGGAAAAAAAGGAGGAGAGGAGGTAAAAACAGATACACAGGTAGCTACAGAGGCTCCGGCAGAAGAGCCGATGAAAGAGGAAGTGGTTACCCTGAAATGGGTGACAGTTGGTGGAAGCCAGCCATCAAATTATGAAGCATGGCAGACCCATGTCAATGAGATGCTGGAAGAAAAAATTGGTGTGAACATTGACGTAGAGGTAGTTTCCTGGGGTGACTGGGATTCCAGAAGAAGTGTTATCGTAAACGGTGGCGAGTATTTTGATATTCTTTTTACAGATAGTGGTAAATATACCTCTGAAGTGGCAGTAGGTGCCTTTATGGATATCACAGAGCTTCTTCCAAAGGTAGCTCCGGAGCTGTACAAGTACATTCCGGAGGATTACTGGAAAGCAGTATCTGTAAATAACAAAATCTATTCCGTACCTACCTACAAGGATAGCTCTGCTACCTGGTATTTAGTATGGGATAAGGCAGTAGCTGAGAAAAATGGTGTTGATTACAAGAATATCCATTCCTTTAAGGATTTAGAGCCTGCTCTGGAGAAGATAAAGGATGGCGAAGGAACTGCTCCGTTTATCATGGATAAGACTGGAGTTAAATTAATTCTGAATGTATACGATCAATTGGGACCATGTCTGGGTGTAAGATATGACGATAATTCCCGTACAGTAGTAAATCCACTGGAGCAGGAGGACATTCTTTCCCAGTTAGATGTTGTACATAGTATGTATAAAAAGGGACTGATTAACGGAGATGCTCCAAATGCAGAGCAGATTCCTGACTACAGAATGGTATTTACTGCACAGGGATGGTCCGGAGCGGCTAAAACAGTATGGGGACCAAACATGGGTGGCATAGATGCAGAAGCAATTCAGCTTGGTGACACCATGGTAAATAACGGAACCGTTCGTGGTTCCCTGAATGCAATCTATTCCGGAACAAAGTATCCGGAAAAGTGCCTGGAGTTCTTACAGCTGATTAACACAGATTCCAAGATAAGAGATGCCTTCTTCTATGGCTTAGAGGGAGAAAACTTCAACTATACTGCAGATGGCAAGGTTGAAAAGATCAATAATGAGTGGCCAATGGCAGGCTACACACAGGGAACCTTCTTCCAGATATCTCAGTTAGCTGATGTGGAATTTAACCAGTGGGATGAGGTAAAGCAATTAAATGAACAGGCAAAGCCATCCGTACTTCTTGGCTTTACCCTGGATACCGCTAACATTGAAACAGAGCTTGCAAACTGCCGTTCCGTATATGAAAAATATGAGGGTGAATTATTCACAGGAGCTAAGGAGCCAAGAGAGCTGGTGAAGAAAATTAGCGAAGAATTAAAGGCAGCAGGCTATGATAAAGTAGTAGAGGAAACACAAAAACAGATTAATGAAGCTTTCCAATAAAATGGACAGGAAATTTTAAGACTATCAGGAGGATGTCAGCATGGGAAAAATCATAGGAAAGTCCATTGCCAATATTCCATGGCAGGAAAAACCTGAAAATTGCCGGATGCCGGTGTGGAGATATCAGGAAAATCCAATTATTAAAAGGGATGCAATCGCAGCATCAAACAGTGTTTTTAACAGTGCGGTTATACCGTATCAGGATGGCTTTGCGGGGGTTTTCCGTTGCGATAGCAAATGTATCAGTATGGATATCTATGCTGGCTTTAGCAAAGATGGAATCCACTGGGAGATTAATGAGACACCGATTGTTTTTGAAGGAGCAGATCCGGAGATTTTAAAAAGAGAATACCGCTATGACCCGAGAGTGTGCTTTCTTGAGGATCGGTATTATATCACCTGGTGTAACGGATACTATGGACCAACGATAGGAATGGGCTATACCTTTGATTTTAAGACCTTTTATCAGATGGAAAACGCCTTTCTTCCCTACAATCGCAATGGTGTGCTGTTTCCGAGAAAGATTCATGGAAGCTATGGATTGCTGAGCAGGCCAAGCGATACCGGGCATACGCCTTTTGGCGATATTTTCTACAGCCAAAGTAAGGATATGGAATACTGGGGTCATCACAGGCATGTTATGTCTGTCTGCAAAGAGGACAGATCGGCATGGCAGAGTACGAAAATCGGACCGGGACCTGTTCCGATTGAAACGGACGAGGGGTGGCTTCTGATTTACCACGGAGTGATCCATACCTGCAACGGCTTTGTCTATCGAACAGGCTGTGCTCTGTTAGATTTAGATGAGCCGTGGCGGGTAAAGGAAAGGTCGGCAGCCTATATTCTGGCACCGCAGGAAATCTATGAGTGTGTGGGGGATGTACCAAATGTGGTATTCCCCTGTGCAGCTCTTGCAGATGCGGCAACAGGAAGGATTGCAATGTATTATGGATGTGCAGATACAGTAACCGGCTTAGCCTTTACAACCGTAGATGAGCTTCTGGATTTTATGAAGCAATACCCGTTGGCAGACAGGTAGGAGGGAGACGAAAATGGAGCTGATTGACAAGAGAATTAAAGTAATATGTGAGGAGCTCAAGAGACTTTCTGTGGTATTTCAAAGAGAGCTTTCGGGCTTGAAAAGAAAGCATGGATTTTTCCTGACTCCGGCACAGGCTGAGGCTGCCGGGGAGGAGTGGGAGACCTTTGACAGCCGGACTATGCACTGGTATGGGACGGATCAGCATGACTGGTTTCGGACAGAGCTTACAGTACCGGAGGAATTTGATGGTCTGCCACTGTGGCTGAAGGTAAGGACTCAGATTGATGAGGCAGATGATGCAAAAAATCCTCAGTTTTTGCTCTTTGTAGATGAGATACCAGTACAGGGAATCGATATGAATCACAGGGAGGTGCTTCTTACCCGGGAGGCTGTAGCAGGGAAATCCTATCAGCTGGATCTTCAGGCCTATACAGGTATTCTCCATTCAGAATTCCGGCTGTTTATGGAGATACAATATGTGGATCCCAGAATAGAAGAGCTATATTATGATTTGTCTGTTCCTTTGAGTGCCTTTGACCGGATGGAAAAGGATGATAAGGTACGAAGGGATATCGAAGCGGTATTAAATCAGTGCATTAATTATCTTGATTTGAGAACTCCATACTCGGAGGAGTTTTATGCTTCTCTGAAAGAAGCCAGGGCATATCTTGGAAAGGCTTTATATGAGGATATGGCGGGCTATGAGGATGTAATAGCTACCTGCATTGGCCACACCCATATTGATGTGGCATGGTGGTGGACCGTTGCACAGACAAAGGAAAAGGTTGCCAGAAGCTTTGCTACCGTATTAAAGCTGATGGAGGAGTATCCGGACTATCGGTTTATGTCCAGCCAGCCCCAGCTATATTACTTTCTGAAGGAACGCTATCCTAAGCTGTATGACCAGATAAAGGAAAGAGTGAAGGAAGGACGATGGGAACCGGAAGGCGGTATGTGGGTCGAGGCTGACTGCAATCTGACTTCCGGGGAATCCCTGGTCCGCCAGTTCATCTATGGAAAACGATTTTTTAAGGATGAATTTGGAGTAGAAAATCGCATTCTCTGGCTGCCAGATGTTTTTGGCTATTCAGGGGCACTGCCTCAGATTATGAAGAAGTGTGGAATTGATTATTTTATGACAACCAAGCTTGCCTGGAATCAGTTTAATAAAATGCCATATGATACCCTTCGGTGGAGGGGGATTGATGGAACAGAAATTTTGACCCATCTGATTACCACTCTGGGAGTAGGTCAGGATACCAGCAACTTTTTTACAACCTATAATGGAATGCTCCATCCGGATGCCATCATGGGTGGCTGGAAGCGGTATCAGAACAAGGATATCAACAATGATATTTTAATTGCTTATGGCTATGGAGATGGCGGTGGTGGTCCTACCCGCCAGATGCTGGAGACCTCCCGCCGTATGGAAAAGGGACTAAAGGGCATACCAAAGGTGCGTCAGGCCTTTGCGAGAACCTATTTTGATGAGCTGTGGGAGAGAGTGAAGGATGAAAAGCGTCTTCCTGTCTGGGAGGGAGAATTTTATTTTGAATACCACAGGGGAACCTATACCTCTATGGCGAGAAATAAGCGCTCTAATCGAAAAAGCGAAATTATGATGATGGATTTGGAGCTTCTTTCTGTGCTGGCAGGCTATTGCGGACGTCTTTATCCGAAAGCGGAAATGGATCAGATGTGGAAAACTATCTTATGCAACCAGTTCCATGATATTTTACCTGGGTCCTCTATCAAGGAGGTATATGAGGTGACTCGCCAGGAGTATGAGGAATTGGAAAGGAAAGGTTTTTCCATGCTTAAGGAGTGTATTGGCGTGTTAACTCCCGATGGAAATGGTATTACCATTTTTAATACGCTGGGCTTTGAAAGAAATGACATTGTAAATCTGGGAGAGCTCAATGCAGAGGCTCTGACAGATGAAGAGGGCAGGGTATACCCGGTACAAAGGACGAAAGAGGGAGGCCTTGTGTATCTGGAGCATTTACCATCCAAGGGAAGCCAGACCTTCCAGATAGCAGAGGGAAAGGAAGAACAGATTCCATTTGTGCTTAAAGAGAATGTGCTGGATACTCCGATTTATCGTATAGAATGGAATGAGAAGGGGCTTTTCACCTCCATTTATGATAAGGAAAATCAGCGGGAGGTTCTGCAAAGAGGAAAGACTGCGAATCTGTTCCGGATGTATGAGGATAAGCCAATTTACTATGATAACTGGGATATTGATATCTATTATTCTGAGAAATACTGGGATGTGGACAATGTAACCCATATGGAATGGACAGAGCTTGGCCTGGTTCGGGCTACTTTGGAAATAGAGAGAAGGATAAGTAATTCCCTTATCCGGCAAAAAATCCATTTTTATGCTAAGAGCCGCAGAATTGATTTTGATACCTATGTGGACTGGAAGGAGCATCAGCATCTGTTAAAGGTTCATTTTCCGGTGGATATCCACACGGATGAGGCAACCTTTGATATCCAGTTTGGTAATCTGACCAGAAAGGTTCATACCAATACCAGCTGGGATATGGCCCGTTTCGAAAGCTGTGGACAAAAATGGATGGATTTATCTGAGGGACACTATGGAGTCAGCCTGTTAAACGATTGCAAGTACGGACATTCGGTAAAGGATTCGGATATGGCACTCACCCTGATAAAATCAGGAATTGAGCCGAATAAAACGGCAGACCAGGAGGAGCACTTCTTTACGTATGCACTATATCCTCATGCAGAGGGCTGGCGTCAGGCAAAGACGGTAGAGGAGGCCTACAAGCTTAACTATCCGGCTTATGCCCATCAGGGTGGCAAGGGCTACGAGAGGATGTCGGCTGTGTCTGTTGATAAGACCAATGTCATGATAGAGACAGTAAAGCTTGCAGAGGATGAAAATGGTATTATCCTGCGTTTGTACGAATTTGAAAACAGTCTTACCAGGGCTCATATTCGTTTGAATTTTGGCGGTATAGGAGAAATTATGGAATGTAATCTGATCGAGGAGGAGCTGGAAAGAATTCCAGTGGAGGGGGATGGTTTTTCTGTCACCCTGAAGCCATATGAAATAAAGACCTATCGAATACGGATGGAGTAGCCTTGGGAAGAAGGAGGAAAGAGAAATGTATATATTGCCACAGCCAAAGGAAATAGAGAGGCAGGAGGGGATTTACAGACTCTCCTATCAGGACAGTATTGTGTTTGATGAAGAGAGCACCCAACAGCTGGTGGAGCTTTCAGGATGCTTGCAGAAGGAAATAGAAGACACTACAGGCTTTTTACTGCCAATAAAGAGAGGAAAGAAAAAGAAACAAGGAATCTGGCTTTTAGTCAGCCCGGAGCATAAGGAACAATCCTACCGTCTTAAAATTACATCAGAAGGAATTGAAATTTCAGGTGGGGATATCAATGGTGTACGCTATGGGATACAGACACTGCGTCAGATTTTAAGACAGACAGGGCCATGGCTTCCATTTCTGGTGATAAGGGATGAGCCCTCTCTTCTGAACCGTGGCTTTTTCCATGATGTGACCAGGGGAAGAGTTCCGACCCTTGCTTATTTAAAAAGGCTGGCAGACCGACTGGCCTTCTATAAGATAAACCAGCTGCAGCTCTATATTGAGCACAGCTTTCTGTTTGAGGATTTTAGTGAGGTGTGGCGAGATGACACCCCTCTTACCGGGGAAGAAATTATGGAGCTTGATGCATACTGCACAGGCCTGGGGATTGAATTAATTCCCTCTCTTTCCTGCTTTGGACACTTGTATAAGGTTCTTTCCACAAAGAGCTATTGCCATTTGTGCGAATTGGAAGGAGCTGAAAAGGAGCCATTTTCTTTTCTGGCAAGGATGCAGCATCATACCATTGATGTATCCAATCCGGAAAGCCATATCTTTATAAAGAAGATGATAGAAGAATTTCTTCCGTTCTTTTCTTCGAAGCAGTTTAATCTCTGTGGAGATGAAACCTTTGATTTAGGTAAGGGAAGAGGCAGGGAATTGGCTGAACAAATTGGTCAGGACAGGATGTATATTAATTTTGTAAAAGAGCTGTGTGAATTTTTAATAGAAAAGGGAAAAAGACCTATGTTCTGGGGAGATATTATCTGTAAGTTCCCGGAAGCAGTGAAGGAGCTGCCAAAGGAGACGATTTGTCTTAACTGGGGATATTTACCGGAACAAAGAGAAGAGGAAACTAAAAAGCTTTGGGAGGCAGGGGCGACTCAGTATACCTGCCCCGGAGTGTGTGGCTGGAATCAGCTGGTCAATTTAGTAAGAGATTCCTATGAAAATATAAAGCGGATGTGCCACTATGCAGAAAAGTACCAATGTCTGGGAGTTCTGAATACGGACTGGGGAGATTTTGGGCATATTAATCATCCGGAATTTGGACGGATGGGGTTGATTTATGGGGCCGCTTTTTCCTGGAATACAGATATTCCGGAATTTGAAGAGATAAATCGCCAGATTTCCCGTCTGGAATTTGGCGACAGCAGAGAAACCATTGTCTCTACTATAGCAGATCTTGCAGAATGCTCCTCCTTTGGATGGGAGCTTGCTGTAAAATACAGAGAGGCAGTTATTTTTGATAAAAGCGAAGAGGAACGAAAAGCCTGCCTTCCTGAGGATAAGCTTTTGAAGGCAGAGGAAAATAACAATCGATTGAAGGAGCTGACAGATCAATTTTGCCAAAGCCTCCCTTATCTGCAAAAGGAGAGCAGAAGGGATGTCTGGCCTTATTTTGTAGCGATAGAGGGAATGGAGCTATGGAATCGAATTGGCGTTGCTCTCTGGAAAAGAGAAAGAGAAGAACCGGAGGAGACAAAAGAGCTTGCAAAGGCTTTAGAGGTCTGGTTTTATCATTATAAAAAAATGTGGAGAATGATAAGTGGGGAATCGGAGCTATATCGAATCCAGGAGGTAGTTTACTGGTATGCTGATATACTGCGGTAGAATACAGGCTATGATTTTTTTAAGTCATAGCCTGTATTAGGATATTAAAAAATAATAAGGAGAAGGTAAATGAGAGATAGAAAAAAGAAAGGTATGGCAATACTTTTAATTCTTGCCATCATCATGACCAGCATTCCGGCTTATGCAGCATCAAAGCCAGGCTTAAACAAAACGAAGGTTTCCTTAGAGACCAGTGGCAAGAAAAGGACATACCAGCTGGTTATCAAAAATCTGCCAAAAAAAGCAATCGTATCCTTTCAATCAGCTAATAAAAAGGTAGCCACCGTTAGCAGGAAGGGCCTTATAAAAGCAGTAAAACCAGGAAGTACCATGGTTACAGCTATGATTAAGGCTGAGAAAAAAAGCTATAAACTAACCTGTAAGGTAACTGTAAAGAAGAGTGAAAAAATAACCGAGGTCACGGTTTCTGGACAATCAGAGCTGGATAGGGCTCTTCTTAATAAGGATATCAGGAAAATTACTATAAAAACAAAGGCTGAGACTGCCTTGAGGATAGGCAGAGGTGATTATGGGAATATTGCTCTTGTAGTGAAGGCTCCAAAGGCTGATATCTATAATAGTGGCAGATTTGAAAGCATAACCATCCATGAGATAAAGGCAGATACCTGGCATGAAGAGGCAAGGGGGAACAGTCTTACCGTGCTTGCAGACAGCGGAAGAATCTTAGTATCCGAGGAAGCAGAGCTTGCGGCAATCGCAATTGAGAAGAAAGAGGCAAGGGTAGTAGTGGAGGTGCTTGGCAAGGTAAAGGAAATCTCCCTGAAGGAGCCTTGTGCTTTATCTCTCACGGGAAAGAAGGACACTTCCCCTTCAGAGGTAAGGCTGCTGGTGGAAGAGAAGGCAGAGAATAGTAAAATAACAACAGAGCTTCCGGTCAAAGCTCAGCTTTCCGCCAGGGTAGAGCTTCACTTAAAGCAGGGAGCAGAGGGAAGCTACATAGAGACTTCCAGAAGGGACATTCCGCTGATTGTTAAAAATGATACAAGGGATGCGGTGGAAATAAGAACTCCGGAAGGAATGACAAAGGTAGAAAATGAGCCTTCCCCTTCTTATGGGCAGATTGTGATACCAGTGAAGCCGGAGGAGCCAAAGAAAGAGGAGCAGCCAGCGAAGCCGGAGGAGCCAAAGAAGGAAGAGCAGCCAGTGAAGCCGGAGGAACCAAAGAAGGAAGAGCAGCCAGTGAAGCCGGAGGAACCAAAGAAGGAAGTGGAATTAAAGAGAGCACCCTTGTATGGAGCCTATTACAGAACCTGGAAGGATGTAGCATCTACGGGCTATGACGAGAATGAGACAGAGCGTAAACCAGAGAATCTGAAATCCCATGGTGGATTAAATAAAATGTCAGATATTCCGGATAGTGTGGATCTGGCTTTTGTATTTGCAGACTGGACTGCTGATGAAAGCGATTTCTGGAGGGTGCTGAAGGAGGAGTATGTGCCGGCACTGCACAAAAAGGGTGTGAAGGTAATCCGTACCATAGGCATAAAGGATGTATATGGAGTCCGTGGTCTTTCTAAAGAATTGGAATATGAAAAGAATGAAGAGGGCTATAAGAAGCTGGCCGGGGCCATTGTTGACAGGTATGTAAATGCCTATGGCTTAGATGGCCTGGATATCGACCTTGAGGGAATGGATTTACCGGACAATACATGGAATGGTCTTACAAAGAACTATTCAGAGGAACAGAAGGAGCAGTGCTATGAGCAGCTTATTTCTGTGATAAAGGAGATAGGAAAGCTGATAGGTCCAGGCAGTGAGCATCCAGAGAAGCTTTTTATTCTGGATACCACCATTCCTGCACCAAAAAGCCGGGTTTTTCAAAAGACCTATGAGGAATATAATTATGTGCTTGTCCAGATGTATGGAGTGACAAGTGAAAATGGGACCTGGGAGGTAGATGAAGCAGGCTTTAAGGATGGCACCAGAGACTCTATGTGGAATGGTTTTAAAGAATATATTAAGCCAGAGCAATTTATGATAGGCTTTTCCTTCTATGAGGAGGGAGGCGATGCGGGGGATAATATCTGGGGAGATACGGTTTCCAAAGATGGAAAAAACCCTGGAACACCAACGGATTCCAGAGCCTGCAGGCATGCTGTGTGGCAGCCGGAGGATGGGGTAAAGGCTGGTATTTTTGCTTATGCTGTGGATAGAGATGGAGTAAAGGAAGGTGTTGGCGCAGAGAGTGCAAAGAAAAATAATTGTACTATCAAAGATACAGACTCCAGAAAAAGGGATAGTAAATGGGGCGATAATACACCTCAGGTCAAAACGGAATATGAGTGGTCCATTGCATTGAAAAAGCAGATGGTGGAGCATGAGGATTATGCAAGGATTACAGCGGAGGATTTTCCGGATGAGGCACTGCGGAATTGTGTTATCAGGCAAATTGGAGACTATAAGGGCAATATAGCACGCTTTTCCGGAGAGCTGGTTATCGATGACCCGAATATCGAAAGTCTGCAGGGACTAGAAAATTTTGCAAATTTAAAGAAGCTTACGATAAAGGGACTTACAAAGCTTAAGGAGATAACAACCGCTGTGCTTCCTGCGTCTATCCGGGGAGTGCAAGGCTCACCTTATGAAAAGGAAGAGGTCAGGCTTGAACTGGCAGAACTGCCGGCACTTAACACCCTTGAGCTTAAGAATCTGGATTTAGAGCATCTGCCCTTTGCTGATACAGAGAGCTTTAAAGCTCTGAAGACCCTGGATATTTCCGAAAATCGGATTGATTTTTCCAATGGGACAGAGGATGCCAAAAAGCTTCAGAAGCTTAAGGCTACAGCAGGTGAGATTTTATTTGACAAGCAAAAGCCAAGGGCTTATATGGTGAATGGAGAGAAGAAATTTAAGCTGACTGTCTCTACAGCTTCGGCGATTACAGTGGATAATTTTTCCATGGGTGCCTATACCAGTGGGGGAACCTATATCCAAAGAGGAGAAGCCGGCTTCCAGGCCTTCAGGGAAAGCAAGCTGGATGGTATTGCCTTTGTAGATGAGACCTATAGCTACCAGGAATTTGCAAAAGCCTACTTCTTCAAAGAGCTTAAAGAGGGGAAGGAGGTAGAAAATACAGCTATAGCAAGATACAGCTTCAGGACAGTAAATCATACCGGTACGGATGTAGATAACCAGATTTCACTGGCAGAGGACGAAAGCTATACTGTCCAGGTTTTAGAAAAGGTAAAACGTAAGGGTACTGAGGTATATGATGATAAGGAATGCTTCCGCTTTGAGGTGATCGTAGGGGAAGGCAAGGAGCGGCTGGAAAATCTGACACAAAATAAGGCCGGCATTATCCATTCGTCCTTTTCAGGTGGGATGTACAGTTACGACTTTAATCAAAAAAAGGAAACGATATTTGATGGAGTGAAGGAGCCGAAGCAGGGAGAGGCACTTAGACTAGGTGGCAGTGAGGCATATATTATCTTTGACCTTGGCGAAGGGTCAGCAGTAGCAAAGCAATGGATTTTTTACAATGCATATAAGAATGTGTATGGAAATACTGCCAGAGAGACAGTGGACGGGGAGCTTTGGTACTATACAGGAGAAGGAAAACCTTCAGAACTCAGCTGGAATAATGATACCAAAAAATACGAATTTGGAGCTGGCTGGGTGAAGGCAGACAGCTTTGATAATCTGGGGGAGGCCAATGCTTATAGCAGCAAGCTTGAAAACATAGAGGCGAGGTATTGGTGCTTCAATATAACAAAGGTGAAGGCAGGTATAGTAGCCATCCCTGAGCTGGAAATTTTAGGACAATTCAAAGACTAAGGAAGTGTATCATGGTATTTACAAGACAGGAGGAAATCCGGATAGGCAGTCCCATCCTTGGAGGGGATATCCCTTTTAATGAGGGATGGAAATTTTATATGGGGGAATCGGAGTCTGCAAAAAGGAGCGACTTTAACGATGCTTCATGGCAAAGCCTTAGCCTGCCCCATGACTTTAGTATAGAACAGGAATTTACTGTGGAGGGGGAAGCCCAAAGCGGCTTCCTCCCAGGTGGCACAGGCTGGTATCGCAAGACCTTTCTTATGCCCGAAGCCTGTAAGGACAAAACCATCCTTTTAAGCTTCGATGGTGTCTATAAGGATAGCTATGTCTATGTCAATGGTATTTTAGTTGGGGAAAATCATTATGGATATATGCCCTTTTCCTTTGATATTACGGCTTTGCTTGTCTGCGATGGCGTTACAGAGAATACAGTGGCAGTCAGGGTCGAGCACACAATACCCTCCAGCCGCTGGTATTCGGGCAGTGGTATTTACCGGGAGGTAGCTTTGCTTGTTGTTCCCCCGGTGCATATAGCCCTGAATGGTATCAGAATAAGCACCCCAAGGCTTGCCAGAGAATATGGGAATGGGACTGCTACGGTAAGCTGTGAGGTGGAGATAGAAAATCTTCTGGAGGAAGGAAGAGAGGTAATTGTCCGTAATCAGATTTACAATGCCGATGGAATTCCTGTGTCAGAGACAGTGGAGACAGGCCAAAGGCTGGAGACAGGGACAAGGAGCTGTCTTATAGCCAGTGCGAAGGTATCCCATCCCTTGCTGTGGTCGTTGGAGGATCCGGTGATGTACTGTGTGAGGACAGAGCTTTTGGTAAGTAACCAGGTGATAGAGCAGCGGGAAACAAAATTTGGCTTTCGCTGGTTTGCCTTTGATGAGCAGGAAGGCTTTCGCTTGAATGGAAGGAATGTAAAGCTTTGTGGGGTATGCATGCATCATGATCAGGGAGCTCTTGGGGCAGCAGCCTGCTATGATGCCGTCTATCGCCAGCTATCGCTGATGAAGGAGATGGGGGCAAATGCCGTCCGTACTGCCCACAATCCTGCTGATAAGCATTTCCTTCAGATTTGCGATGAGCTGGGGCTTTTAGTGATTGAAGAGCTTTTCGACGGGTGGAATGTCTCCAAAAATGGAAACAGCCATGATTTTGCAGCCTATTTTAATGAGAGGCTGACAGAAAAGCAGGGGCTTATAGGTGGAAGCAGAGCCATGACCTGGGCAGAATTTGCCGTAAAATCTACGGTAAGGCGTGACCGTAATCACCCGTCCCTCATGCTATGGTCCCTGGGCAATGAAATTCAGGAGGGAGCCGCTGTCAGTAAGGAGTTTCCGAATATTGCAAAAAAGCTGATTGCATGGATCAGAGAAGAGGACAAGGAACGAAAAGTAACCCATGGAGATAATACCAGGGCCGGGAATGAGGTACTAAGAGAGGTTTTGGAGGTTGTAAGGAATAGTGGTGGCATTGTTGGCTTTAATTATGCAGCTGCCTCTGAGCTGGATGCCCTGACAAGGGTCTATGGCTGTCTGATTAGCTCAGAAACTGCTTCTGCTGTCAATAGCCGTGGGGTCTATACAACAGAACAAAGCAGAGCAAATGCTGATGGAAAATACCATCTTACCTCCTATGACAGTTCTACCGTGGCCTGGGGAAAAACCGCCAGTGCCTCCATTTACGATACCATGACCAGGGATTTTGTAGCAGGAGAATTTGTCTGGACGGGCTTTGACTATATCGGAGAGCCTACTCCATGGAATGGAATTGACAGGGGAAGTAAAACGGATGGGAGAGCTCTTCCTAATAGCAGCTACTTTGGGATTGTGGAAACCACGGGTTTTCCAAAGGATAGCTATTATCTTTACCGCAGCCAGTGGAACAGGAAGGATACAACCCTGCATCTGGTCACAGCCTGGGATGAAAAAAATATGCGAAAGGAAGAGGGAAAAACTCCCGTTGCTATCTATACCAACGGGGCCAGGGTGGAGCTTTACCGTAATGAAGAGCATATTGGTACAGCTACACGAAGGGTTCACAGAACGAAGGCCGGACACTGCTATTTTACCTATGAAATGGAAACAAGGGATATGGTTAATTGCACACCCGTAAGGGGAAGTGAAGGAAAAAGCCTTTATGCTAAATTTATGGTGGCATATGAAAAAGGGAGGATTTGGGCAAAGGCCTATGATGAACAGGGAAAGGAAATAAAAAAAACCGTTGGAAAGGCAATGGTATATACGCCAGAGGCGGCTGTGAAATTAAGAGTGGCAAGGGATAGAGAGTGTATCGCTGCTGATGGGAAAAGCCTGGTATATCTTACCTATGATGTGGTAGATGACCGGGGAGTCATCCATACCACGGCAAACCATATAATCCGAATCACACTGGAAGGGAATGCGCAGATAGCCGGTGTGGATAATGGAGATCAGGCTACGCTGGCTAAGTATCAGCAGCCAGCTGTTCTGTCAGAGGATAAAAAAACAGCTGAAATTGCTGCCTATGCCGGCAAGGCTCTGGTTATTCTGCGTTCCACAGAGGCTTCCGGTGAAGTAAGGGTAACAGCCCAGTCCGATGGCTTAGAGCCTGCAGTGACCACGGTGCAAATCATGGAAGCGAGGAATAAAAAGGCTGGAGAGCTTATCAGCTATCGGATGCCAAGACATTGCTATGTGCCTTTAGGAGCTGCAAGGGTAGAGCTCCCAGAGAACATAGAGGTTACCTTAAGAAACGGAAAAAAGGAAACCTGCCCTGTGAGCTGGAGCCCTTTTGACAGAGAAAGGCTGAAGCAAAGGGGAAATTTCCAGGTAACAGGAAGGCTTACCCTGGCCTCGGAGGCTCTGAATTTGTCTATCACTATCCATGTGTATAGTGAAATTGCGGGAGGAAAGAATTATTCCGGGATGACAAGGCCGGGAGTAATACCTGTTCTTCCGGCACAGGTTATGACCTATCTATCCGACGGAAGTGCCTTTGAAGAGGCTAAAGCAGTATGGCACATGGAAAATATGAATGCAGCGTCCTTTGCACATGCGGGAGATATGGTTGAGATTGAAGGAGAGGCTCTTCCTATGGATGGGAAGGCTTACCCGATCAGAGCCTTTATTCGTGTAGCTGTCCCTATCTACGGGGAAGAGATAAACATTATGGATCAGCTGCTAAGACTGGAAAAAAGAGAAGAGAAAAGAAAAAAGCTGCTTATTACCCTGACCTGGGCTACCGTTCACTGGATAGACAGTGTTAATCTTTATTTGGATAGCAGTATTTCCTTTTCCTACACTCTGGATGGTGTGGAATGGAAGGAGACAGAGTACAGAAAGACAGAGCTGGGAAAAAACAGGTATGCGTTTATATTTAAAGAGAGAATAGAGGCAATCGCCATTTGTCTGCGCCTTGAACAGGAGGCTTTTGAGGTGATAGAGGCTTCCGGAATAGAGGTAATGAGCAGGAGGGTTTCCTATGAATAAGAAACAACTTGTCGATGAAAGGATAAAGAGAAGGGAGTAATCATGCAAAAGGAAAGAAGTATATTAAAGTTGAAGCCAAGCTGTAAGGATTACCTTTGGGGAGGCCACAGGCTGGTGGAGGAATATGGGAAGGAGTATGATAAGGCAGTGCTGGCAGAAAGCTGGGAGCTGTCCTGCCATCCCGATGGACCATCGGTGATAGAAAATGGTATTTACGCAGGAAAGACATTGCGGCAGTATATTGATGAGGAGGGAAGAGAGGTTCTGGGAAGGAATTGCAGAAGCTTTTGTGACTTCCCGATTTTAATAAAACTGATTGATGCAAAGGATAAGCTATCCATCCAGGTACATCCGGATAATGCTTATGCCCTGAAAAAGGAGGGGCAGTATGGAAAGACCGAAATGTGGTATGTAATGGATGCCGGAGAAAATGCATTTTTGTACTATGGCTTCCAAAGGGAAATCAGCAGGGAAGAGCTGGAAAGACGTATTTACGATGAAACGCTTACGGAAGTACTCAATGCAGTTCCAGTTCAAAAGGGAGATGTATTCTTTATTGAAGCAGGCACTATCCATGCCATAGGTGGAGACATTCTGATCGCGGAAATCCAGCAAAATTCCAATGTAACCTACCGGGTCTATGATTACGGAAGAACAGGTAAGGATGGAAAAACAAGAGAATTACATATTAAGGAGGCCCTTGAGGTAACCAATCGGAAGCCAAGTGTCAAAAATAGCAGATGTCTCCCTCATGTGGCAGCTTGTGATTATTTTACGGTTGATAAGCTGAATCTGGATGGTGAGCTTATAAAAAGGGTGGAAGGAAGGGTTTTGGAAGAATCCTTTGCCAGTATTCTGGTTCTGGAGGGAGCAGGAGCTATTTCCAGTCAGGGAGAAGTGCTTACCTTCAAAAAGGGAGATAGTCTTTTTATACCTGCAGGAAGCGGAGACTATACCATAGAGGGCTGCTGTGAGGCTTTGGTTACTACAATTCCCGGGAAAAAAGAGGGAATCCGTATTGGAATCGATATTGGCGGAACCGATACAAAAATCGGATTGATAGATAAGCAGAATAAAATTATTGCACGGGAAACAATAAAAACCAATGGAGGGCGTACACCGGAGGAGATTGTCAGAGAGATTGGCGAAAAGACGCTGGAGCTTTTAGAAAGAGAGGAAATTGGAATAGAGGAGTGCAGCGGTGTGGGAGTTGGTGTGCCGGGAACGCTAGACTGTAAAAACGGAGTGGTAATCTATTCCAATAATATAAAATGGGAAAATGTTGCTATTGTAAGGGAGCTGGAGAGATATCTTCCGATACCCGTTTCCATTGCCAATGATGCAGATTGTGCTGCTCTGGGAGAGGCGGCTGCCGGGGCAGGGAAGAGATATCAGGATGTTATTATGCTTACCCTTGGGACCGGAGTTGGCGGCGGCGTTATTTTAGATGGCAGGGTATATCAGGGAAAAGGAATCGGCGGCTGCGAGCTGGGACATATGGTTATTATAGAAGATGGAGAGCTGTGTACCTGTGGCAGGCGAGGCTGTCTGGAGGCCTATTGCTCTGCTACAGCCCTGATTCGGGATGCGAAAAGGGCAGTCGGAAAGGATATGACACCAAAGGAGATCTTTGAAGCGGCTGATGAGGCAGGAGAGCTGAAGGAAATAGTAGATTTGTATATCCGCAGGCTGGGGGTAGGAATTGCAAATATTGTAAATATTTTCCGGCCTCAGATCGTGCTTCTTGGCGGGGGGATATCGGCACAGGGAAGCGTTCTTACCAAACCTCTTTGTGAGATATTAAAGAAAAGCTGCTTTGGTGGTGAGAGAGGAGATATTCCGGAAATTGCGATTGCCGAGCTTGGCAATGATGCGGGTATGATTGGAGCAGCGAATTTGCTTGACTAAAAAGGATAATCCAAATGAAAATTTGTAAGGATGACAGATTACAAATTTTCATTTGGATTTTTGCGTTTCCTGGTGGAATATCAGCTATTGACTTATCATGACAGGAATGTTATAGTATGTCTTATCAACGCGTTTAAGTGTTAAAGCGAAAATGTTTCAGGAGGATAGGCTTATGAGGAAGAAAACACTTGCCCTGTTTATGGCAATAATGATGGGAGTTACACTGCTTAGTGGCTGTGGTACTGTGGGCGGTGAAGCAAAAAGGCCAGAAGCATCGGCTGAGATGGAAAGCACAGAGGATAAGGTATTTAAAATCGGTATCTGTCAGCAGTTGGAGCATCCGGCTCTGGATGCAGCGACAGAAGGCTTTCGGGCAGCTCTGGTAGAGAAGCTGGGGGAAGATAAGGTGAGGTTTGATTATCAGAATGCCCAGGGGGAGCAGGCCAACTGTGCAACGATTGCAACCAAGTTTGTAAATGATAAGGTTGACTTAATTATGGCAAATGCAACTACAGCACTTCAGGCTTGTGCAGCAGCTACTGCAGATATTCCGGTGGTTGGTACCTCGGTTACTGACTTCGTATCTGCAGGTGTTGCTGAAAGCAACGAAGCACCGGGAAGAAATGTAACCGGAGCATCTGACCTGGCCCCGATCGACCGGCAGATTGAGCTTTTGAAAAAACTGGTACCGGAGGCTGAAACAGCAGGAATTTTGTACTGCTCTGCAGAGGCTAACTCTGTATTCCAGGCAGATAAAGCAGAGGCTGAGCTTACAAAGGAGGGGATTAGGGTTAACCGTTATACAGTGGCCGACTCCAACGATGTTCAGCAGGTTGTGACGAAGGCGGCAGAGGAATGTGATGTCCTTTACATCCCGACAGATAATACCATGGCTGATAATATGCAGGTTGTAAAAAATGTTACCCTTCCGGCTAAGCTTCCGGTAATCTCAGGAGAAGAAAATGCCTGTGCCGGAGGCGGCCTTGCTACCTTAAGCATTTCTTATTATAGCCTGGGCTATAATGCAGGTCTTATGGCATATGAAATTCTGGTAAATGGAGCGGACCCGGCGGCTATGCCAATTGAATATGCAGATGAAACTACAGTAAAATATAATGCGGAAATAGCTGAGGCACTGGGAATGACAATGCCGGAGGATATGGTCGCAATTGAGAAAGAGGATTAGAAATGATGTCACTGATTAATGCACTTCCGGGCTCCATAGCCCAGGGACTTATCTGGGGAATTATGGCGATTGGAATTTATGTAACCTATAAGGTATTGGATTATGCAGATTTAACAGTAGATGGCAGTATCGCGACCGGCGGTGCTGTAGCAGTCATGGGAATTTTAGGAGGAATGAATCCATACCTGGCTTTAGCATTGGCTTTTCTGGCAGGAATGCTGGCTGGGCTTGTGACGGGTATTTTTCATACCGCCTTTGGAATACCATCGATTTTATCGGGGATTCTGACCCAGCTGGGCTTGTATTCTGTAAATATGCGAATTCTGGGAAAATCAAACCAGGCAGTCAGTGTTGACACCTATAGCCTGATAGTAAGCCTCCGGTATATTAAAGAGGCCTGCCTGACCGCGGCAATTTTTTGTGCAGTTGTTATAGGTGTTCTTTATTGGTTTTTCGGAACTGAGCTGGGAGCTGCTGTGCGTGCGACCGGCTGTAATGAGCGGATGGCTAGAGCCCAGGGTATCAGCACCAGCCGCCAGAAGGTGCTGGGACTGATGCTTTCCAATGGCCTGGTAGGTATGGCTGGCGGTCTGTATGCACAGTATCAGGGAAGTGCAGATGTAAATATGGGACGGGGTGCGATTGTAATTGGTCTGGCAGCAGTTATTATAGGTGAGGTTATTTTTGGAAAGATTTTTCAGAATTTTGCTTTACGGATGCTGGCGGCAGTATTTGGTGCGATTATTTACTTTATTGTAATCGCTTTGGTACTGCAGCTGGGATTGTCCACCAATGACCTGAAGCTGTTTTCCGCACTGATTGTAGCACTGTTTTTGGCACTGCCTCATCTGAAGGGCAAATATTTTGAAGGACGGAAGGGAGGAAGGGCAGATGCTTAAAATAAAAGGAGTGTATAAGACCTTTAATCCGGGAACGATAAATGAAAAGAAGGCCCTGAATGGGGTCGATTTGGTATTAAATGAGGGCGATTTTGTTACTGTTATCGGTGGAAATGGTGCAGGAAAGTCAACACTCTTAAATATGATAGCCGGGGTGTATCCGGTAAATGCAGGCTCTATTTTTATTGATGATACAGAAGTTACCCGGCTTTCAGAGGATCAGCGTGCCAGATATCTGGGGCGTGTGTTCCAGGATCCTATGACAGGAACAGCTGCAGATATGAATATAGAGGAAAATCTGGCAATTGCGGCAAGACGTGGACAGAGGCGGCTTCTTGGCTGGGGAATTACAGCAAAGGAGCGAGAGGAATATAAGGAAAAGCTAAAGACTCTGGATCTGGGCCTGGAAAACCGGATGACAGCTAAGGTAGGACTTTTGTCTGGTGGACAGAGACAGGCCCTGACGCTTTTGATGGCCTCCCTGAAAAAGCCAAAGGTTCTGCTTTTAGATGAGCATACGGCAGCCTTAGACCCGAAAACGGCAAAGAAGGTGCTGGAGCTGACAGAGGAAATCGTGGAAAAGGATCATCTTACAACCCTTATGATTACCCATAACATGAAGGATGCTATTCGTCTGGGCAACCGACTGATTATGATGCATGAGGGACGGATTATCTATGATGTCTGCGGCGAGGAAAAGAAGATTCTTAAGGTAGCAGATTTACTTGCCAAGTTTGAAGAAGCCAGCGGAGGAGAGTTCTCCAATGACAGAATGATGCTGTCATAACTGCGTAAAAATTTTGAGAGGGAGATACTTGACTAATTTAGTATGATATAGTATAGTTAAGGCAGCAGGAGGAAAAATATGTTATTTACCAGAGAATGTGATTATGCAATTCGTGTCATGCGGACGCTTTCTACGGGAGAATGCATGAGTGTCTCCATGATAAGCGAGATAGAGAGGCTGCCTTATGCCATGACCTATAAGATTACCAGAAAGCTGGAAAGGGCTGGCCTGTTAAAAAGCTATAGGGGAAGTAAGGGCGGCTATGCTTTGAAACGAAATTCAGCAGAAATTACCCTTTATGATATCTGTGTGGTTATCATGCCGGATATTTTAGTTTTTGAATGCATGAAGGAGGGGCATAGCTGTCCTAAAAATACAGAAAAAAAGCCTTGTAAAATTCACTGCGAAATGGCACGGCTACAGAAGATTCTTATAGAAGAGCTGAAAAGAAAATCTTTAGAAGAAATCCTTTGGTAAGTAAGCTTATCAAAATCTTGACTATTTTAGTAAAGTATGTAGGAGGGACCAAAAATGAATCAATGTTATGGATGCAATACCTGTAAAAGTGCAGATAAGCCATTAGAAGAGTTTATTCGATCTCTTCCGATGGAGACTTCCCACCATAGAGTAGAGGGACAAAGCACAAAATGTGGTTTTGGATTGCAGGGAGTCTGTTGCCGGTTATGCTCAAATGGACCATGTCGGATTACACCAAAGGCTCCGAGGGGAATCTGTGGTGCCAATGCAGATACGATTGTGACTAGAAATCTCTTAAGGGCAGTAGCCGCAGGAAGTGGCTGCTACATTCATGTTGTAGAAAATACAGCTCTGAATCTGAAAAAGACAGCACAGGCTCGAGGAGAATTGAAGGGAATGGAATCCTTAAACCATCTGGCAGAGCTTTTACAGATTACAGAAGAGGATCCTTATGTAAAAGCAGAAAAGGTTGCCGATGCAGTACTTGAAGATATTTATAGACCGGAATATGTACCGGCAGCCCTGGTTGAAAAGATTGCTTATCAGCCGCGGGTTCAGCGCTGGAAGGAGCTGGGAATCATGCCTGGTGGTGCCAAGGCAGAGGTTTTCAAGGGGGTTGTAAAGTGCTCTACCAACCTTAATTCTGACCCGGTGGATATGCTGCTTGACTGCTTAAAGCTTGGTATCTCTACAGGCATTTATGGATTGACGCTTACCAATCTTTTAAATGATGTGCTTTTAGGGCAGCCAAAGCTTCGAACGGCTCCTGTGGGACTTCGTGTGATTGATCCGGATTATATCAATATTATGATTACCGGGCATCAGCATACAATTTTTGTGGATCTTCAGCAAAAGCTGATTTCTGATGCTGCAAAAAGAAAGGCAAGGGAAGCTGGGGCAAAGGGCTTTAAGCTGGTAGGCTGTACCTGTGTGGGACAGGACTTACAGCTTAGAGGTGCTCATTACACAGAGGTATTTGATGGACATGCAGGAAATAATTATACAAGTGAGGCAATTCTCGCTACAGGAGCAATTGATGCTGTTCTGTCTGAATTCAACTGTACTCTTCCGGGAATTGAGCCAATTTGTGATGAGTTAAAAATAAAGCAGATTTGCCTGGATGACGTGGCAAAGAAGGCAAATGCAGAGCTTATTCCCTTTGATTTTAAAAACCGGGAGGAGCAGAGTAACGAAATCATTGATAAGATTATTGCTGCCTATAAGGAGCGAAGAGGCAGCGTAGAGCTTAAGCTTATGAAGGATCATGGAAATGAACATACCCTTACCGGAGTTAGTGAAGGCTCTCTTAAGGAGTTTCTTGGAGGAAAATGGAAACCACTGATTGATTTGATTGTTGCGGGAAAGATTAAGGGAATTGCAGGTGTGGTAGGCTGTTCTAACCTTACCGCCGGTGGACATGATGTACTTAGTGTAGAGCTGACAAAGGAGCTGATTGCCAGAGATATCATTGTACTTACTGCGGGCTGCTCTTCGGGAGGCATTGAAAATTGTGGATTTATGACAAATGAGGCTGCTAAAATGGCTGGCCCGGGACTTCGTGCCGTATGTGAAAAGCTTAATATCCCACCGGTATTAAACTTCGGACCATGTCTGGCGATTGGGCGTCTTGAAATCGTGGCAACAGAAATTGCTGCTGAGCTGGGGGTAGATTTGCCACAGCTGCCGCTTGTTTTATCTGCTGCACAGTGGCTGGAGGAGCAGGCTCTGGCTGACGGCTGCTTTGGTCTGGCACTGGGACTGCCGTTGCATCTGGGACTTCCACCCTTTGTGACAGGAAGCAAAACAGCAGTAAAGGTGCTGACAGAGGATATGAAGGTATTAACGGGTGGACAGATAATTATCAATGGAGATGCAAAGGAGTCAGCAGATATTCTGGAAGAAATTATTCAGGAAAAGCGACAGGGTCTGCATATTTAGGAGGAGTGCTTATGAGAAGGATTATGATAAACGCAGCTGAATGTGACGGATGTAAAAACTGTGTAGTGGCGTGTATGCAGGCACATAGAGAAGCTCCAGGTACAATCTATGATCTGGATTTAACAGATATCCGGAATGAGTCCAGAAATCATATCGAATCAGTCTTAGATGGCAAATACCGTCCTATATTCTGCCGTCATTGTGATATGCCTGAGTGCGTTATGTCCTGTATGAGTGGGGCTCTTACAAAGGATTTTCTCACCGGACTTGTGTCTTATGATGAAGAAAAATGTGGTTCCTGCTTTATGTGCGTAATGAATTGTCCCTATGGAGTATTGAAGCCAGATCAGGCAACCAGAACAAGAGTTATAAAATGCGATTTTTGTCTGGAGAATGGTGGTGAGCCAAGCTGTGTTAAGGCCTGTCCGAAGGAGGCAATTTATATTGAGGAGGTGACGCCATGATACATATGATTATTGGAGCTGGAGCTGCCGGTATAACAGCAGCAAAAACAATACATCGTTTAGACCCGGAGGCTTATATTACGATAATATCGACGGATGAATATGTTCATTCCCGCTGTATGCTTCACCGCTACTTAAGCTATGAGCGTGACGAGAAAAGCTTATCTTTTGTAGAACCGGAATTTTTCGTTTCTGATCGAATTAACTGGATCTCAAAGGCAACGGTAAAAACCATTCGAACGAAAGAGAAAGAGGTTGTTTTGGAGAATGGGCAGAGCTATCACTATGACAGGCTTCTGATTGCAACAGGAGCTAACAGTATCATACCACCGGTAGGACAGCTTCGTGAGGCTGGTAATGTATTTGGGCTCCGTCATCTTTCAGATGCCCAGAAAATCCGGAAAATGGCAGAGCAGGCTTCTCATATTTTGATTATAGGCTCCGGCCTGGTAGGCATGGACGCAGCTTATGCTTTTTTAGAACAGGATAAGAAGGTAACAGTGGTGGAGATGGCAGACCGTATTCTGCCGATACAGCTCAATGAAAAGGCTGGAAAGGCTTATAAAGAGCTGTTTGAGCAAAGGGGCTGTCAGTTCCTGCTTGGGAAAAAGGCCTCTGAAACTCATATGGATGAAAATGGAAGCATAGATGCTGTTATTCTTGATGATGGAACAAAAATAAATTGTGATCTTGTCATCGTGGCTGCAGGCGTTCGTCCGGCTTTGGAGTGTGTGTTAGATACAAAAATTGCAGTGGAACGTTTTATCAAGGTATCAGATACTATGGAAACCAGCTGTCCGGGAGTTTATGCAGCAGGAGATGTAACAGGGCTTTCGGCAATATGGCCAAATGCCATGAAACAGGGAGAAACGGCTGCTTATAATATGTGTGGACAACAAAGATATTATGTTGACCGCTATGCTATGAAAAATACCATGAATTTTTATGGACTTACGACCCTTTCTTTAGGGCGTGGAGTGGAAGAGGCTGGAGATACTGTGCTGGAATGTGAGGATTCAGGAAATTATAAGAGAGCAATTCTTCGAAATGGAAGATTAGAAAGCATTTTGCTTCAGGGTTCTATCGATTATGCAGGAATTTACCAGTATCTGATTAAAAATGAGGTTGATTTGAGTATGGTTAAAAAGGATATTTTCCATCTTTCTTTTGGAGATTTTTATGGGATAGATGAAAAAGGAGCTTATTTTTATACTTACAAATGATGATGAAAAAAGCTGTCACTTGAACGATAATGGTATCGTGAGGTGACAGCTTTTTTAAGGAAAAAACAGTTGCTAGGATGATGAATTAATGTTAGAATATAAATTAGTGTTGTGGAATGAGAGGGATTCCATTACAAATTTATATAGGAGTGAAAGGGAACATGAATATTATAACAAAGATGTTCGGTACTCATAGCCAGCATGAGCTGAAGCGGATTTATCCGATTGTAGATAAAATTGAGGCTATGGAGCCGGAGCTTGAAAAGCTGACAGATGAAGAACTGAGAGCTAAGACCGATGAATATAAAAACAGATTGCAGAATGGAGAGACACTGGATGACCTGCTTCCGGAGGCTTTTGCTACGGTAAGAGAGGCTTCTAAGCGTGTGCTGGGTATGAGACATTACCGTGTACAGCTGATTGGTGGTGTGATTCTTCATCAGGGTCGTATTACCGAGATGCGTACTGGTGAAGGTAAGACCCTGGTTTCTACTCTGCCTGCCTATTTGAATGCCTTAGAGGGTAAAGGTGTACACATCGTTACCGTTAATGATTATCTGGCAAAGCGTGATGCAGAATGGATGGGACAGATTCATGAGTTTTTGGGCTTAAGGGTCGGCGTTATCTTAAATGGTATGGAAAGCGAAGAAAGAAGAGCTGCCTATGCCTGTGATATTACTTATGCTACGAACAACGAGCTGGGCTTTGATTACTTAAGAGATAATATGGTTATTTATAAAGAGCAGCTGGTGCTCCGTGACCTGCATTATGCGATTATTGATGAGGTTGACTCTGTACTGATTGATGAGGCGAGGACACCTTTGATTATTTCCGGTCAGAGCGGTAAATCTACCAAGCTTTATGAAGCCTGTGATATTCTGGCAAGACAGCTGGAGCGTGGTACTGCAAAAGAGCTTACCAAGATGGATATTCTGATGAAGGAAGATGACAATGAAACCGGTGATTTCGTTGTTAATGAAAAGGATAAAAATGTAAACCTGACAGAAAAGGGTGTTAAGAAGGTAGAGAAATTCTTCCAGATTGAGAATCTGGCTGACCCGGAGAACCTGGAAATCCAGCATAATATTATTCTTGCTCTGCGGGCACATAACCTGATGTTCCGCGATAAGGACTATGTAGTTAAGGATGATGAGGTCTTAATCGTAGATGAGTTTACTGGACGTATTATGCCGGGCCGCCGTTATTCTGACGGCCTTCATCAGGCGATTGAGGCAAAGGAGCATGTAAAGGTAAAGCGTGAGAGTAAGACTCTGGCTACGATTACCTTCCAGAACTTCTTTAATAAGTATGCAAAGAAATCTGGTATGACCGGTACTGCTTTGACAGAGGAAAAAGAGTTCCGTGAAATCTATGGTATGGATGTTATTGAGGTTCCGACCAACAAACCAATTGCCAGAGCGGATTTGCAGGATGCGGTATATAAGACAAAGAAAGAAAAGCTTCATGCGGTAGTAGATGCTATTGTAGAGGCTCATGAGAAAGGCCAGCCAGTACTGGTTGGTACAATTACCATCGAAGCTTCTGAGGAATTAAGTGATATGCTCCGCAGAAAAGGAGTTCCACATAAGGTACTGAATGCGAAATTCCATGAAATTGAGGCAGAAATTATTGCTGATGCCGGTCAGTACGGTGCAGTAACTATCGCTACCAACATGGCAGGCCGTGGTACGGATATTAAGCTGGGCGAGGGAGTTGTAGAGCTTGGAGGTCTGAAGATTATCGGTACAGAGCGTCATGAGTCCCGTCGTATTGATAACCAGCTGCGTGGCCGTGCCGGTCGTCAGGGAGATCCGGGAGAGTCCCGTTTCTATATTTCCCTGGAGGATGACCTTATGCGACTGTTCGGCTCTGAGAGGCTGATGTCTATGTTTACCTCTATGGGACTTCCAGAGGGTGAGCAGCTGGAGCATAAGATGCTAAGCAGTGCCATTGAGAGGGCTCAGATGAAGATAGAGTCTAACAACTTTGGCATTCGTAAGAACCTGTTGGAGTACGATCAGGTAAATAATGACCAGCGTGAGATTATTTACACAGAGCGTAAAAAGGTATTAAATGGCGAAAGTATGCGTGATGTCATCTATAAGATGATGACAGATACGATAGAACGTCTGGTGAATCGTTGCATTGGTGATGACCAGACACCGGAAGAATGGGATATGGAGGAATTAAACCAGCTAATTTTACGGATTTATCCTATGCCTCCGATTAAGCTTACCGAAGAACAGATAAAGCATGGAAAGAAGGCCGAGCTGATTCAGCAGCTAAAGGAGGCTGCTGTGAAGCTTTATGAGGCAAAGGAAGCGGAATTCCCAGAGCCAGAACAGATTCGTGAAATTGAGCGGGTTATCCTGTTAAAGGTAATCGACCATAAGTGGATGGATCATATTGATGATATGGATCAGCTGCGTCAAGGCATCGGTTTGCAGGCTTATGGACAGAGAGACCCTCTGGTAGAGTATAAGTTCATGGGCTATGAGATGTTTGAAGAGATGACAGAGTCTATTGAAGAGGATACGGTAGGTGCTCTTCTCCATGTACGGATTGAGCAGAAGGTAGAAAGAGAACAGGTTGCCAAGGTGACGGGAACAAACAAGGATGATTCTGCGGGAAAGACTCCTGTAAAGAGAACCAGCAAGAAGGTTATGCCAAATGATCCATGTCCTTGTGGAAGCGGTAAGAAATATAAGTTCTGCTGTGGAAGAAATGCGTAGCCACAGAAAAGAAATGAAAAAGAGGTGAATGATATGGTAGAGTTAGACCAGTTTAAGTATACTCTGGGTACCTATGCAAAGCCATTAGAAGAAATCGGGGATTCACTTTGACCTGGCTAATAAAAAGCTTAGGATTGAAGAGCTGGAGCTGATTATGGAGGCTCCGGACTTTTGGGAGGACCCGGAGAGGTCTCAGGAGTGTATGAAGGAATTAAAAGGTCTGAAGGGTACTTTGGATACCTATAACCAGCTGAAGGGAGAATACGAGGATATTGAGACTCTGCTGGTGATGGGCTATGAAGAAAGTGATGCTTCTCTGATTCCGGAGATAGATGAAGCCCTGAAGGAGTTTATTGAACACTATGAGAACCTGCGTATCCAGACCCTTCTTTCTGAGGAATATGACAAGGATAACGCGATTCTTACCCTTCATGCCGGTGCAGGTGGTACGGAAAGCTGTGACTGGGCGAGCATGCTGTGCCGGATGTACCAAAGATGGGCAGAGAAAAAGGGCTTTTCTGTTACTATGCTGGATTATCTGGATGGTGATGGGGCTGGGCTTAGGTCGGTAACCTTAGAGATTGCCGGAGAGAATGCTTATGGATATTTAAAATCCGAAAGAGGAGTACACCGTCTGATACGGATTTCCCCTTTTAATGCGGCAGGTAAGCGGCAGACTTCCTTTGTATCCTGTGATGTCATGCCAGATATTGAAGAGGATATTGATATTGAGATTGCAGATGATGACATTCATATCGATACCTATCGCTCCAGTGGTGCCGGTGGACAGCATATTAATAAGACCTCTTCGGCAATCCGTATTACTCATTTTCCGACAGGAATCGTAGTACAGTGCCAGAATGAGCGTTCTCAGCACATGAATAAGGATAAGGCAATGCAGATGTTAAAGGCAAAGCTCTATCTTTTAAAACAGGAGGAGAATGCAAAGAAGGAATCGGAAATCCGTGGTGAAACGAAGGAGATTGGCTGGGGAAGCCAGATTCGTTCCTATGTTATGCAGCCATATTCGATGGTAAAGGATCACAGAACCAATGTAGAGACGGGAAATGTAAGTGCTGTACTGGATGGAGATATTGATTTGTTTATTAACGCATATTTAAAGAGCATCAGCAAGTAGTAGAGAGGAGTAAGCTATGGCTACAAAAAGAGTTGTATTTTTCTATCTGGACAGATATGTATACGGACTGGATGTAGAAGCAACCAAAGGGATTGAAAAAATGCTGGATTTTATCCCAGTACCAAGCAGTTTGCCCCACATTAAGGGACTCTTAAACCTGCGTGGAGAGGTAATTCCTGTTTATAGCCTCCGTACCAAGCTGGGGCTTTTGCCAAAACAGCCAGACAGTGAAACTCAGCTGATTATTGGCGGTCTTAAGAATGGAGTTATGCTAGCCATGGAAGTAGACCGAATGCGGGAAATTATAGAGGTAGATGATAAGGAGTTCACCGCTGTGCCGGCTCTGATTCAGAACCAGAATACTGGCTATATTTCCAAGGTGGTACATCTTAAGGATACACTGGCCATCATGATCGACCTGGAGGGTATGCTTACGGAGGAGGAAAAGCGGAACATCCAGAAGTTTATTGAGGATAGCAAGAAGCAGGAAGAGGCTGTAGAGGAAGCTTCTGAGGAAGAGGAATAAATTACGTTTAAAGAGTCTGGCTGTGGTTTTAAAACGAAGTGTTTCGTTGTGAAACCACAGCCGTTAATTTCTTTTTTTAATGGCAGGACTGTGGTACTATTAAATAGAGAATAAACAGGATTGGGGGTAATTTTTCCGTGAAGGAAACGCGTTTGCAGGAGGATGCCTATATTTATGATAAAAGAAAGAATAAGGCAGAAAGGCAGAAATGGAAGGAATTAAGCGGTGCAGAGAGATGGCAGTATTTTAAGGATTACTATCTGATAAAAACGCTGGCGATACTTGGAGCACTAGCCTTTGGTCTCTGGTTTTTTTCTAACATACTTTCACCTAAAAATGAGATAGATTTGTATGTTGCTTTGATTAATAGCAGTTCAACTCAGGAAAAAGAAGACGAGATGATGAAATCCCTGGCAGGACTGTTAGAATGCGAGAATCTGGAGAATGTTGTTTTGGACAGCTCCTATTTTATAGAGCTTGAGGGAATGGACCAGGGAAGCCTGGGAGCTATACAGAAGCTTTCGGCACAGGCACATTCCAAAATGCTGGATATTGTAATTGCTGGGGAAGAAGAATTTCATTATTTTGCAAAGCAGGGGTATTTTATGGATCTGGCAGAAGCTCTGCCGACGGATCTGTATAGCCGATTGTCCGACAGAATCTATCTGGATCGGACAAAAGAGATGGAAGGTGAAAAGGTAAGCTACGGAGAAACGATGGCTTATGGGATTTATCTGAAGGGATTGCAGCGGTTTGAGGAGCTGGGGACGGGAATGAAGACTCCGGTAATTGGCATTGTGGCAAATACTCAAAATCAGAAAAGCAGCGTAAAGGCATTAAAATATTTGACAAAATAAAAATATTTTGAGGATTGACAGAAATCAATTTATCTATTATTATAGGTAATAATAAAACTGCAGAGGAAAGTGGAACTCGCCCTTGAGCAGTCTTACTGAACCTTTAGTAGGTAAGGACGGAAGCTGACCGTTATCAGACAGCAGGATATACAGCCATTGGCCTGTATCCAGTGAGTGCACACGATAAGGTGTGAAAAAGAGTGGTACCGCGTAGCCAGCCTGCGTCTCTTGGGATAGAGACGCAGGCTTTTAGTTTTTTATGAAGGAGGAAATGCAATGCTGAATTATGGCAGATACAAAAGAAACCCAGTAGTAGATTATCCAGAAAGGCAGTGGCCGAATAAGGAGATTGAAAAGGCACCAGTCTGGTGCAGTGTAGATTTGCGTGACGGCAATCAGGCTTTGATTGAGCCGATGGTAGTAGAAGAGAAAATTGAATTTTTTAATCTTTTAGTTAGGCTGGGCTTTAAGGAGATAGAGGTCGGCTTCCCTTCCGCTTCCCAGATTGAGTATGATTTCCTGCGACAGCTGGTAGAGCGGAAGCTGATACCGGAGGATGTGATAGTTCAGGTGCTGGTACAGTGCCGGGAACATCTGATTGACAGAACCTTTGAGGCTCTGGAGGGAATTAAGACGGCGATTGTTCACATTTATAATTCTACTTCTACCCTGCAAAGAGCTGTTGTTTTTAACAAAAGCAAAGAGGAAATTAAACAGATTGCTATCGATGGAACGAGGATGGTAAAGGAAAGAGTGAAGGACTTTCCGGGAAAGATTATCTTAGAGTATTCACCGGAGAGCTTTACCGGAACGGAGCTTGATTATGCACTGGAAGTCTGTGAGGCTGTACTGGATGAATGGGGAGCTTCTAAGGAAAAGCCGGTGATTATTAATCTGCCTTCTACGGTAGAAATGAATACACCAAATGTCTATGCAGACCAGATTGAGTGGATGCACCGTCATTTTAAAAACCGGGAGGCGGTTATCTTAAGTATTCATCCGCACAATGACCGGGGTACAGCAGTAGCCTCTGCAGAGCTTGCCTTGCTTGCCGGCTGTGACCGTATTGAGGGTACGATTTTTGGAAATGGAGAGAGAACTGGTAACGTAGATATAATGAATATTGCCTATAATATGTTTTCCCAGGGTATCAATCCTAACCTGGCGATTGAAAATATAAATGAGATTATAGAGGTTTATGAACGCTGTAATAAGATACCGGTTCATCCAAGACATCCCTATGCAGGTAAACTGGTATTTACTGCCTTTTCCGGCTCTCATCAGGATGCCATCAACAAGGGTGTCAAGGCAATGGAGGAGCGGAAGCAGAAGCACTGGGAGGTACCCTATTTGCCAATTGATCCATCCGATATCGGGCGGCAGTATGAGCCGATTGTCCGCATCAACAGCCAGTCCGGCAAGGGTGGCGTAGCCTTTGTAATGGATACTTATTTTGGTTTCCGTCTTCCAAAGGGTATGCACAAGGAATTTGCAGATGTCATCCAGAGGATTGCAGAACGGCAGGGTGAAGTGGCTCCAGAGCAAATCATGGAGGAATTCAGAAAAAATTACCTGGAAGCAAAAGAGCCGCTGCACTTTAAAAAATGCAAAATTGAGGATATGGAAGGCGATGAAACCAGAGTATTTGTGACCTATACAGACCACGGTGAGGAAAAGAGCTTTGAGGCAGTTGGTAACGGACCGATTGATGCGGTACAAAGAGGTATGGAAGAGCAGTACCATATGGATTTGAAGGTGCTTGATTATAATGAGCATGCTTTAAGCACCGGCTCCAATGCCCAGGCGGTTACCTATATCCATATGTTAAATAGAGATACCAATGAAGTGACCTATGGTGTTGGTGTCAGCTCCAATATTACACGTTCTTCCCTACGGGCTATCTTTAGTGCGGTGAACCGTCTGCGAAAGAATTTATAATTTTCTATTGACAAAAGCGTTTATATACTGTATATATTAATATATACAGTATATAAACGCTGAGTTAATGGGAGGTTGCTTATGGTAGAAGTGAAAAATGTAAAAAAACAGCTGGGAAGCTTTGTTTTAGAGGATATTTCTTTTTCTCTCCCAAAAGGCTATATTATGGGGCTCATTGGAGCTAATGGTGCCGGAAAAACAACACTTCTTCATCTTTTACTGGGACTTTATGCACCCGACGAGGGCTCTGTGAAGATTGATGGAATGGAGGCTTATGATGAAGAAGTAAGGGTGAGAGGTGAGATTGGCTATGTGTTAAATGAAGAGCTTTTTTGTGGAGGAATGACCCTTTTACAGAATGGCGATTTGTATGGGAAATATTATGAAAGCTATGATAGAGAGCTTTTGAAGGCTTATTGCGGTCGCTTTGGGCTTTTGGTGAATAAACCGTTAAAAAAGTATTCAAAGGGAGAAAAATTAAAATTTCAATTTGCCTTTGCTCTGGCTCATAAGCCGAAGCTTCTTTTGCTGGATGAGCCGATGGCAAGCTTTGATCCGGAATTCCGGCAGGAATTTGTGAAGGTGTTAATGGAATTTATGGAGAACGGTGAGCACAGTATTGTCCTGGCAACTCATCTGACCAGAGATTTAGAGCGTCTGTCAGATTATGTTACCTTCCTTGATAAGGGAAGACTGGTATTTTCACTGGAGAGAGGGCAGCTGGAGGAACGTTACCGTATGGTGAGTGGCGAGGCTTATAAGCTGAGGCTTTTGCCAAAGGAACGGGTGATTTACAAGGAGAAGCGGGAATTCTGTTCCAGAGCTTTGGTAAAGCATAATCGGCTGGCAGGCTATGACAGGGAACTGCAGGTGGAGATACCATCACTGGAAGATATTATGTATTATATTTTAAAGGGAAAGAAAGGGGTGCGATAGTATGTGGAAAATGGTGCTGCTGGATTACCGGTATCATTTCAAAGAAGGTGTGAAGCGGGAAGCAGGGAAAAATGGTTACTTTTTTTACCTTTATTTACTGACCTTTCCGTTGATTTTCTATCGTATTTCTTTTGTCTATTATGCAAGTTTTATACCAATGCTTCTGGGCCTTTTGCTATCCCGGATGTATGGGGGAGAACGAAATAAAACTTTATTTTTATGCCCACTGTCCAGAGAGGAAAGAATAAAATACTTTAAAACAGGATATGGTATCCGGACCTTATTTCCTATCAGCTGTTTATGGGTGACAAATATTATATTGATGTTAGCGGGAAAGAGGGAAAGAATACTGGGGCTGTTGATAGGACTTGTAGCGACAGCTTATATTCTGGCAGTTAATATGTATTGTCAGCCTGTTAAAAAGAAATCCGTCCTGGTGGAAGAGACCTATCATCTGCCGGGGAGCTATGAAGTGTGGAATGTAATTATTCAGATAGGAGGCATTTTGACTGTTGGAATTATGGAATTTGCAGCATTAGAGGGAAAAGAGATGATTCGCAGCTGGGAATGGGGGCTTTTGGTAATTATGGCCATAGGCTATCTTCTGCTTGTTCTTCGAATGATACAAAAATATTATGAGCCGGTTATGGAACAGACGGTAGACTATGAAATCAAAGGCTGGCAGAGAGGATGGTCGGAATATGAAGGTAATAATCAGAACCCAGGGAACACTGGCAATCTATGAACAGATTGCTGATCAGCTGAAAAATGCCATTGTGACAGGGGAGCTTTCGGCTGGGCAGGCACTGCCCTCTATCCGATCCCTGGCAGGGGAGCTGGAGGTTAGTGTGATTACGACAAAAAGGGCCTATGAGGAGCTGGAAAAGGAGAAGCTAATTCGTTCTGTACCGGGCAAGGGCTTTTATGTTTGTGAATATAATAAGGAATATTTGAAGGAAAAGCAGTATATTGGATTAGAAAGACGGATGCAGGAGGTGCTTTCTGACTGCAAAAAGGCAGGAATGACAAAAGAGGATGCACTGGATATGGCAGAAGCCCTGTGGGAGCTCTAGGAGGGAGAACTATGCAATTGGAATGGAAGAAAGTTAGTGGGACAGAAAAGGATTTTTGCCTGCGGGAGATTTCCTTTTTGGCAGAGGCCGGATATCTGACTGGAATTGCTGGAAGGAATGGAGCTGGGAAAACGACGTTGTTTCGCTATATGCTGTCTGGAAAGAAATTATATCAGGGAGAAATCCTTCTGGACGGAGAACCGCTGCACGGAGGAGAGGAAGCAGTGCATACACGGCAGATGAGGAAAATTGGACATATAGCAGATGAGCGGAAGTTTTTTGAGGAATATACAGCAATGGAAAATGCAAGACTGTTTTCTGTATTTTATGAAAACTGGGAGGAAGAGGTCTTTTGCAGAGTAATGAAGCAGATGGAGCTTTCGACAGGAAAGCTACTTGGAAAAATGTCCCGGGGAGAGCGGCTTAAGTTTCAAATGGCCTTTGTGATGGCTTACCATCCGAAGCTTTATCTTCTGGATGAGGTAACTGGTGGCATGGATCCGGTATTTCGGCGGGAATTTTTCCGACTTCTCCGTGAAATATTAAAAACAGAAGAAGCAGTTGTACTTATGGCGACCCATATCCAGGAGGAGCTGGAGGAGAAGATGGATTATATTGGCATTTTAGAGCAGGGCATTATGGTTTCCTTTGGAGAAAATACACCTGTATAGAAAAGAGGGATGACTATGGAAAGTGTTAGAAAATTTGATGCGATGTTAAAGGAAAAAGAATCAGAGACCTTTACGATAGCAGCAGCGGTAATGTGGATTCTGGTTTTACCTATGGTAATTATGATGACCTTTCCTTTTGAGGCAAAAGAACTCGGAATTACACATTTAATGGTTATTTACATTATTGGTATGGCTCTTATTATGTATCTTCAGCCCTATATGTATATTAAGGAAAATGGGAAAGTAAGAAAAATATATGCTGTTCTGGAAGAAATGCCGGTGACATGGAAGGATATTTACAGGGTAAGGAGGGAGTATCTGGACAAATTCTGTCTGCGGACAGGAGTGGTATTTGTGGCTTGTCAGCTTCTGACGGCACTGCTCCGGGGAAAATGGACGATATTTGTAGTCCTGCATCCCTTGTCTGTTATGGGAATTGTGTGGTTTTTTGGCCTTTCCTATATCTGGAACTGGAGAAAATAACAAAGTAAGAAAACTTTTACATTCACTCTAAAGTTTTTTCCGGGAATACCGATATATATGACATAGAAAAGAAATAATACCAGATAAGGTGGTGGAAAAAATGAGAGTTGACGCCTATAACCAGATTACCCAGATGTATCAGGCAACTAAGACGAAGCCGACAGCGGCTAAGGGTAAGGTAAGCTCTACAGATGTGTTTGAGATTTCTCAGGCAGGAAAGGACTTACAGGTATTGAAGCAGGCAGTTAAGGCTGCACCGGATGTCAGGGAGGACAAGGTAAATAAGATTAAGGAGCAGTTAGCTTCTGGAACCTATGATGTATCTGCAGAGGAGTTTGCAGACAAGATTGTAAACAGTTACTTTAACACGATTATATAGAAAAAGGCGGGTAGAAGGTTGGCAAGCTTAATAGAAGAATTAATAGCAACCCTAAACCAGGAAAATGAAATTTACGAAGGCCTGATTCCTATCAATGAAAAGAAAACAAAGGTAATTATTAATAATGACCTCGAAGCCTTGCAGGAGATTACAAAGACAGAGCAGGAGATGGTACAGGAGATTTCTGCTCTGGAAACAAAAAGGCAAGAGGTTATTATTAATATAGGAACCGTAATTAATCGCAATCCTGGAACTTTAACATTGAAAAATCTGATACAGCTTCTGGAAAAACAGCCAAAGGAGCAGAAGCAGCTAAGTATTATTCATGATAAACTTCAGAAAACAGTTCATCGGTTGACAGAGATCAATCATCAGAACCAGTCTTTAATAGAACAATCCCTTGAGATGATAGAATTCAATATGAATTTTATCCAGAGTACACGGATGTCGCCAGGGAATAATTATAACAAGGATGCTTCGGGTATAGAAATGCAGATAGAGCAGACCCGGAGGTTTGATACAAAACAGTAGGCAGGTGTTACAATGGGTAATTTAATGACAAGTATGTATACCGGTGTGTCCGGACTTAGGGTAAACCAGCATTCTCTAAATGTCACAGCACATAATATAGCGAATGTAGATACCAAAGGCTTTACCAGACAGCAGGTATTAACAAAGGATTTTACGTATAATACAATTGGACAATCTTATAATTCGGCCATGCAGGTTGGTCTCGGTACCGATATGAGCATTATCCGCCAGGTCCGGGATGTCTTTATGGATAAGGCCTATCGGTTAGAGGTAGGACGGCAGGGGTTTTATGAGGCACAGCATGACTCTGTGAAGGAGATAGAAAATCTTTTCGGAGAGTTGGAGGGTGTAGCCTTTAAAAACAATTTGTCGGAGCTTTGGTCTTCTCTCGCTAATCTGGCAAAGCAGCCGGATAGTATTGTGAAAAGAGGAATTCTGGTATCTATGGCACAGGAATTTATCAATCGTGCTTCCGTAATCAGTAAGCAGATGGAGGAATACCAGAAAAATTTAAATTCTCAGATTCAGGAAAAAGTAAACCGGATTAATAAAATTGGCGAGGAAATCCGGGATTTAAACAAAGCAATCCGCCAGTACGAAAGCAGTGGTCAGCAGGCCAATGATTTACGGGATTCTCGCAATCTTCTGCTGGACGAGCTGGGAGGCTTGGTTAACTGTACCTACAGGGAGGATGGCACGGGTGTGGTAACAATCAATGTCGAGGGTGTACAGTTCCTGGTAGATGACCAGCTTACCTATATGGCTACGGAGCGGATGGTGACCGACGGCGAGCAGGAAAAGGCAGATAGGATAAATCAACTGGCAGAGGCATTGCAGAAGAAGTATACGGATACAGCAGGCGATACGACAGCAAAGCTTGCAGCAGTAAGGGCATCGGATGAATGGAAAGAATTAAGAAGATATGGGAATCTTTCAGCTAAGGCAGATGCACAAGATAAGCTGTATGTGGAAAGAAATGATATTCCATTAATTGCTGATGATAAGGTGGTAGAGGTTCTTCCAAAGCAGTCTGACCTGTTAAAGGTTATCTGGAAGGGCAACGGTCTGGGAGATGTGTTCCGGCTGACGGGCGATTATAGCAGCAGAAACAATACGGATATAGGCTCTCTGAAGGGACTTATCGTAGCCAGAGGAGCTTTCGATGCCAAATACACAGATATCCCGGTGGAGGCTGACTATAAGGACGAGAAGGGTCAATGGCTTCCTCCAAAGGGAGAGGAGGACTTTAGGGCAGCGATAGCGGAATATAACAAAACTGTGAATTCTTCTACTCTGATGATGACCCAGGCACAGTTTGACCAGCTGGTGCATGAGGTAGTAACCAGGATTAATGATATTCTTTGTCCGAATACGGAGGCCACAAAAGATACGATAAAAAAACTTGTGGAAACAAAAACGAATGGCAATAAGACAGTGGATCCTGCGACAGCAACGATTGAGCTGGCAGATGGAACGATATATTCCCTGGCAGACCTTGAGGCAGAGGATATGCTTATGCTGGATGAGATTAAGAGCTCTACCGGTATGGATGATGGAAAAACCATTGGTGAAGCAATTTTTAATCGTAAGAGTACCGAACGATATATAGAGGCTGAATTAAAGGATAAGGATGGAAAGCCTATTTTAGACGAGAAGAACAATCCAATTAAGGTCTATATCTACAATAAGGAATACGAATCCAACAATTATAGCCTGTTTACCATTGATGAGATTGAAATTAATCCGGAAATCCTGCAGGATTCTTCCAAAATACCATTAAGCTACAATATCTATTCCGGCTTTTATGGCGGATATGATACGGAAAGGGCAAATGAGCTTTTGGGAATTTGGGATGATAAGGGCTTGAAGCTGGATCCGAATTCCCTGACAACCTATAATTTCGCTGATTATTATGCAGCTATGACCGCGGGAATTGCTTACCGCGGAGAGCTGTACTATGAGATTTCGGAGAACCAGAAGGACATGGTGAGTACACTGGATAACAAGCGACAGGAGGTTGCGGGAGTATCCTCCGATGATGAGCTTACAAACCTGATTAAATATCAGCATGCCTATAACGCTTCTTCCAGATACATTAATGTAATTAATGAAATGCTGGCACATGTGATTGAGCGGTTAGGCTAAGCAGAAAGGACACAAAGTATGCCAAATACATTCTTTGGACTGACAATAGGAAAGTCTGGCTTATATAGCTATCAGGCAGCGATTAATACAGCTGCCCATAACTCTGCAAATGCACAAACACAGGGATATTCCCGTCAACAGACACTTCGGAGTGCTTCTGCTGCGATTTCCATAGTAGGAAGCTATGGTATGGCAGGTACTGGTGTTGATGTAAATGGTGTTGTGCAGGTGAGAGATCAGTATTATGATGTGAAGTACTGGAATAATAATGCAGTATATGGAAATTACAGCACGAAGCAGTATTATCTTTCCAATATTGAGAATTATTTAAGTGAAATTAAGTCTGACGGTACAACCGCTGTATTTGATAAAATATTTACTGCGATGACAGGACTGGCTACCAGTCCGGGAGACACCAATATGCGTACCCAGGTAGCAGAATTTGGACAGACCTTTGCAGAATATATGAATTTTTTATACACCGGACTACAAAAGCTTCAGGATGAATGCAATTTTGAAATTAAAAATGCAGTAGATAAAATCAATTCTCTGGCAAAGGAGATTACCAATCTTACCAAGCAGATTAATACGATTGAGGTAAGAGGAGGCAAGGCAAATGACTTAAGAGATGCCAGAGCACTTTTGGTTGACAAGCTTTCTGAAATTGCGAATGTTACCGTGACGGAACAAAGTGCTGGAGATGGTATCGGTGTAAACCAGTATATCGTGCGTTTAGATGGAAAAACTCTGGTAGATACCTATGAATATAATACCCTGAAGGTTATTCCGCAGGAAGCAGGTGTCAATAAAAATGATATGGACGGGCTGTATTATATTAAGTGGAACAATGGACAGAATTTTGATGCTAACAGCACATCACTTTCCGGCACCCTGAAGGCACTCCTTGAGGTGAGGGATGGAAATAATAAGCAGAATTTTACAGGAACTGCCAAAGGAACGGCAGGAACGAATACCCTGACCATAACAAATTCCAACATCACAGATTTTAATCTTTTAAATATTCCTGATGCCAATGGAAGGATAAAGGTCGGTGCCAGGGAATATGTATATGAGAAATTCACAGCAGAGAAGGTTGCAGATGGAACAGTAACCTATACCTTTACCTTAAAGGAAACTTTGGCAGAGGAGATTAAGGATACGGCTGCCAGGATTGGTGAGAGTATTGAGTACAAGGGTATTCCATATTATATGGGACAGTTCAATGAGTTTGTCCGTACCTTTGCAACAGCCTTCAATGATATTCACAAGACCGGACAGGATTTTTATGGAAATAAAAATGAACTGGATTTCTTTACTGCAAAAAATCCAACCACTGGTGAGGATATGAAATTTGCACCAGTAAGGGATGGGAATGGAAATTTAGTTTATCCGCAGAAAATTGACTCCTCTGTACAAAACAGCTATTACCATATGAATATCGGTAATTTTAAGGTCAGTGGAGAAATTTTAGCTGATCCGAAGAAAATTGCCTGTGCAGAGGACAGAGTCAGCAATGGTATTGAGGATGCAGGAGTATTAAATAAGCTGATTGCTTTAAAAACAGATGTAACTATGTTTAAGCAGGGACGGCCGGATTCCTTTTTACAGACACTGGTGGGCGTTATGGGTATTGATGCCAAGGCAGCTAAGAATCTGAGCGAAAGCCAGGACAATATTGTAAAGGCAATTGAAAGCCAGAGAATGTCTGTTTCCGGTGTAGATGTTGACGAAGAGACTATGGATTTGGTAAAGTTTAAAAATGCCTATGATTTGAATTCAAAGGTAATTTCCGTTATGAATGAAATTTATAATAAGCTGATTAACGAAACTGGTATTTAGGTAAGGAGGCAGCCATGAGAGTTACAAATCGTATGATGACAAGTAATACACTGAATAACATCGGCAGAAATAAAAGAAATATGTTTACGGCAGCAAACCAGTATGAAACGGGGCAGAAGATACAAAGGCCTTCTGAAGATCCGGTAGTCGCTGTACGTTCCTTAAAATACAGAACCCAGCTTACAGAGCTTACCCAGTATGTGGACAAGAATATTCCGGATGCCTTTTCCTGGATGGATGTTACGGAAAGTGCTATGAAAAATGTCAACGAGATTCTGACAAAGATGAATACCTACTGTGACCAGGGAGCTAACGGTACTCTGGAGACCTATGACAGAAACAGTATTATCGAAACCTTGCAGCAGTATAAGGAGCATATTGCAGATATGAATAATTCAGATTATGCGGGCCGTTATGTATTTACCGGCTATAAAACTGATGTTCCGATGCTGTTTTCCAGGGAAGAGAAGCAGTATACCTATACGATTGATGAGACCTTTGCCTTTGCTGACATTGAGGCAACCTCTTATGTAAAGGGCGGAGCCAGATACGATGCTGCAAAGAATGCAGATGACTATGCAAAGCAGGCACCAACCTTAGAAATGGCACAAAAGATTAAGCTGACCTATCAGAATACAGATACTGAGAAACCAAAGGTTTTTATTGGCGGGGTAGATGTTTCAAATAAGATTGTACCAAAAAGCCTTTCTGAACCAGCTGGAGCATGCTATACAGCAGGAGCTGACGAAATCATTTATGTAAAAGAAACAGGAGAGCTGATTCTGGGAGAAAATCTTTATAAGGAGGCTCAGAAAACAGATTCCATCCAGGTGAGCTATGAAAAAACCAATTTTGAAAAAGGGGATGTACGTCCGGAGCATTACTTTAAATGCACTGCTAAGAATAATGTGACAGGTACAACAGTTCAGTACGCACCGCCGGAGATTCAGAAAATTCAGTACGAGGTTAATTTCAGCCAGATGCTGACAGTAAATACCTTAGGAAAGGATGCGATTCCTACCTATATTAGTTCAAAGATTGATGAACTGATTAAAAATGTGAATCAGGTTTTTGATATGGATAAGGAACTGACAGAGGTAAATAAGCTAATAGAAACGGAAAAGGATGCAACAAAGCTTGAGACATTAAAGCAGCTAAAGGAGCAGCTTTCCACAGAGCAGACACTGAAGAAGAAAGTATTACAAAATGCCTTTGCCTCCGGTCTTACTATGACCCAGAAGGCAGAAGAACAGGTAAACATCGCACTTTCCAATCACGGAAGCCGCTATCTGCGTCTGCAGCTTACAGAGGATCGTCTTTCCAATCAGAAAACAGATTTTAAAGAAATGTTGACCAATAATGATTATGTAGATATGGAGACTGCGATTATAAATTACAAAAATGCAGGTACAGCATATAATGCGTCCTTAGCCTGTGCAGCTACGATTGTAAAAAATACACTGTTGGATTTCCTGTAAAAGGAAAGGGCTGGATAGACTTGCTTTCATCAGAAAAATGAAGTAAAATAACACAAAGGAGTATAGAAAGGAGAGGCAGATATGTTAATTAAAACAAGATGCTTTGGGGAGATTGATTTAGAAGAGGATAAAATTCTAACCTTTGATAATGGAATTATGGGCTTCGAGGCTTGTAAGAAATTTACGATTCTGTATGATAATGCAGAGGAAAATACTCCGGTAATCTCCTGGCTACAGTCCTTGGATGAGGAAGGACTAGCTATTCCCGTAATTAACCCTCTTTTGGTAAAGCCGGATTATAATCCGACGGTAGAGGATGAGCTATTAGCTTCTCTTGGTGAATTAACAGAAGAAAATTTAGTAATCCTTCTTTCTGTGACAGCGACAGCGGAGGCAGAAAAAATGACAGCCAATTTAAAGGCGCCATTTATTATTAATGCAGACACAAAAAAGGGATGTCAGCTGATTGTGGAAAACAGTGATTATGAAATCAAGTACAACATTTATGACGCCATCCAGAAAATGAAAAAGAGGGAGGAATAATATGCTGGCCTTGTCGAGAAAATTAAATGAGTCTATCGTTGTTGGCAACGATATTGAAATTACTATTTTGGAGGTAAAGGGCGAACAGGTGAAAATCGGAATCAACGCTCCAAAATCGGTGCCAGTATATCGAAAGGAGCTGTATACGCAGATTCAGGAGTCAAATAAGGAGGCTGCAAATGCAGAAAGTAATCCGGAGATATTTAGGAAATTATTAAAATAGGATTAAATGATACGGAGCCCGGTTCAATGCGTGTTGAATCGGACTCCGTATTGCATTGAAGTAAAAGGAGGGGCTATGAAGCCGGCAATTGATTTGTCAAGGGAGTATGGGATTGTTTTAGAGGGAGGAGGAGCCAAAGGAGCATATCAGATTGGAGTATGGAAGGCATTTAGAGAATACGGAGTGAAAATAAAGGGAATTTCCGGAGTATCGGTAGGTGCCTTAAATGGGGCATTGATATGTATGGGAGACTTAGAAAAGGCAGAAAGAATATGGGAAAATATCACCTATTCCAGAGTTATGGATGTAGATGATGAGATTATGGCAACACTAATGCGGAGAGATCTAAAGAAGCTGAGTCTTAGGGAGGCTTCTTTAAGAGCACTGGAGATTATAAAAAACAGGGGCTTCGATGTAACACCGCTGCAAGAGCTAATGGTATCTGAGATTGAGGAAGAAAAGATACGAAATTCAGCGATTGAATTTTATCTGGGTGTTGTAGACGCAGGGCGGCTTCGGGAAGAGGAATTTAAAGCATCGGAGCTGCCGGAGGGGACGATTAAGGATTATCTGCTTGCCAGTGCATACTTTCCAGCCTTCCGGATAGAAAAGATTCTTGGGAAAACCTATCTGGACGGCGGTATGATGAATAATGTACCGACGGATGTGCTTGTAAAACACGGCTACAAGGATATTATTGTAATCCGCATTTTCGGAATAGGAAGGGAAAAGCGGATTCATATTCCAGAGGATGTAAATATACTGGAAATTGCACCTCGGGCTGATTTGGGAAATTTGCTGGAATTCGACAGTAAAAAAAGCCGTCGCAATATGAAAATTGGGTATTATGATGGGCTGCGGTTTTTATGTGGATTGGCAGGTGAATACTATTATATTGACAGTGATAGAGAAGAGTGCTGGTATTTAAATCAGTTGCTTTCTGTGTGCAGTGAAAATCCAGAGCAGGTACTCTCCGAGTATCATTTGGAGGATAGTGAGCCTGAACTGTTTATACGGATTGTAGTAGAGCAGATTTTGCCGCAGATGGCAGCACGTTTCCGGCTTGGCAGGGAATTTACCTATAAGCAGCTGTACCTTCTGTGGCTGGAACGGATGGCAAGGCTCCTTAGAATTTCGCGTTTTTGTGTATATACAGAGGAAGAGCTTTTGTGCGAGGTCAGAAAAAAGATTTTGAAAAATGAGTCACTGGAAACTTCACAAGGCATGAAAGTTATGGTATACTAAGGCTTAATTTACAATTATGAGAGAGAATGAAAAATAAGGAAGAAGGGAGAAGGAAGTATATGACGAGAGATTTTGCGACTATGGAGCCGGAAATTTTTGATTTATCATCTATGTGTAAGGACAATTTTAAGATTCCTGCACAGCTTTACAGTAAGTATGAGGTGAAGAGAGGGCTTCGGGATATTAGTGGACAGGGTGTGCTGACCGGACTTACTGAGGTTTCGGAAATCCGCTCCTATACGGTAATCGACAGGGATATGATTCCGATTGAAGGTAAGCTTTATTACCGGGGTGTGGATGTAGAAGAAATTGTAAAGGGCTTTATTGATGAAAGACACTTTGGCTTTGAGGAAACGGTGTACCTGCTTTTGTTTGGCAAACTGCCGAAGCAGGAGGAGCTTTCTGAATTTATGTCATTGCTTTCCAAGTACCGGGAAGAATTGCCGACCGGCTTTGTGCGGGATATTATTATGAAGGCGCCAAGTCGTGATATGATGAATACGCTGGCGAGAAGTGTGCTGACTCTCTATTCCTATGACAGCAAGGCAGACGACACTTCTGTTGAAAATGTACTTCGCCAGTGCCTGCAGCTGATTGCTCTGTTCCCGATGCTGTCTGTATATGGCTATCAGGCCTATAGTCACTATCATGACGGCAATAGTCTGTTTATTCATACCCCTGCAGCTGGATTGTCTACGGCAGAAAATATATTGCATCTCTTGCGGCCGGACAGCCAGTATAGTGAGTTGGAGGCAAAAATACTGGACCTTGCTTTGGTGCTTCATGCAGAGCATGGCGGCGGTAACAATTCAACGTTTACAACACATGTAGTAACATCCTCTGGAACTGATACCTATTCTGCCATTGCGGCTGCTTTGGGTTCATTGAAGGGGCCAAAGCATGGCGGAGCCAATATTAAGGTAATGCATATGTTTGAAGATATGAAAGAAAAGATAAAAGACTGGACAAATGAGGCAGAGGTAGTACAATATCTGGAGGATATTTTAAATAAAAGGGCCTTTGATAAAAAGGGACTGATTTATGGTATGGGCCATGCGGTATATTCTATTTCCGATCCAAGAGCCAGGGTTCTCCGTGGCTTTGTAGAACGGCTTTCGGTGGAAAAGGGAAAAGAAAGGGAATTTGCTCTGTATTCTATGGTAGAGAGACTGGCACCTCAGATTATTGCACAGGAAAGACAGATTTATAAGGGAGTAAGTGCCAATGTCGATTTTTACAGCGGTTTTGTATATAGTATGCTGGGACTTCCTTATGAGCTGTACACACCGATTTTTGCGATTGCGAGAATTGCAGGCTGGAGTGCCCACCGTCTAGAAGAACTGATTAATGAAGGGAAAATTATCCGTCCGGCTTATAAATCCGTTGCAAAGCACCAGGAATATATTCCGTTAGAGGAAAGATGATAAAGGATAATTATGATGAAAAAAAAGGTACTAACACTTTTAAAGGAAGCAGATGGATATTTGTCCGGACAGGATATCTGTGAAAAGCTGGAGGTATCACGGACTGCTATCTGGAAGGTGATGAAGCAGCTTCGTGAAGAAGGCTATCAGATTGAGTCGGCCTCTAACCGGGGTTACCGGCTTCTAGAAGTACCGGACCGGCTGACGGAAGCGGAGCTGGGAAGCCGTCTGGAGAATAGTCTCTTTGGAAAAAATATTATATATAAAGAAGAAATTGATTCTACAAATATAGAAATAAAACGGCAGGCAGAGGCCGGAGCTTTAGAAGGGACTCTGGCAGTGGCAGAGTTCCAGCGACAGGGAAAAGGAAGAAGGGGAAGAGCCTGGAGTTCTCCCAAGGGCTCTGGCATCTGGATGTCCTTTCTTCTGCGGCCGCAGCTAAGGCCGGAAAATGCGTCAAGTCTTACGCTGGTGGCAGCTCTGGCGGTAAGCCGGGCAATAGAAAAGGTAGCAGGACTTTCGGCACAGATAAAATGGCCGAATGACCTTGTGATTGGCGGAAAGAAAATTTGTGGAATACTGACAGAAATGAGCTCAGAGATGGATTTTATCCACTATGCAGTAGTTGGAATTGGTATCAATGCCAATATAAAGGAATTCCCTGAAGAGCTTCCCTATGCAACCTCTCTTTTTATAGAAGGTGGCAGAGAATATAACCGGGCAGAGCTGGCAGCTGTAGTGCTTAAAGAATTCGAAAGCTGTTATCAGGAATTTCTTGCCGAAGAAAGTCTTGAGAGGCTGCTTTCGGACTATAACAGCCGCCTGGTTAACCGGGGCAGCCAGGTACAGGTAATAAAAGGAGATGAAAGTCTTAGCGGAATTGCCCGAGGAGTAAATGCTCAGGGCGGACTTTTGGTAGAAACAGAAAGTGGAATAGAAACCATTTTATCTGGTGAAGTATCGGTAAGAGGAGTTTATGGATATGTCTGAAAAAAAGGTATTGTGTGCGTCCAGTGCATATGAGGAAAAATATTATTTCAATGAAGAGTTTTCTGGGCTGCCGGAAGGTATTAAAGAAGAATTAAAGCTTATGTGTGTGCTTTTCACTGCAGATGTTGGCGGAATCCTTACGCTGGAGTTTGATGAAGAGGGAAAGCTTATGCTTTTAACAGAAACGGATGAGGGTGACCTCCTTTATGATGAAATTGGCAGCGTCTTAAAAATTAAGGAAATTCAACGGGAAAAAGAAGAACTTTTAGAGGCACTGGAGTTGTATTATCGCGTATTTTTCCTGGGACAGACAGTGAAGGATGGAGAATAGAATGAAAATAGGGTCGGTAGATATCAAAGGAAATCTGGTGCTGGGGCCTATGGCAGGGGTGACGGACCTGCCTTTTCGGCTTTTATGCAAGGAACAGGGTGCCGATTTGATTTATACGGAAATGGTAAGTGCCAAGGGCATATATTATAATAATAAAAATACAGAAAGCCTGATTACGATAGAGGAAAAGGAGCGGCCGGTGACATTACAGCTGTTTGGCTCAGAACCGGAGATTATGGGAGCAATGGCTCTGCGGTTATGTGAAGAGGAGCGTCCCTTTGATATTCTGGATATTAACATGGGCTGCCCTGTACCAAAGGTAACGGGAAATGGTGAGGGATCGGCTCTTATGAAAAATCCTAAATTAGCTGGTGAAGTCGTGACAGAGGTAGTGCGAAGGATAGATAAGCCTGTTACGGTAAAGTTCCGGAAAGGCTTTGAAAAGGATGAGGATACTGCTGTAGAATTTGCCAAACGGATGGAGGATTGTGGAGCGGCAGCAGTTGCAGTACATGGAAGAACAAGAGAACAATATTATAGTGGAAAGGCAGACTGGGACTGCATCCGGAGGGTGAAGGAGGCAGTTGGGATTCCTGTTATCGGAAGTGGAGATGTATTTACTCCGGAGGATGCTAAAAGGATGCTTTTGGAAACCGGCTGTGATGGTATTATGCTAGCACGGGGTGTAAGAGGTAATCCATGGCTGTTTTCCCAGATTAAGACGTATCTGGAGACGGGCATTAAGCCAGAAAAGCCGGGAATTGATGAGCTGCTTTTTATGATTAAGAGGCATAGTAAATTACAGCTGCAGTTTAAGGGAGAATACCTGGGAGTCAGGGAAATGCGAAAACATGTTGCCTGGTATACTGCTGGATATCCGGAGTCAGCTGCTCTTCGCCGCAGAGTAAATGAGGCTGATACGATGGAGGAGCTATTTGTACTTTTAGAAGAATACAGACAGGAGGTTAGTGGATGGACAGAAAAGAAAATGAGAAACTGATAGGAAAGCAGGAAAAACCAAGGAATATGCGAAATTGTATGCGATGTGGAATGATGTTTCAGTATAATGGCTCTGGTCATATCATCTGTCCACGCTGCCGGGAGGAGGATAAAAGAGATTTTGACCGGGTGCGGGATTATGTTTATGAGCATAAGGGTGCTACCATTATAGAGGTAGCAGAAGCCCTTGATATCAAGCCTGAAATCATAGAGGGCTTTTTAAGAGCTGGGCGTTTGGAAATACCAAATGATTCTGCGGTTTTTATTCATTGCGAGCGATGCAGGAAGGAAATAAAGTCGGGAAGGTTTTGTGCTAACTGTGCTGCTCAGCTTACGATGGAAATGAAGAGAGCTTTGGATTTTGACGATTCTCAGATTGGAGAGGAGCCAGACAGAAAGGGTAAAATGCACTTTATAGGACACAGAGAGCTTTAGGAAAATAGACAAATGACCGCGATGAAAAGATAAAATAATATCCATATTAAACAAAAATGATGTTTTGACGTATTTTTCTGTTGTATTTTAAAAAGAAAAATAGTAGTATATTCAGTAGTCGGACATTTGTGTGCCACATAAAGACAGGAGGTTTTGAATTTGAGTGAAAAATTAAAAGTTGGAATTCTTGGAGGAACTGGTATGGTAGGCCAGAGATTTATTTCTTTATTGGAGAATCACCCATGGTTTGAAGTAACATTGGTGGCTGCAAGCGAAAGAAGTGCAGGGAAGACATATGAAGAAGCTGTGGGCAGTCGCTGGAAGATGCCAAAGCCGATGCCTGAAGCAGTAAAGAGCCTGGTTGTACATAATGTAAATGAGGTAGAAGAGGTCGCCTCCCAGGTAGATTTTGTGTTCAGTGCGGTAGATATGTCCAAAGAGGAAATCAAGGCAATTGAAGAAGCCTATGCAAAAACAGAAACGCCGGTTGTTTCTAATAATAGTGCACACCGCTGGACAAAAGACGTTCCAATGGTAGTGCCGGAAATTAATCCGGAGCATTTTGAGATTATTGAATTCCAGAAAAAGCGTCTTGGTACGAAAAGGGGCTTTGTAGCAGTAAAGCCGAACTGTTCTATCCAAAGCTATGCACCGGCTCTGACAGCACTTATGGAATTTAAGCCAAAGGTTGTTGTAGCAACGACCTATCAAGCGATTTCCGGTGCAGGTAAGACCTTTCAGGACTGGCCGGAGATGGAGGGGAATATTATACCTTTCATCAGCGGTGAGGAGGAAAAGAGCGAACAGGAGCCATTAAAGCTCTGGGGTAAGATGGAGAATGGTCAGATTGTGAAGGCAGAAGGATTAAAGATTACAACCCAGTGTATCCGGGTGCCGGTATTAGATGGTCATACAGCAGCAGTTTTTGTATCCTTTGATAAGAAGCCGGCAAAAGAAGAAATTATAGAACGCTGGAGGAGCTTTAAGGGATTGCCACAGACATTGAACCTTCCATCTGCACCAAAGCAGTTTATTCAGTATCTGGAAGAGGATAATCGTCCACAGGTACAGCTGGATAAGGATTTTGAGCATGGAATGGGAATTTCTATGGGACGTTTAAGAGAAGATTTGGTATATGATTATAAATTTGTAGGTCTGTCCCACAATACAGTAAGAGGAGCTGCAGGAGGAGCGATTCTTTGTGCAGAGCTTTTAAAGGCACAGGGCTATATTGAGAAAAAGGCGTAATAAAAGTCAGATTGAGAGTGAGGATAAAAATGAAGGAATACTATATCGTAAAGAGAAAGGCAGTGCCTGATGTATTGATTAAGGTTGCAGAGGTGGATCGTTTGCTGGAATCAGGTAAGGCTATGACGGTGCAGGAGGCAACGGAGCTTCTGGGGATCAGCCGGAGCTCTTATTATAAATATAAGGGTGACATTATGCCATTTCATGATCAGGCAAGAGGAAAAACAATTACCTTTATGCTTCAGATTAATGATGAGCCAGGAGGACTTTCCCTGGTGCTCAATGAGGTGGCCAGGTGTCATGCTAACGTCCTAACGATAAATCAGAGTATTCCAATCAATGGAATTGCTCCGGTAACGCTGAACCTGGAAATTCAGCCGGAGACCATAGATGTAATGGAGATGGTAAATGCAATCGAAAAAATAGATGGTGTACTGTCTTTGAAAATAATTGCCAGAGAATAACGAGGAGTAAGGCTATGATAAAAATTGCAGTATTAGGCTATGGCACTGTGGGTTCCGGAGTGGTCGAGGTGTTGGGAAAGAACCACGAAAAGATTACCCAGCGTGCCGGAAGAGAAATCGAAGTAAAATATATATTAGATTTGAGAGACTTCCCGGGGGACCCGGTGCAGGAAAAGGTAGTCCACGATTACCGCGTTATTGCAGAGGACCCGGAAATTTCTGTTGTGGTAGAGACTATGGGTGGCATAAATCCAGCCTATGAGTTCGTAAAAGAGGCCTTAGAGCGTGGAAAGAGTGTATGTACCTCGAATAAGGAGCTGGTAGCAAAGCATGGTGCCGAGCTTTTAGCAATTGCCAAGGAAAAGAAGGTGAATTTTCTCTTTGAAGCAAGTGTAGGCGGTGGTATTCCTATTATCCGTCCGCTAAATCAGTCTCTGACTGCAGATGAGATTCAGGAGATTACAGGTATTTTAAATGGTACGACAAACTACATTCTGACAAAAATGGCAAAGGAGGGGGTAAGCTTTGCCACTGCATTAAAGGAAGCTCAGGAAAAGGGATATGCAGAACGAAATCCTGAGGCAGATGTAGAGGGCTTTGATGCCTGTAGAAAGATTGCAATTCTGACCTCCTTAGCCTATGGTATGCAGGTGGACCATGAGGACATCTATACGGAGGGTATTACAAGGATTACAGATGTGGATATCAGCTATGCAAAGGAAATGGGAGCTGCCATTAAGCTTCTGGGAACAGGTAAAAAGGTAGGACACAAGGTATATGCCATGATTTCTCCTGTGCTGATAAATAGTGATAATCCATTATTTAGTGTAAATGACGTTTTTAATGGAATTTTCGTTAGAGGTAATCTTTTAGGAGACGTTATGTTCTATGGAGCCGGAGCCGGAAAATACCCGACTGCCAGTGCTGTTGTATCGGATGTGGTGGATGCTGTAAAGCATCTGGGAACCAACATTATGACAATCTGGAGCAGTGAAAAGCTGGAGCTGGCAGATTATAAAGATGCTTCCAGACGATTTTTTGTCCGTGTACCTGTTGCACAGGAGGATAAGGCAAGAGAGCTGTTTGGAAGGGTGCAGGAAATTGATGCAGGTATCCTGGGTGATTTTGGTTTTATTACACCGGTGATGACGGAACGGGAATACGAAGAAAAGGCAAAGGAATTAGAGGTACGGAGCATGCTCCGTATGGATTTTTAGCTTGTAAGGGAAGTATAGACAGATTGTGTGTGAAATGGATGTGAGATAATGAAATATATCGTAATATTAGGTGACGGTATGGCTGATGAGCCTCTAGAGACTCTTGGCGGCAAAACCCCGCTGGAAGCAGCGGTTACACCGATGATGGACAGACTGGCAGGAAAATCTGAGCTTGGCATGGCACATACGATTCCCGAGGGCATGAGCCCGGGAAGTGATACGGCAAATCTGGCCGTTTTAGGCTATAATCCAAAGCTTTATTATACCGGGAGATCTCCTTTAGAGGCCTTGAGCATTGGAGTTCCGATGAAGGAAAGTGATGTTGCGCTGCGGTGTAATCTGGTTACTTTATCAGAGGAAGGTGCCTATGAAGAAAAAAAGATACTGGATCACAGCTCCAGTGAGATTTCTACCGAGGATGCGGTGATTCTTATAGATGCTGTAAAAAAAGAGCTGGAAAATGATGTTTATCATTTTTATACCGGAACCAGCTACCGGCATCTTACCCTCTGGGATAAGGGAAGTGTTGTTCCACTGACACCGCCTCATGATATTCTGGGAAATGTAATAGCAGAGTATCTTCCAGAAAACAGGAAGCTGCGGGAGATGATGAAAAAAAGCTATGATATTTTAAATCAGCATCCATTAAATATAGAAAGAGAAAAAAAGGGCCTGAATAAAGCAAATTCTATCTGGTTCTGGGGTGCAGGTACGAAACCAATTCTGGATAGCTTTGAAGAAAAGACCGGAAGGAAAGGTGTTATGATTTCCGCTGTTGATCTCTTAAAGGGAATCGGAGCTGGAGCAGGCATGAAAAATATTCTGGTAGAGGGTGCCAACGGAACGCTTCATACGAATTACAAGGGAAAGGCGAAGGCAGCGGTAGACGCTCTTTTAAAGGATAACTATGACTTTGCCTATATTCATGTAGAAGCTCCAGATGAGATGAGCCATCAGGGAAGCATAGAGCGAAAAATCCAGGCAATTGAGTATCTGGATCGAGAGGTTGTAAAAACGGTGGTAGAGGAGCTTAAAAGGGCACAAGAGCCTTTTCGGCTGCTTTTATTGCCAGACCACCCAACGCCGATAAGGCTGCGAACCCACACGGCCCAGCCGGTACCGTATCTCTTGTATGATAGTACAATGGAGAGAAAGGCAGCCGGTACCTATAATGAAAAAGAGGCAGCTATGACCGGAATTGTGGAAAAGGATGGTTATTTGTTGATAAATAAACTGTTAGGAGGAAGCCATGTTAATAGTTAAGAAATTTGGCGGTACATCGGTAGGTGATAAAGACCGGATTTTTAATGTAGCGAGAAGATGTATCGAGGATTATAAGGCAGGACATCAGGTGGTTGTGGTTCTGTCTGCGATGGGAAAGACGACAGATATTTTGCTGAACCAGGCAAGAGAGATGAATCTAAATGCACCAAAGCGTGAATTGGATATGCTGATGACAACAGGAGAGCAGACCTCAGTTGCCCTGATGGCAATTGCCATGGATGCACTAGGAGTACCGGCAATTTCTTTAAATGCCTTCCAGGTATCTATGAATACGACACCGGTATATGGAAATGCCCGGTTGAAGCGTATTGATACCGACAGAATCAAGCATGAGCTTTCCAACAAGAAGATTGTTATTGTAACCGGCTTCCAGGGCATCAACAAATACGATGACTACACTACTCTGGGACGAGGCGGCTCTGATACGACAGCTGTCGCTCTGGCAGCAGCTTTGAGAGCGGACCGGTGTGAGATTTTCACTGATGTGGATGGCGTATATACAGCGGACCCAAGAATTGTAAGGGAGGCCCGCAAGATTGAAGAAATTACCTATGATGAGATGCTGGAGCTAGCTTCTTTAGGAGCTGGTGTGCTTCACAATCGTTCGGTAGAGATGGCAAAGAAATACGGAGTAGAGCTGGTAGTTCGCTCCAGCTTAAATAATTCAGAAGGAACCGTTGTTAAGGAGGTAGTAAAAATGGAAGAGATGTTTGTAAGCGGCGTAGCGTGTGATAAGAATGCGGCCCGTATCGCAGTAATTGAGCTGGAGGACAGACCGGGAGTTGCGTTTAAGCTGTTTAACCATCTGGCAAACCATAATATAAATGTAGATATTATTTTACAGTCTGTAGGTCGTGACGGCACAAAGGATATCAGCTTTACGGTAGATGAGGATGCTGCTGACGAGGCAGCAGCAATTATCGAACGCCACCGTCAGGGAAGCTTAAAATGCAGTCGTGTTGAGGTAGAGAAAAATGTAGCTAAGGTTTCTGTGGTTGGTGCAGGTATGATGTCTAATCCGGGTGTGGCAGCTAAGATGTTTGAGGCTCTCTATGATGCTAATGTAAATATTAAGCAGATTTGTACCTCGGAAATCCGTGTTACTGTGCTGATTGATGAGAAGTATGCTGATGTGGCAATGAATGCAGTCCATGATGCTTTTGCATTGGGAAAGTAAGCTTTGGTTTATCAGCAGCAGATGTATTTATGATGTTGTACAATAAAAAATGACATATACTATTTTCAAATCTCTGTTGGTTATATAACAAAATTCGTGTATAATTCCTAACTTTGGGAGTTGAGCATTAAAATATGGTGCTAAGCCAAGGATTAAAACCTATGGCTTAGCATTTTTTTGATTTCTCCATCACTTAAAAATAGGATGTCAATGGAAGAAATACCTAAATTTTACTTTACAGATAATGGAAAATAATGTATAATCCGATATAAATAATAACTGCTTAATCAGCAGACAATATTTAAGATTAATAGTGCGAGAAAGATAAGGAGAGTTAGAATGTTTATTCTTAAAAACCAGATAAAGTCTTATTATAAAAATATATTTTTTTATATAGGAATTATTATAGTTGCTTTGATAACATACTTTAATTGTGCTAAATATATAAATCTTCATTATGTTGAGAATGAAAATGAACTTGAGAAAATATATCAAGTGGATTCTGAGGGAATAGTTGCTGGCAGAATCCCTACAACATATTCCGAAAAATTAGAGAGTATTTATAAAGATCTTAGAGAGATGGGATATTCTCAGGAAGATGTGGAAGAGATGCGCTCTCATATTGAAGAAAATTCATTAGATTTTCGAGAAATCTATGAATATTTTGAAAAAGATAAAGGAATGACAAATATATCTGTGGAGTTTGAATGGAAATACAGTGAAAAAAAGGGAACAATGAAAGAAGTAAACGAGTTACTTTCAGAGTATCTTTCACAGGGAATATTTAGTGAGAAAATATCCAATAAATTCACTGATTTCATGAACTTGTATCTTGCTATGATTACAATACTTATATCTGTTTTTCTTTTTAGAAATGAGTTACGAAAAGATACCTATGAATTACTACATACAAAATCCTTTAAAGCAAGTAACTATATTCTGTCAAAAGTATTTGGGCAAGTTGCTGCAATTATTTTAGCATGCATAGTTGTACTTATAGGATTAACTATTTGTTCAATGCGAACAGCTAATAATCTTCATGTGGACTATAATATATTATGTTTATTTTGGAGATTTGTCATGTTTTGTATACCAACTATTATATACATATCTTCTTTTAGTTGCTTAAGCTCATTAATTTTTAAAACGCCAGTACCTGCTATACCTATATTATTTTTACAAGTTTTATATTCCAACACTGGAAGCAGAGCGTCAGATGGTTCATTTATTTATGTTGTAAGACCGTTGTCATTATTAACCCGTTTTCCGGGTGATCTTTTTAAAACAGTAGTGAAAAAAGAGATGTATTATAACGGGATCTTATTGTTACTTGTATCATTTATTATTTTAATTGCAGCGATTCAATTATGGAAAAGGAGAACAACGCTTTGAGAATTTTATTTAAACTATCTGTACCTAGATATAAATGGATTAGTACACTCTGTTATATGTTTTTTCTATGCTTATTGCCCTTGGTACACCAGATATCAGATATTACGTCATTACTGGATGGATATTTTGGTTTACTTCCCATTGTGTTTTTCTCTGATATTTTATTAATGGAATATCCGGGACGAAATATAGAAATATTTATGTTAAAATCATATCGAATAAAAAGGTATATTTTACTGATGAGAATATTCATGAATTTACTAATGTTAGTGTGTGCTAGTATGTTATTTTATGGTGTATTCTTTTTAATTCACAACCCAGTGATTAACCAGGAGGATTCTATTATTTACTACTTCTTTATTTCGATACTTATTGTTTTAATGAATAGCTTAATATTTGGTTTTCTGTCTATGTTATTTTCAAATCTTTTCTCAAATAGGTGGGCTGGTATTGGGATAAGCATATTTATATGGGTTTCATTGATTTCCAAATGGGGGAGGAGTTTGCCAGTACCGATCAATATGTTTTTATTTGGAAAGCGTGAACTAGATGGTAATCCAGATCCTAACGCAAAATTATGGTTCATCGGGAAAATGGTTATGTTAATTCTTGTAATAATTCTAGCTGCGATTGAACAAAAGTGGCTGGAAAAAAGGGTTAAGGTGTAATTATATGAATGAGAATAAGTAAAGGAGAAATATAAAATGTCGATTCTGATTAATCAAGTATCTAAAATATATAAAAATGGTTATAAAGCATTAGATAATGTGAGTATGGAAATTGGTAACGGTGTATGCGGATTGCTAGGGCACAATGGAGCCGGAAAGACAACTTTGATGAGAATTATCTCTACATTACTAATTCCAACTGAGGGCAACATTGAGATATGTGGTATTCAATTAAAACGAGAGAATTATGATGATATTAGAAGATTAATAGGATATTTACCTCAAGAGTTAGAACCTTATCCAGAACTGACAGTAAAAGAAACCCTAGAGTATCTGGGGAGGAGTTCTGGTATTCCAAAAACTCATATAAAAGAGCGAATTGAATTAGTGCTTGAGAAAACCAATTTAGTAGAGCATTACAATAAAAAGAATAAACAGTTATCAGGTGGGATGAAACGAAGGGTCGGATTGGCGCAGGCAATGTTGAATAATCCTAAAATTTTAATTATCGATGAACCAACTTCAGGATTAGATCCAGAAGAAAGAATAAAAATTCGTAATATGTTGAGTGAGTTGGGGGAAAATTGCAGTGTTTTATTTTCTACACACGTTGTCGAAGATTTAGCAGCTACTAGCAACACACTTTGCATATTAACAAAAGGGAAAGTAGATTATTTTGGAACAATACAAGGCTTATTACAAAGTACTCAAGGAATGGCATATGAAACTACTGTAAAGGATAAAGATGAAGTAGAAATAATTGCCGCGGATTATCAGATTGTTAATAAGATACATACACAAGAGGGAATTCGGGTGCAGTTTGTTTCGATTAACCAGCCATCCATTCGATGCACATCAAGAGAAACCACTCTGGAAGATGCATATATTATACTGAATAAATATGAAAGGTAATGCAGTAGCTATAGTTGATAGTGGATCTGATTCTAATGAGATATTGTATAAACAATATGTAGAACTATATTTCTGGAAAATAAGTGTATACAAATAGAGGCATCCTACAGGATAGAGATTTTATCCGTGGGATGTTTTTATTTGGGCTTATTGAGTGATAACGGTTGAAACTTGGAAATATTTTGGATATAATAAGGTTAAGGAGGATGGAGTTATGACGATTGATGAGATGAAAAAACGGAAAAAGGAGCTGGGATACAGCTATGATCAGATTTCTGAACTGTCAGGGGTTCCGCTGGGAACTGTTCAAAAGGTTTTTAGTGGAGTGACCGCTTCTCCTCGATATGATACCTTGTATGCTTTGGAGCAGATTTTGGGAAAAGGGGACAGACAGATTGGCGAAGAAGCCTTTGGCTGTCCGGAAAAAAAACAGGGGGAATATACTCTGGAGGATTATTATCAGCTGCCAGAGGACGTGCACATGGAGTTGATTGATGGTGTTATTTATAATATGTCTTCACCGAGTTCCATTCATCAACTGCTCTGTGGTCTTATTTATGGTAAGCTGCTGGGATATGTAAGCACTTGCCGGAATAGCTGCGTACCTATGATTTCTCCGATAGATGTCCAACTTGACTGTGATGAAAAAACAATGGTACAGCCAGATATCGCTGTTGTATGCGATCGTAATAAGGTTATGGAGCATTGTATTTATGGAGCTCCGGATTTTATTATTGAGGTTCTCTCTCCGACCACAAAAAAAAGAGATTCCATTATTAAGCTGAATAAATATATGAGTGCAGGAGTTCGTGAATACTGGTTGATTGATCCGGATAAAAAGATAGTAATTGTATATGATTTTGAGCATGAAGAATATCCAGCAATTTATGGTTTTGACAGCAGAGTGCCTGTCCACATCTGGGAGAAAAAATGTGAGATAAATTTTCGGGAGATATATGAATATATTCGGTTTTTGTATGAGAAATAGCGTGCATAATTATACTGACAAAATGCATAAAAAGGAAAGGAGGTATCTTTATGATAGCAGGAATTAATATGAGGGGTCAGGTAACCGGACTATATCCACAGTATAATGTAAATCCGATTAGTCCAATTGGAAAGACAGAAGGCACAGATGCAGTTGAAAAATCTGAAAAAAAGGGAGAATGTCAGACCTGTAAAAACCGTAAGTATGTAGACGGCTCCAATGAAGGAAACGTTTCCTTTAAGACGCCGGGACATATTTCACCGGAAGCCTCGGATGCAGTAGTTATGGCTCATGAAAAGGAGCATGTGGCTAATGCAGTTAATGAAGGAAATAAGGCGAATAAGGAGCTTATTTCAGCAACGGTATCTCTTCAGATGGCGGTCTGTCCTGAGTGCGGCAGAGCCTATGTAGCTGGTGGTACGACAAGGACAACGATGGCAACCTATTCGGATAATCCCTATGATCAGGCACGGAAAAGTATCGAAGGAAGCTTTTTGGCAGGGCAGAATATAGATTATGTGGCATAAAAAGCATTCTGGTGATATGTCAAGAACTTTTTGAAAAAGATTTTGATATGTTTTTCAGAAAAAAGGGTAACTTTAACAGACCTTCGGTATGTTTCATGCAAAACCGAATGTCAGTTCGACTCGATATTATGTTCGGTGTCCAGCTTTTCGCCGGTGTACAGTTGGTTTTTGACCAGCAATCCAAAAACGAGTCGTACTAATTTACGAGATGTAAGCGCGAGTGCTCTTTTGTGCTGATGTTTGGTTACCTCAGCATATTTTCTGGCATAGAAATCAGCATATTCAGGGATGTGCTTCCTGACGCTGTTTGCCGCTTCGCCAAGATAATAGCGAAGATAGGGATTTCCGGCTTTCGACATAACGTTGTCCTCAGAAGTGAAATCTCCGGAATCACCCTTAGGCCAGTAAAGCCCGGCGTATTTGGCAAGGGCATCGGATGAATGAAACGCTGTTATATCGCCTATTTCTGATAGAATCCCAGATGCCCATACCGGACCTATTCCAGGTATGGATTGAAGGATGATCAGGGCGTTAGGGTTCATTCCGTTGATGCATTTCTCAATCGCCTGTTCTATCAGCTTGATTTCTTTCTGATAGGCATGGATGCAGTTAAACGAGCTTGCCAGTGATATGTTCAGTGGTTCGTACATGCACTTGTCTAACCGGTAGGAATCCCTGGCTGCCTTCCGCAGAAGTTCAGAAGTTTTGGATATGTCAGAGATGCGGTTCCTGCTCTTTTGGGCAAGAAAGGTAAGCAGATTCTCTTCCGGCATATCGATAATCTCCTGTGGAGACAAAAATTCCGTCAGGACAGCTGAGGACGTGGCACCATAGAGACTGCCAAAGGGCTTGTCATCACCTTCAAGGAGCTGAAGTTCACTGAACTTCAGATAAAGATTAGAGACCATATAAGTCTTCTCCCTGGTGATGCACTCAGAAAGGTGCATACGGTGCCTTGTAAGGCGTTTAAGGGCTATAAACTGCCCGCCGCGCCATGGCTCCAGTTTTTTCGTACGGCCTACCCTGCCAAAGTCAGCGATGAGATATGCATCTGCGGGATCGGTCTTTTCCATTCCGATATAGGACTTTCGGTAATTCGAAGTGGCTTTTGGGTTTACGCAAAAGACGTAAGGCTTGTAGGGCATGAGAACCTCGCTGGTCGACAGGAAGTTTGAAATATGCACGCTGTATACAGAAGTAGATTCCAGCACGATAAGAATCGTATCCAGGTTTTTATGCTTCTGCATACACTCAGCAATCATATTTACAAGCTTATCGGCACCCGGCTGATTATTGCCAAACGACGATGAGATGTATTTGTTTTCCTCAAAGTCCATCGCATAGACAGCATTGGTCTTTGAGCTTACATCAATACCTACAAACAAGGTGGACAAATAGTTGATCTTTAACATGATATCACCTCCATTCCGATGGGGATTTGTGAAGCCTGAAGCAAAAGGTTTATCCTGTGCTGCATACGGTGACCGAAACCTCGCGCAATGAGCATGCACCCAGTCAGCCTTTCTTGCTGGGGCTAACGGCTGGGGATGAAAATTCTGTGTCAGCGGAATGTGCCGTATGTGCTAGGCTGAATGCTATTGAAGCAGTCTCGGACTAAGCCGGCTGAAAGGAGAAACAGCAGTGCCTTCGGACATCAGACTCTACCTGATATCATACCACAGGATCTACCTATATTGAAATGTAACTATCGACTGTATAGATGGGAATCGGGATGAGGGGAGTTCCTCTTAGATGTCCTTACCATTTAT